>NZ_JBXASK010000005.1:0-435005 GCF_058809215.1 Caulobacter sp. GW821-FHT10F06 | reverse complement strand
TACGGCGCGCCCGTGCGGCTGATCGAGACCACGGTCGCGGTCAACGACGCGCGCAAGAAGGCGATGGCTGACAAGGTCGCCAACGCCATCGGCTCCGACGATCTGTCCGGCAAGACCATCGGCGTCCTGGGCGTGACCTTCAAGCCCAATACCGACGACATGCGCGACGCGCCCAGCCTCGACATCCTGCCGGCCCTGCAGGCCCTGGGCGCCAAGGTCCAGGCCTATGACCCGGAAGGCCGCCACGAAGCCGAGAAGATGCTGCCGGGCGTCGACTTCAAGGCCGGCTCCTACGAGGCCGCCGAAGGCGCGGACGCCTTGGTCATCCTGACCGAGTGGGATCAGTTCCGGGCGCTCGATCTGGACCGCCTGAAGTCACTGATGGCCACGCCCGTCGTGGTCGACCTGCGCAACGTCTACAAGCCCAGCGAAATGGTCCGCCACGGCTTCACCTACGCCAGCATCGGGCGGGGCTGAGCATGGCCGATCCCGTCATCATCACCGGTGCGGCCGGCTTCATCGGCATGCACGTCGCCGAACGCCTTCTCGATCGCGGCGAGACGGTGATCGGCGTCGACGTCTTCAACGCCTATTACGATCCCGCCCTGAAGGCCGCCCGCGCCGCCCGGCTGGACGGCCGCGAAGGCTTCACGATGGTCCGCATGGACATCGCCGACCACGAGGCCCTGCTGGACCTGGTCAAGGGCTCGGGGGCCAAGCGGGTTGTCCACCTGGCCGCCCAAGCCGGCGTGCGCTACTCGATCGACAACCCCTTCGCCTACGAGCGCAGCAACCTGGCCGGCCATCTGGCAGTGCTGGAGGCCTGCCGCCATTCCGGCGTCGAGCATCTGGTCTACGCCTCGTCCAGCAGCGTCTATGGCGACCGACCGCTCAATGGTTCGGGCTTCAAGGAAAGCGATCCGGCCGAACAGCCGGTGTCGCTCTACGCCGCCACCAAGCGCTCCTGCGAGCTGATCAGCCAGAGCTATGCGGCGCTGTACGGCTTCCCGCAATCGGGCCTGCGGTTCTTCACCGTCTACGGTCCCTGGGGCCGGCCGGACATGGCCTATTACGGCTTCACCCAGAAGATCCTCGCGGGCGAGCCGATCGAGGTCTATGGCGAGGGCAAGATGGCCCGCGACTTCACCTATATCGACGACATCGTCGACGGGATCATTGGGGTGCTCGACAACCCGCCCGCCCAGGGCGGCCACGAGGTCTACAACATCGGCGACAACGATCCGGTCGGCCTGATGGAGATGATCTCCACCCTCGAAGCCGCGCTCGGCGTCGAGGCCAGGAAGATCATGCGCCCGATGCAGCCCGGCGACGTCACCGCCACCTTCGCCAATATCGACAAGCTCAACGCCCTCACCGGCTACAAGCCCAGGATCAAGCTCGCCGAGGGCCTGCAGCGCTTCGTCGAATGGCGCAGAGCTTACGGCTGACGCCGGCTACAAACGGCGCGGACGGTCCTTCTCCGACAGGATCGGCGGCGGCACGTCCCACGCGGTCCGCTTGTCGACGGTCTGCAGGAAGCGGCGCGTGTCGTTGAACAGCGCCAGCGCCGTCAGCACGCCGGTGGCGCAGGCCCCCGTGTCCAATCCGATCTTGTCGCCCTCGACCAACGGCGCCTCGAACGGCGTATGGCCGAACACCACCACACGTCCTGGCAGGGCGTCGTCCGTGGCCAGGAAGGTCTCCCGGATCGACATCAGGTCGGCGGGCCTCTGATCCTGCAGTTGCACGCCGGGCCGCACCCCGGCGTGCACGAACACATAGTCGCCGAAGGTGGCGCAGTAGTGCGTGCTTTCCAGGAAGGCGATGTGTTCGGGCGGAATGGCCTCGGTCAGCTGTTCGCAGGTGGCCAGCCAGGCGCCGTCATCGGAAATCGTCTTGGGCACGGGCACGCCGTACGAGGCCAGCGTCGCCGACCCGCCGAAATTGATCCAAGCTTTGCCGAGCAGCGGCTGGGTCAGGAAATCGAGCAGGAACTGATCGTGATTTCCGCGCAGCGCCATCAATTCAATGGAATCGTCCTGCTGCAGCTCCATCAGGGTTTCGATGACTTGATTGCTGGCGCCGCCCCGGTCGATATAGTCGCCCAGGAAGACGAGGGCCGGCGGGTACGGCGTCACATGCTGCTGATGGTCCTGCCTGATGATGTCCAGCAATTGCCGCAGCAGATCCACGCGCCCATGAACATCGCCGATAGCGTAGATCAACTTCCCGGATGGAATGACGGGTGGGGGCCTAACCGCTCGCGGTTGAGCCTTCGCTTTGCGAAAGCCGAACAAATGCGCTCCTTAGTGTCTTTGGCGGCCGGCTCCGGCGCCCGCCAACGGACATCCGGCGCCGCGTAGGATATGCCACGACTGGACCGTCAAACCTTCTTGCGCTTCATGGTTCCTGAATCAAGGGCGCATCAACATCGTTTTAGGATCGCTGTTATACGAGGGCGCATCTCGAAACGGCTCGGAGCACCCGCCCCATGATCATCGGCTGGGCCGATCTACCGCTAGAGCCGATGGCGGATATCTGTGTCGTGGGCGGCGGCGCGGCGGGCCTGACCCTCGCCAACAGCCTCATCGCCTCGGGTTTGTCGGTGCTGGTCCTGGAGGCCGGCGGTCGACGCGAGACTAAGGCCTCGCAGGACGTCTATCGCGGCGAACTGGTCGATCCGCGCAGCCATCCCTGGCTGCATAACTTCCGTGTGCGGGCCATCGGCGGAGCCAGCCGCATCTGGGGCGGCCGCTGCATGCCGTTCGACCCGATCGATTTCGAGCAACGCGACTGGGTCGCCGGCCCCGGCTGGCCCTTCGCCCTGAATACGCTGACGCCCTATTATCGTGCGGCCCAGGACGCGGCCGAGGCCGGCCCGTTCGACTACGATCCGGCCACCAGCCTGCCGGGCGAGCAGACCGAATTCGCGCCGGGCCTGGACGGTGACGTCCTGCGCACACGCCTCGAGCGCTTCAGCCGGCCGACGGACTTCTGGCGACGGCACGAAGAGGCGCTGGCCAAGGCGGCCAATGTCCGGGTGCTGATGGACGCGCCGGTCACCGCGATCCGCCTGACCTCGGACGGACGCCAAGTCGATCATCTTGAGGCGCGCGATCCCGACGGCAAGGTCGTCGCCGTCAAGGCGCGGCGCTACGTGCTGGCGCTGGGCGGCCTCGAGACGGTCCGGTTGATGCTGGCCTCGAACGACGTCAAGCCCGCCGGGATCGGCAACGACAGCGACCATCTCGGCCGCCACTATATGAGCCACCTGGCCGCCACCGCCGGCGAGATCGAATTCGCCGAGCCGGAAAAGGTCGCCTTCGACTACGCCCTGGACGCCGGCGGCGTCTATGTGCGGCGGAGGCTGGCGCTGACGGCGGAGGCCCAGCGCGAGCTGCGCTGCCTGAACGTGATCTTCCGCACCCAGTTGCCCGATCCCAGCGATCCGGCGCACGGCGATCCGATCCTGTCGGCGATGTTCTTGGTCAAGGATTTGGTGCTCTACGAATACAGCCGGAAATTCCGCGAGGGCTCGCGTCCGCCGTTCGCCCACCTGCGCCATGTCGGCAACGTCCTGCGCAATCCCGGCCGCCTCGCGGTGTTCGCCGACACCTGGGTGCGCAAGCGTATCCTGGCCGACCGCAAACTGCCGTCCGTCGTGCTGAAGTCCCGAACGGGCCGCTACACCATGGAATTCCACGCCGAGCAGGTCCCCAATCCCGACAGCCGCCTCACGCTGTCAGAGGACCGCGACAGCCTGGGCATGCCGAGACTGCGCGCCGACTGGCGGATGAGCCAGCAGGACACCGACAGCCTGCTCAAGGCCTATGCCGTATTGGGACGCGAACTGGAGCGTACAGGCGTCGGTCGTCTGAGTTACGATCCCGAAGAGCTCGTGCAGAAGGCCAGGACCGAAGGCGCCTATGGCGGCCATCATCTCGGCGCGGCCAGAATGTCTCTCGATCCAAGCCAGGGCGTGGTCGATGAAAATTGTCGCGTTCATGGCGTCGAAAATATTTTCGTCGCCAGCGGGGCTATTTTTCCAACTTCCAGTCAGGCAAATCCTACCTTAACCATCTTGGCCCTATCGCTGAGATTAGCCGAACATTTAAGGCTAGATCTCGAAGGACAATGACACTCCACGCGCGCCCGCATATGACCCGCCCCCGCGTGGTGATGGTCTCGACCCGAGAGCTCGATGGCAAGCGTATGGATGGTCGTCTTCGGATCGCCCACGCCATCCGCGCCAGCCTCGCCCACGACACCGACCTGAGCGTGGTGCGCCTGCCGTCGGTGCTGACTGACATGTCCGTGCGCCGGATCTGGGAATCCCTGACCACCTGGATCGCCAGCCTGCTGCGAGGCGAACCCTTGCCGCTGCAGTGCGCGCTGTTCGCCGCGTCCAGCGACCACAAGGCCATCATCGCCCAGATCCCCGACGACTGCGTGGCGGTCTATGCCGACGGCGTCCGGACCTATTCCCTGATCAAGCGCCTGCGGCTCACCCGGCCCGACCTGCGCGTGGTGGTCGACCTCGACGACCTGATGTCGCGGCGGATGTCGCTGCTTCTCAAGGCCAGCCAACCGCTGTCGCCCGGCTATCTGATGCAGCGCCTGCCCAAGCCGCTGCGCGCCTTGGCCATGTCGCCCTGGATCGGCCAGCTGATCGTTCGCTACGAGCGCCGAACCCTGCGCGCCACCGAGGTGAAGCTGGCCCATCTGGCCAACGCCATGGTGCTGCTGTCGTATGAAGACGCCAAGGTCCTGGTCAACCAGGGCGGCGAGCGCGCCCGCTCGGTGGTCGAGGTCATACCGCCGCCCAGCTTCAACGTCTCCGAGCCGACCAAGCTGCGCGCGCCGCTGCGGTTCGTGTTCATCGGCTCCGACACCCAGACCCAGAACCGACTGACCATCGACTATCTGGTCGACCTCTGGAAACGGCGAAACCTGACCGCGCCCCTGGCCTTCTACGGCCTTTGGATGCGCGACATCCAGCTGCCGTCCCACATCACCTCCAACGGCTATGTGGACGACCTCGCCGACGTCTATGACAGCTCCAGCGTCCTGCTGACGCCCTCGCTGATCGCCGGCGGCGTCAAGACCAAGGTTCTGGAAGCCTTCGCCCACGGCGTCGCGGTGATCGGCAGCTCGATCACCTTCGAGTCGATGGACACCGGCGACTATCCGCTGCGGGTCGACGACGAGGAGGAGCTGGTCAAGCTCCTGACCGCGCCCGACGACCAGATCCAGCGCTTCGAGGCCGCGGCCAAGGCCGGCTCCGACTACATCAAGCGGGTTCACAGCCTCGACGTCTTCGGCGCCCGCTGGCGCGCCATCATGACCGCCGACGCCTAGACGCCGTCAAACAAGCTGGACCATAATGCGGCGCGGCTAGGCGTCGTCGCCCGCGTCCCGAAAAGGCAAGACTTGGCTTCCTCCAAACGCCCGCGCACGGCCAGGACGACCAACGCCGAGGGCGGTCACGTCGGCAAGGCCTCGCGACGCTCCAAGCCCGCCCAGAGCCCCGGGTCGAACGCTGTCCGGCTGGCGATCGTGGCCGGTCTCGTGGCCGGCGCCGCGTTCGGCGTGTCGATCACGCGCGACGCGATCATCACGGCGGAACTGGAATCCCGCGCCTCCGACATCATCAAGGGCGTGGGCGGCGGCTATGCCGCGCCGACGGCGGACCCTTGCGCCAAGCGCTGCCCGCCGCGCGCCCTGGCCGCCAGCGCCGTGATCCTGATCCTTGGGCCGCCCGATCGGCGCCCTCAGAACGCCCGCCTGACCCTGGCCGAGCAACGGCTCACCCAGGCGCTGGAGACCCGCCCCACGGCCGGCAACTGGTGGACCTGGCTCGCCTATGCCCGCGCCGTGCGCGCCGGCGTCACCCCGGACGTGCTGAAGGCGTTCGAGACCGGCTATCGGGCCTCGCCGTTCCTGCCCGTCGAAGGGGCCTGGCGCATTCGCTTTGCCGGACTCAACTGGTCGCGACTGAGCGCCGACACCCGTCGTCGCGTGACCGAAGAGGCGGTGTGGCTGCGAGCGATCGACCTGAACGGCGTCGCGCCGGCCTTGGAGCCCGATTCGGATCCGGCGGCGATCGGCGCCATCCAGGCCGCCCTCGCCAAGGCTCCTCTGTCAGTTGCGAACGGTGGGAGCCGGGGTCCAGGTGGCGTAGGTGCGCTTCGTAAATAGCGCTTCGCACTGACCCCAGGCCACGCCCGCCAGCGCGATGCCGGCGGTCAGCACCATGCGGGTGTAGGGCAGGTTCACGACCGCGCCGAGCAGCAGCAGCACGCCCAGCAGCGCCGCGCCGGCCAGGGGCAGGAGCGAGCCGAAGAACACGCATAGCGCGCTCAGGAACAGGATCCCGGTGATCGCGATGTTCACCGGCGTCATCCACTTCACGACCCGGTGCGAGAGATAGGCATAGAGCACGATCGGCTCGGCGCGCCGCAGCTTGGGCCACAACGCCATGTGCACGCGGGTGGCCTGGCAAGAGATCCGCGCCTTGCGCTTGAATTCCTCGTCCCAGCGCGTCGCGCTGCGCTCGGCCACCATCACCGACTGGGTCGAAACCACGCGCTTGCCGGTCAGCAGGGCCGATACCGAAACATAGAAGTCATCGATCAGGTCGTTCGGCGGCGGCGAATAGGCGTCGCGCTCGATCACGAACATCGCGCCGTCGACGCCCATCAGGCCGACGGTGCGACTTTCGAGGGATTTGATGAACTCCTCGATGCTCCAGTAGATCGCGCCCGAGGCGCTGACGCCGGTCTCATCGGGATTGGTGTAGAGCAGGCGCGCGGACGCGCAGCACACTGTCGGGTCCTGCAGCGCGGCCGCCAGACTGGTCAGGCTGTCGGCCGGCACCTGAACGTTGGCGTCGGTGAAGGCGAGCAGGTCGCTCTGCGTCGTCGAGACCAGGTCCTTCAACCCCGCCGTCTTGCCGCGCCGTTCTTCCGAGACCACGAGGCGCACGCGGTCGGCATAGGGCTGCAGCAGCGCCGCCGTCGCATCGGCGGAGCCGTCGACATAGATATGGATGGTGGCGGGCCCATAGTCGGCCGCCATGGCCAGAAGCTGCTCGACCTTGGCGACGATCACGCGCTCTTCGTTGTAGGCCGACATGCAGATCGCCACGGACGGACGGGTCCAGTCGTCCGACAACACCCATGGCTCGCGCGGGCGCAGCAGCGACAGGGTCAGCGGATAGATCGTGTAGGGGTGGATGGAGAGGACGAAGAAGATCGCCGCCAGGCCCAACAGAACCTCAAACATGGGCAGGCTCCGGGGCCGACAGGGTGGTTTTCCGAACCGGAGCTCTCAGGCCCCACACCGCCCCGAGCAGGACGAAGGCAAGGCCTGCTAAGGCGGGTACGTTGAGCGCGATGTCAAGAAACGAACAGGCGACAGCCAGCACCCAGGCAGCCAGCATGCCGATCGCGGTGGCGTCCAGGCTCCGGGCGCCGGGGCGCTTGACGCCGATCTGGATCAGGCAGGCCGCCAGCCCCGCCAGGATGAGAACGGCGTAGGGCGCGCCGCCTTCCATGGCCGACTGCAGGATGGCGGCGTGCGCGGCGCCGTTGGGCGAGAAGGCGAAGGCGTTGCCGACGGTCAGATGCGCCATGTTCCAAAGCTTGAACGTGCCGAGGCCGGCGCCGAACAGCGGCGCCTCCGTCAGGCCCTGGGCGTAGTGGCGATAGCTTTCGGCCCGGGCGACGGCGTCGGCCGACACCGTGTCCCAGCGCGAGGTCACCTGCCCTCCGGCGAAGATCGCCCCGCCCGCCAGCAGCAGCAGCGAGACGCCCAGTATGATCTTGTTGCGCGAGCGATGGGCCGCGATGGCCGTGACGACCAGGGCCAGCACGACGGTGACGCCCAGGCTGGTGCGCGAGACGGTCAGGGCGCAGGCGCCCAGCGCCGCGATCAGGCCGCACGCCGACAGCGCCAGGGCGATGTAATCGCGCAGCGCCGACGTTCTAAGATCCATGTGCTCCAACTGCTTGTGCATGAGCCCCAGGGAAACCAGTCCGATCATTCCAAAGACACAACCGGCAGCGTTGGCGTTTAGCAAGGTGCCCGAAAAGCGATAGGTGTGGGCGCCCTTCGACTGCCCCCAAACCGTCAAGGGATGAACCTGTGCCGCCCAAAGTGAAAACAAGGTGTAGAAAAGGCCGATCGCCACCATCCAGAGCGTCAATCGTAGGAAACGTCGGCGCGATTGTGCAACGAGGCTCGCGCCCAGGGCGCCGGCCACCAATCCGATCAGTTTGAGCAGCTCCAGCGGAGCGGCGTCGCGCGCCAGCCGCAGCGGCGCGATGCGATCGGCGATCAGGATCCATCCGATCATCAGCGCCACCAGAGCCGCACAGGGCGCGGCGCGCAGCCAGAAGCGCGACGAGGTCTGACGCCACAGCAACGCGATGATCGCCAGGGTCGCCGCGATCTGGACCATGGCGAAGATCGCCGCCAGGGCGTCCTCGTTGGCGGCCAGGGCGATCAGCGCCAGGAACAGGGGAACCACGACCAGGCCGCAGAGGACGTGGCTCTTGGCGTCGTCGACGCGTCCAGGCGACAGGAGGGCGCCGCGGCTCATGGCTCGAACGCCAGGGTGGTGAGGACGCCGTAGTGGTCGGACCCGCCGGAAGCGACACGCCGCATCTTGGCGACCTTCCAGCTGCTGCCGGCGAACACCTGGTCGATCGGCAGGAACGGGACCGGGAAGGCGAAACTGCCGTCGGACAGCGGCATGCGCTGAGGCCAGGTCGCCAGGCCGTGCGTACGGCGCGCCAGCACGACGCCATGGTCGATCCGGCGCATGGCGAAGGACCAGGGCACGCGGTTGAAATCGCCGACGAAGATCGCGCGCCGGGGATCGGCGCCCGCGATCGCTTCCACCGTCTGGCGCGCCTGGGCCTCGCCCACGCCCTTGATGTCCGGATGGACCAGGTGTGTTCCGATCACCTCGAAGGAGCCCGTCGGGCCGCCATCGATCGTGGCGCGGATCAGGGCCAGGCGGTCATAGTCGGGCGGCAGCCAATCGGCGACGTGATAGTCCCAAGCCTTGATCGGGCGGCGTGACAGGATGGCCATGTAGCACCACTCCGACTTCTCGGCGCAGTTGGCCCGATAGGGATAGGCGCTCGCCAGCTTGGCGGCGATGTCGATGGAATTGCCCCGCACTTCCTGCAGCACGACGATGTCGGCGTCGGCCTTGAGGATGGCCGCCACGGTCTGGCTGGGCCTGGCGTTGCTGGTCCACAGATTCTGGGTGAGCAGGGTCACGGTCGGCGCGCCCGGCGCCGGCTTTGGCGCCCCGATCCCGGCCGCGAACTCGGGCCCGACCAGCCACAGGCTGGCCACCGCGCCCAAGCCGCCCAGCGCCGCCTTGCCCCAGGCGCGGGGCGCACGGCGCAGCGACAGCGCGCACAAGATCACGCCCGCCAGACCAAACAGCGGCGTACCATGCGTCAAAAGATCGAGAGTACGGCTGAACGCGCCGCCAAGCGCCAGGACGCCTAGAAAGGAGAGTATGCATAGAAGTCCGACGCCAATGCGGAGCGGTGAAAGGCTCACGCCCCGCCTCGCTTTCAACGCCACGCCGCCAGACTTCATCTAAGCTCCGATATGCCGCTTTATCACGACGCATCCGTCGCGGAGACATAAAGCCATCTATTTGCGTTTATCCTGTCTCTTCCTAGTGGTCCAACCATGAATAGACATAAAAAGAGTTTGTCGCCGCCGATCGAAACAGTTTGTTGGCGAGTTTCCCGCCAATTACGAGCCCGACTATAGCTTTGACTGGCGGCGAGGATAATCGGTTGATAAGCAACCCAGTTATGGACCTTGGGCTCGCGCGCTTCAAATCCGTCTTGCGCATGATGGAGCAGCGGATCCCCAGGATCGCCTCCTTCGCCGATCAGGGATTCCAGGGCGTCGCCAACATGCTGGCCAGCGCTTTGCTGGCCCGCGCCTTCGTCCATGCCGACTTCGCCATCATCGGCATGATGATCGGCGCGCACTATTTCGGATGGGGCCTGCACCGCTCGCTCGTCGTGTTGCCCTTCATCCTCGACGCCAGCGACAAGAAATCCCAGCACGACGTCATGGACGCCTGGTGGTGGATCAATATCGCAGTGTGCGTGGCGCTGGGAGGCGGGCTCTATCTGATCGCGGCCATGGGCGGCCTGATCACGGCCTCCGACTGGATCCCCAAGGCCCTGCGCTATGCGGCGATCGTCTCGCCGGCCATCTGCACCCTGGAATTCATCCGCCGTCGCCTGTACCAGGCCGAACGACCGATCGCGGCGGCCTGCTGCTCGGCGCTTTACGCGACCCTGCTGACCTGCACCGCCGCCGGCGTGCTGATCTTCAAGGGCAGCCTGACGTTCGGCGCCATGGCCTGGCCGATCGGCGCGGTCGCCGGCATCATCGGCGGACTGATCCTGGTGACGCCGAAGCTGGTGTCCCTGCCCCGGATCATCGACGTCTGGACCGGCCACTGGCGCTTCGCCGTCTGGATGGCCCTGACCTCCATTCCATTCGCGATCTATACGACCGCCGTCATCCTGCTGGTCGGCGTCTTCGGCGGCGCCTCGGCGGCGGCGGGCTTCACCGCCGCACGGACCCTGACCAATCCCGCGATGGCGGCCGTCGCGGCCGTGGACACGCTGGACAAGCCCCGCGCCGCCCGCGCCCTGGCCACCCACGGCAAGCAAGGCCTTCGGACCTCCATCGCGGCGACCCGCCGGACGGTGTGGCTGCTGACCACGCCCTATCTGCTGATCGTCGGCATATTGTCGCCGCTGCTGCTGAACCTCGCCTTCGGCCAGGACTACGTCGTCTATGCCGTCGGCGTGTCGCTGATGGCGGTCGGCTTCTTCTTCAGCGGCCTGACCCAGCCTTGCGAGACGGCGCTGATCGTCCTGCGCGTCTCGCGACCGATGCTCGCCATCCGCACCATGACCGCCGTCCTGACCGTGGCCGGCCTGTGGGCAGTCGGCGAACGTTTTGGCTTTGTCGGTTGTGCCGCAGTGTTTCTCACCACGAACCTGATAAATATGACTGCGCTCGGTTTTGCCGAGCGGCGTGCGAGCGCGTAGAAAGACCGCCCGGGGGGGCACGAGATTGAGTGTGATGAAGGCTCCGAACCCGGACCCGCGTCCGCCGGACGGCGTGCGCTTTTCGGTCGTGATCTTGACCTATGCGCGGGACGTCGCGCTGAAGACCACGCTGGATCGCCTGGAGCAGGCGGTCAGCGGCCGCACCGACGTGGAAGTCATCCTGGTCGACAACAATGTCGACGACGTCGATCGCACCCATTTCCTGGCGCCCTTCGCGGCCGGCCGTGTGGTCAAGACCGGCGAGAACAAGGGCGTGTCGGCGCGCAACGACGGCATGGCGGTGGCCCGGGGCGAGATCCTGGCCCTGCTGGACGACGACGTCCTGCTGGAGACGCCCGACTTCCTGGATCGGTTCGCCGAGATCTTCGACAGCCATCCCGAGGTCGGCGTCGTCAATGTGCGCAAGCTCGACGGCAAGACCATGACCCTGCTGGCCGAATGCGTGCCGCACACCCGCAAGTCCATCGACACCACGAAGCCGTTCCTGACCTTCCGCTTCATCGGCGGGCTGGTGGGCCTGCGGCGCGTGGTGTTCGAACAGCTGGGCGGTTTCAGCCCCGACTTCTTCTACGGCGCCGAGGAGCGGGAATACTCCTATCGGATCATCAAGGCCGGCTGGAAGATCTACTTCAGCCCCGACATCGGCGCCATCGAGACAAACGACACGGGCGGCCGCAAGCCTCGGGCGCAGCTGTTCACCGAGGTGTTGCTCAACACCTATGTCATCGCCTACCTGCACAAGGCCTGGCTGAGCGCCCTGATCGACGTCACGCTGTTCACCACCCTGCTGGTCGTCAAGGAGCGGGGTCAGATCGATGTGCCCGACGCGATCCGCCGGTTCTTCGCCTGGCTTAAACGTCCTGATCACGCCAGGCGCGATCCGATGGACAAGCAGGCGCTAGACTATATCCGCGCGTGCGGCGGCGCGACCTGGCGCTAACGAAAAAGGCCCGCCGCCTGATCGGGCGACGGGCCTTTCGCAGAGGCGTTTTCGCCCCTTAGTCCTGATAATAGCCCTGGTAGTGGCCGTAGTAGTAGGACGGGTCGCCCGCGCCGACCGAGAGCCTCGCGCGCGTATCCACCATCGACAGCATGACGCCGGACACCGGCGAATTGTCCTGGGCCAGGCGATCCAGGGCGGTGCGGATCGCGCGGCGCGGGGTCTTGCCCCAGCGCGCGATGAACAGCACGGCGTCGGACATGCTGGCCAGGACGCGGGCGTCGTTGACGGCCAGCACCGGCGGGCAGTCAAGGATCACGTGGTCATAGCGCTCGCGCAGCACGTTGAGCAGATCGAGCATAGCCTTGGTGCCGAACAGGTCGCGCGGCGTGAACGAGGCCTTGTGAAGGGGCAGGATGTCCAGGCCCTTGACCGAGTCCTTGACGATCGCGGCTTCCAGGGTCGCGGCGCCGGTCAGCACCTCGACCAGACCGATGGCCGGCGGCTCGGCCATCAGGCCTTCCAGCGCGTTGCGGCGCAGGTCGCAGTCGACCAGGATGACGCTCTCGCCGCTCATGGCCATGACGCGGGCCAGGGACACTGAGCTGACGGTCTTGCCTTCGCTGGGCAGGGTCGAGGTCAGCGCGATTACCTTGCGCTTGTTGTCGATCTCCGACAGCCGGATGGCGCTGCGGACGCTGCGCATGGCCTCGGCGAAGCCCGACATCGGCCGGGCCACGACATAGTCCCAGGGCGCCAGCGTGCGGCCTTCGAACTGTAGCGTCTTGCCGGTCAGCAGCGGGGCCGACGAGATGAAGCTGAGCCCCAGGTCGCGCTCGACGTCCTCGACGGTGCGCACGCCGTTGTCGAACAGCTCGGCGATGAACACCGCGGCCGAGCCGAAGATCAGGCCGAAGGCCAGGCCCAAGGCCGCGAACAACGAGGTGTTGGGGAAGTACGGCTTGGTGGCGACGCTGGCCAGCTGCAGGATGCGCGCCTGGGCGGAGCTGCTGTGCTCCTCCTGCTTCATCTGCTGCATCGAGGCGGCGATCTGGCTGAAGATCGTGCGCTTGGCTTCGGCTTCGCGTTGCAGGCTGTCGGCTTGCACCGAGGCCTGGTTGTTGGTCGCCAGTTGGCCCGTCAGGCCGGCCAGGTCGCGTCGCAGGCTGCTCGCACGCGCCGCGGCGGCGCGGGAGTCGCTCTCGAGGCCGCCGACGATGCGCTGGGCTTCGTCGTGCAGCTGGCGGTCGATGCCGATGACCTGCTGCTCGATCTTGACGGTTTCGGGGTGGCGCGGACCATAGCGGGCGTCGATCTCGGCGCGATTGCGCTGCAGTTCGGCGCGCTGGCGGCGCAGCTCGGTGATGGTCGCCGAGTTGAGCACCGTCGACACGGAGTCGACGCCGCCGGAGGCCATCTGGCTGCGGGCGGCTTCGTAGTTGGAGCGCGCGGCGGCGGCTTCGGATTCGGCCGTCGCCAGCTGCAGGGTCAGGGTGCTGATCTGCTGTTCGGTGATCGTGCCGCCGTTGGCGCCGGTGACGATGCCCTTGGAGGCCTTGTATTCCGCCAGCTGGGCGTCGGCGCGCTGCGCCTCGCCGCTGGCGCTGTTGAGGCGCTCGGACAGCCAGTCGGATTGCTCGGTCGCCGCCTGAATGCGCGAACGCACGCTGGACAGGATGTATTCGCGGGCGAAGGCGTTGGCGATCTTGGTCGCCTTGCCGGGGTTCGAGGACCGGAAGCGCAGCGCGACGAGATAGGTGGTGCCCTGACGATTGACGTCCAGGTGGCGCATCACGTTGTCGGTGGCCACGTCCTCGGCGGGCGAGGACGCCTTGCCCATCAGGCGCGCGCGCAGGCCGGGCGGCGGAGCGAATTCGGGATCCGAGGCCAGGCCCAGGGTGCGGACGACGTTGCGGGCCAGGTCGCGCGACTGCATGACCCGCACTTCGCTGTCGACCATGGCCTGGTCGGGCGGAGCGCCGCGGGCGAGCGCCTCGATATCGATAGCCGCCTTCTGGGTCGGGTCGACCCGGATGGTCGCCGTCGCGTCATACATCGGCTTGAGGATCAGAGAGGCGATGATGGTCAGGGCGAGGACGCCGACCACGACCGCGACGAAGAGCTTCCAACGGCGAAGAAACGCGCCGAACAACTCTTTCAAATCGACAGGGCGCCCTGGAAGAGCGCCCTGTCCAACTTCTGGCTCGCGAAGAGCACCAACCATCGACATCTTTTATCCCAGCAACGGACCTGCGTTCGCTACTTTATGACGCAGGAATGATTAACGCTGGAACACCACAGACAGTGCAAACTTCGTAACTTTGTATTCCGGACCGATTTCCGTGGGGATACCGGACGATTGGCGGTCGGCGTGAGACACGGTCGCGCCCAGGCCGATCGAGTTGTTGACGAAGTAACGGCCGGCCAGGGCCAGGTTCACGACCTTGTCGGTGCGCGAGATGCCTTCGAACTTGTCGTATTCGTAGCCGGCGGCAGCGCTGACGATGAAGTTGCGGTGCAGTTCATAGTCCGCGCCGAGCGAAGCCGTGTTCTGGAAGTAACCGCCCGAGTTGGTGAAGGCGGCGTCCTGGACGGCCCGTTGGGCGACCAGGGTCAGGGTCAGCAACTGGCTGGGGAAATATTCGATCTTGGACGAGAGGCCGACGCCGCTCAGATCCTTGAACGCCGGCTGGGCGTAGTCGCGCTTGACGTAACCGATGCCGAACTCGCCCCGCGCCACCGAGGTCAGGTCGAAGTTGGCGCCGACCAGGACGCGGGTGTTGTCGTTGTCGCGCTTTTGCGCGAACGTGCCGGTCTTGTAGCTGTTTTCGCCGTAGGTCGCCTTCAGGAACACCGCGGTGTCCGGGCTCAGCGCGACGTCCGTGCGGCCGCCCAGTTGCCAACCGTCATAGTCGCGGTTGTCCTGGTTCACGTTGCCGGTGACGTTCTTATAGTCGTAGTTCCGGTAGGACATGTCCACCGAAGCGCGGACGCGATCCTGGCCGTAGGTGCCACGGCCATAGACGCCCTGGATCTCGACGGGAACCGGCTTGGCGTTGTTCTGGCTGCCGCTGATGCTGCCGCGCTCTTCATAGACGCGCTGGGCGTCCGCGCCGCCGACCAGGAAGGAGTCGCCGTACACGTCGACGCGACCGTCGCCGCGAACCGTCCAGCCGGTGGTGTTTTCCGAACTGCGGTCGACATAGCGACGCGAATTGACCGCGGCCGAGGCGCGCAGGGCGTGACGGCCCCAGTCGCTCTGAATCGAGACCGACGGGTCGATGTTGAAATAGGTGTCCGAAACCTTGTTCGACTTCGTCACGTAGACGTTGTCGGTGTGGTTTGCGCCCAGGTTCAGCTTCGGCAGGATCGTGAAGCCGCCGGACTTGATCCCCAAGGCTTGATACTCGGGGCGTTCGCGCTCGAGCACACTGGTGTTCTTGCCGCGACCATAGAATTCCGGAACTTCATAGTCCGTGCTCGGCACGAGGCTCTGCGCCGCTGCGCTTCCCGCGACGACCCACACGGCCAACGTCGCAGCCATAGATAACCTGATACACATTGGGTCGATCCCCTTAACCCATCGATAGAGAGAGCAAAGCTTAAGCGCGCGCCGGGTTCCGGCGCGCGCAAGTTTTACTGTCCGTAGTTCGAGCCGCCGCCGCCGCCCGAGAAGCCGGGCGAACCGGCCGACGGAACACCGCCGAAGCCGCCCGTCGCGCCGGTGGCGCCGCCAGTGCCGTTCGAGGCGTAGGCCTTGCTCAGATTGGCGGCCGCCTTGGCTGCGGCGGGGCTGATCCCCGGCGTGCCAGCGACGTTCGTCAGAGCCGCCGCGATCACCTGAGCGTCGTAACCCGACATGGCGTCGACGAAGAGGCCCGTATAGGCGCCTTCCGAAGCCGTCTCGGATTGAGACTTGGCGATGGCCAGCAGCTTGGCGGTCAGCGCGCTGACCTGCGATTGCTGTTCGGCGGTGAGCGTGGTGGCCGCGGTCGCGGCGCTAGCCACGACCGGAGCGCCGGCCATGGCGAGCAGAGCAACGGCCGCCACGGAAGCGACTCGCTTCGTAAGAGAATTCTTCACGGTCTTGGTAACCATTGTCGGCTCCGTATACGTGCCAAAGTTAGACATAACTTAGGTTTCCCGTACAACAAACGGGCCAATTAATAAACGCTAAAGTAAGATTCTGCCGGAATTTCGCGCCAGGCGCCTATTCCCTGGCGCCGAGACTCAGAAATAGCGCTCGCCGATGCGGATGGTGTCACCCGGATGCAAAGGCGGATTGTCGTTGATCGAATACTTGGTTTCGGCCGCCTCGCCAGCGCGCTTCAGATACACGTGACGCTTGTCGGCGCGGTAGGTGTAGCCATTGGCGGTCGCCACGGCGCGCAGAACATTCAGACCGGTCGAGTAAGGATAGTCGCCCGGCTTGTTCACTTCGCCCAGAATGTAGAACGGACGGAAGATCAGCACGTCGATGCTGACCTGCGGCGAGCGGAGATAGCCGGCCGCCAGCTTCGTCTCGATCTCCTTGCGGATCTCGGTGGTGGTGCGGTCCAGGGCGGTGACGTCGCCGATCAGCGGCACGGCGAGCTGGCCGCTGGCGTTGACCAGGAACTCGCCCGACAGGTTAGGTTCGTTATAGACAAGGATGCGGACCTTGTCGCCCGATCCGAGCTTGTAGTCATCGATCTGCGGAGGCGGCAGAACAGCCGCGGGCGCGGGTGCCGGGGCCGTCGTATCGGTGGTCGTCTGACCAAACGCCTCTACAGTCGAAAGCGCAGCAACGCAGCTCGTGGAAAACACTACGGCCAGCAAAGAGCGGCGGTTCATGGGCTTACGCCTCCAAAAAGTAACACGGTTTTATAGGTCGACCGGGTTACCCGCGCAAGCGACTGCTGCGCCGCACAATATTAACGGCGGCGAATAATGCGGCGCTCGGCGGGAGCGCCGGCCTCTGCGCTTAGAGCGCGGGCGACAGAGAAGCGACCTGCACGTTGCGAACCGGGGCGGTCGACGCGTCGACCAGGCCCCAGACTTGCGGATTTTCGCGCGACTGGCGCTTGACCCAGACATAGGGCGCATTGGTCCAGGCGGTGACATACGGGGTGCGGTTGTCCAGGACGAAGTCGCCATCCTGGGTGTGGGCGATCAGCACGGCGTGCATGCCGATGTCGGCGCGGAAGGCCACGGCGAAGAACAGGTCTTCCGGCGGATAGCCGCGCTCGATCAGCTGGGCGCGCTTTTCGATCGCGAAATCCTCGCAGTCGCCCGACGCCTTGCCGCTCACGCCCGGACGGTTCCACAGCTCGTCGACACCGTACAGCGCCTGGTCGCTGATGGCGCGGACCCGGCTGTTCACGAAGCGGTTGACCTTGTTGAGCATCTTCATGCGGTCGTCGGCGCCCATCGAGCCCGTCGCGGCTTCGCTGTCGCCGTCGCGCACAGCGACGTCGGTCGCCGGAGCCGGCGGGGTCGAGGCGGTCAAGGAACCGTAGGACAGGGCCGGACGCAGCATCGTCGCGTCCAGCGGCTCGGGGCCCGAGACCGACGCGGTCGGCGCCCAGGACGCGGTTTGCAGCAGGCCGGTCGGCGCGGCGACAGCGACGCGCGCCTCGACATACCGGGCGGGCGCTTCATCGTGGCAGATCTGCGGACGGATGTTGCACATGTCGGTGTAGCCGCGCGGCGCGTCGACCGATTGCCCCAGAGGCATGAACGGCGCGGTCGCGATCCGCGGCGCGGCCTGCGTCGTGGCGCAAGCGCCAAACAACACGGTGGCGACCAGGCCGGCAAATACTGACATACGCATAAGCTTGTCCTCTCTGTCCTTGAGAGGAGAATTACAATTTAGCTTTTAAATGCCCCTGAAATTACTGAGTAAACAACATCCTAAGTACACTTAGCGTTAATGGTAAACAAAGCGTCTGCTTGCCGTTAACACGGAATGAACATTGAATTAGGATTCGTTTAACTACAAAATTGTGCTGATAAGAGTTTCTGTGGTGCAGTTTCGTCGAACCGCGGAATGCGACGCCGCCTCATCGCTCGCTGGGCTGGAGCGCGGCCTCGCAAACGGCCATCCGAGCCAAGGCTCTGCAGGCCAAATAGCCACGCGGAAATCGGTCGCTCACCGAACGCCAGCGCGGCGAGATCGGCGACCAAGTGATTTTAGTTCATATCTTTCAGAAACTTGCCCCGATCGCGGGCGTCAGCCGCAGACCTTGGCCAGTTCGGCCAGGTGATCGAGACGGCCCGTTCCGGCGATCACCGTGGCGACCTCGGGACGGGCGTTGGCGGCCGCGACGGCGGCCACCGGCGGCAGCGCCGGCTGGAGCCGGATAACCTCTCGAGCCATGATCGCGATGTTCCGTCGAGCGACCGCCTCGGCGAGGGGATCGGCCGAAAGCCGCTCGATCAGGTCGTAGGGCAGCTGCAGGATCGTCAGTTCCGACAGTGTCAGTGCGGCTTCGATCTCGTCCCAATGGTCGCAGGAAGCGCCAAAATGTCGCGCCTTTCCTTCAGCTCTTAATGTCGGCAGCAGATCGCGGACGGCGGGATCGGCGTAAACACCGACCGCCGGGCCGTGTAAAAGGACCGCGTCGACATGGTCCAGGCCGAGCCGGCGCAGCGAAGCCTCCATCGCCGTCCGAAGGTGGGCGGCCGAGAAGTCCTCGCGCATGACGCCTTCGCGCTGGGCCGTCACGGCGCCGCCCCCGCCGCGCAGGGCGAGCAAGGGCTTGAGGATCGGCTTCAGCGGGCGCGCCACCCGCATCTTCCATGAAAAGGTCTTGCCGAACTTCGTGACCACGAACGCCTGGTCTCGCCGCGACTTCAGCGCCCGGCCCAGTTCACGCTCGCTGTCGCCCTGGCCATAGATGTCGGCCGTGTCGAAGACATTGACCCCCAGGTCGAGCGCCGCTCCGATCAGGGCCCGCGATTGCGCGGGCGTAGCGGAATTGCCGAACGAACCGACACGGCTGAGGCCCAGGGCCAGGCGCGAGACGGCGCACGGCTCGCCCGAAATCGGATCGATGATCGACGACATGCGCATGAGGTGGTTTCCGTCCAGGCAGACGCGGGCGAGCGCCAAGGCTGTGCTAGCATTTGCCTTCGAGGAAAGACTAGAGTCCGCCATGGCGCCGCTCGCGGATAGCCGCAGTCGGGAGCCTCGAGATGCAGTCATCGCAGGAAATGCGTTGGACCCAGCCACGCCTGATCGGCGCCGCCGGGGTCGTCGTGTTCGCCCTGGTCCTGCGACTGGTCGCCCTGCCCCACCGCGCCCTGTGGCTGGACGAATTGCTGTCGGCCGAGTTCACCACTCACGGACCGTTCAAGACGCTGCTGACGATCCTGCGCTTCGATGTTCACCCGCCGCTCTATTACCTCCAGCTGAGCGTCTGGGGCGCGCTCGGACACAGCGACGCCTGGCTGGCGGCGAACTCGATCTTCTGGAGTGTGGCGGCGGTGGCCCTGCTGCTAGCGACAGCCACGCGCTGGTACGGTTTTTCGGTGGGCCTGTGGGCCGCGATGCTGCTGGCCGTGTCACCCGCCGTGCTGGCCTATGCCGACCAGGTGCGGATGTATTCCTTCATCGCCTTCCTGATGATCCTGACCTGGGACGCGGTGGAGCAATGGCTGAAGTCGCCGTCGATCAAAAGCGCGGCCTGGCTGGTCGCGACCCAGATCCTGGTCACCTATTCGCACGCCGTCGGCCTGCTGATGCTGTCGGGCTGCGTCGTCTATGGCGGCGTCCGGCTCCTGCTGGAGCGGGATTTCCGTCGGATCGCCCACTGGATCGGACTTGAGGCCGCGGTCCTCGTCCTTTCGGTTCCGGCCCTGGCGGTGGGGGCCATTCACAAGGTCCCGCACGTCGGCATGCCGACGCCGGCGGAGCTGGCGGCGACCTGGACCTTCCTGTCGACAGGATCGCCAAGACCCGACGGCGCGCACGCACTATTCGGGCTGGCCTTCCTGGTCCTGCTGCTGATCGGTCTGTCGGCGCCCAGATCTCGCCTGCAGATCGCCTGTCTGGTCTTCACGCCGCTGCTGGTCGCGGCCCTGGTCAGCTACACCGTCAGACCTGTCTGGCTGGAGCGCATCTTCGTTCCGATGCTGCCGCTGATGATGCTGGGCCTGGCCCTGGCCGCGCACCTCGACCCGGATCGGCGCGGCCGAACCATGCGAATGGCGGTCGCGGGCGTGGCCGCCGCGTGGCTGGTCTTCGCGGTCGCCGATCCCGGCTGGCGTCCGAAGGGCGACGGCTTCCGTCCGGCGGCGGACCAGCTGCTGGCCCAGGCCAGGCCCGGGCAGGCGATCGCCATGAACGAAGCCCTGGTGTTCTGGACGATGATGCGCGACCTGAACGGTCCCGACTGGGGCGATCCGCTGCGCGAGCAGACGGAAAGCGCGCGCTGGCAGCCCGTGCTCACGCGCCTGCCGAGCGGCGTCAGCGCCATCATGACCCCGGCTCGCCAACCCCACGACGTGAAGGGCGCCAAGGCCGTTCTGCTGGATGAGGGCGAGGCCTGGCCCGATCCCCAGGGCGACCTGTTCGTGGTGTCGGGCGCGATGCCCGCCTCGCCGCCGCCGCCCCAGGCGATCGCGGGACGCACCCTGGTCGACCGGCGCGACTACGAGCGGATCATCGTGCAGCGCTGGCGCCGTGCTGCGTCGCCGAACTAGCCGGCGATCGCCCGGCGGGTGTTCACCGGCGCTATGCGGGCGGCGGCAGGCGCGGCCTCGCCGTCGATGCGCCAGGCCAAGGCGGCGGTCACGATCAGCACCAGGGAATAGACGTTGCCGGTGTTGAGGCCCACGCGCTCGACCAGGCCGGTGAAGATGTAGGCCAGGATGAAGGCCATGCAGGCGATCTTCGGACCTGTCGGCGTCCGCAGCGCCTTGGCGCAGGCCATGCCCAGCGCCCCGAAGATGAAGATGACATAGCCGATGAAGCCGATGATGCCGGTCTCGGCCAGGGTCGCCAGATAGCCGTTGTGCGCCGAGGAGTCCGACAGCAGGTACTGTTCGTGCTGGCGATAGCCGACTCCGACCCAAGGATGGGCGACGAACAAGTTCCAGGTTTCGATCCAGGCGTGGGCGCGGCCCGTCGCGCCCGAGCCGACGCCGCGCAGGGGGTCCGACAACATCATCAGGTCATTGGCGACATAATCGCCGCTGAGGATCGCCACCACCAGAACGGCCAGGCCGATGGCCAGCCAGAGCCAGGCCTTGCCGCGGATCGCGACGAACAGGACGCCGGCGACTGCGGAATAGGCGACCACCAGGGCCAGCATCGAACCCCGGGACTGCGTGCAGCTCAGGACATAAAGGCTGAGACCGACCGCGAAGGCGCGCAGCAGCCAGCCGCGCAAGCCAATGACGATGATCAAGGTCGTCTGGGCGATGGCACCCCAGTAGTTGGGCGCGGTTCTCCCCATCAGGCGCCCCCACGCGAAGTCGTGGTCTATCAGTACGGTGATCATCGACACGCAGTTGACGATGACCAGCGAGGTGAAGAACGACCGCAGAAGAACGTTGCTGTCGACGTCCGTCGAGATCAGCAGGATCATGCAGAGGAAGACGTAGAAGACGATGGCCACATAGGCCGCGTCTCGCAGGTCGTAGAGCGCCAGATAGCTCAGCGGGATCGACAGGCACACACCCACAATGCCGAGGACGAAATACTTGGCGCGACGGAAATCCAGGCTGCTGCCGAACGCCGCGACGAGCGGCGCGATGATGCCCGCCAGAACCACCATCAGCAGGGCGGCCGCCAGCGCCGGCGAGACTTCGCGCGACATGCTGAAGGCCTTGATGCCGATGCCGATCTTGGGTCGGTTCGCCAGGTCAAGAAAGGGGATGATCCCGATCCAGACGCCCATGATGGCGCCCGTCAGGGTGCTGACGGCCTTGGTCGACGCAGCGCGCGCGCTGGTTCCGCCCATGGCGACACTGCCAGCTGTCATGTGTATGCCTCGATCTCACCAACCGTCCCGCCACGAAGGGCGAAGGACCGCTCGCCCCGCATAGGTCGAGACGAAGCGCTTGGCAAACTTTCCGGCAACTGAAACGGTTTTGCTAGAGCAGCGCGCCGACAATCATCGCAATGACCGTCCAGCAGGCCAGCGAGGCGCCGACCATGCAGGCCAGACGACGACGGGCCGACCAACGGGGTTGAACCGCCAGGGCGGCGTCCAGCGCGCCTTGCATCAGGCGGGCGGGGCTGGGCGTCGCGACGTCACGCGCGGTCGCGGCGCGCAGGGTGACGACGGTCACGCGCGGCTCGTCCTGGAGTTGGTCGCTCTTCGCGACGATGTTCGCCTTCAGCATCATTCTGCCCCGCACCAACGTGCAGGGAAGCATTGTCATATAACGCCCTAATAAATCGTCATCGGGAATGGTGAAGCTGGGGTTTCCCAGAGTCTCAAAATATTAACCACAAGATTCGGAGGACTCATTTCGCCTCGCCTGAATCAAAACATGACTCTTCCTGGCAACGAAAATTTGTGGGCGCGAATTTCGCATAGTAAATGGAATGCTTATCGCCTAGGAGCGTTCGTGTACCAAAGCGAGACAACTCGGACGGCGCCCATGTTCGCCAGCACCTCGGCGGCTGTCACCAAATCTTCCTCTCGCGCGCCGCTGGACGCCTGTCGGGTGCTGGACATCGTCGGCGCGCTGGCCGCCCTGGTGTTCTTCCTGCCCGTCCTGGTCGCCACGGCGATCGCGGTGAAGCTCCAGGACGGGGGCCCCGTCCTGTTCGGCCAGACGCGTGTCGGCTTCGGCGGCCACGCGTTCAAGTGCCTCAAGTTCCGCAGCATGCTGGTCGATTCAGAACGTCGGCTGCAGGCCGTTCTCGACGCCGATCCGGCCGCCTACCAAGAGTGGCAACGCGATCACAAGCTGAGAGACGATCCGCGCACGACACCCCTGGGCCGCTTCCTGCGCGTATCCAGCATCGACGAGCTGCCGCAGTTGCTGAACGTGCTGCGCGGCGAGATGAGCCTGATCGGCCCGAGGCCGATCGTTGACGCTGAGATCCCGCGTTATGACCGCTGGTTCCGGCACTATATTTCGGTGAAGCCGGGCATATCGGGGCTGTGGCAGGTGAGCGGGCGCAGCGACATCTCGTACCGCCGCCGCGTCGCGCTCGACATTCTCTATGTCAGCAAGCGCTCCGTGATCCTGAACCTGTGGATCATGATGCGCACGATCCCGGCGGTTCTCATGCGCTCCGGCTCATACTGAGTCCGACATGACTCCCGAACTGGCCCTGCTGCTCGGCGCGATCGTCGGATCGGCGATCGGGGTTTTCGCGGGCCCGAGTTTGATCCTGCCGGCGTTGCGCAAGGTCTGGGCCCGGCTGTTCCCAGACCAATAGCCCGCGCGGCGCCTACTTCGTCAGCACCATCAGCGTCGACCAGGCCTGCCAGCGCATGCCCGGAATTCTGAACAGGGCCCGATCGAGCTTCGTCGTCCAGTCGTACAGCCGCTCGCCGAAACCGGAGTTGCGGAAGGGCACGGAGGCCAGCGACGTCAGGGCGTGGAACTCCCAGTCGTTCTTCTGGAACAGCTCGTCGGCGATCTTGTAGTCGGCGCTCACCAGCGGGTGCTCGTCGATGGTTCGCGCGCCCGGCGTGGCGGCGCGATAAAGATTGATGATCGGATTATAGCCGAGAGGCTCGGCGAAGACGGCGACGCCGCCCGGCTTCAGCACGCGCGACACTTCTTCCAGCGACTTGCGGGTGTCGAGGTGGTGAATGATGCCATGACCGAAGACGAAGTCGAACGCGCCGTCCTCGAAGGTCATGTTGTGGGCGTCCATCGTGTCGAACAGGGCGTTGTCCAGCCCTTGGGCGGCTGCGTCGGCCCGCGCCGCGTCGATGGCCACGTCCGAGATGTCGATGCCGTGCACTTTCTTGGCGAACGGCGCGATGCGCAGCGCCCAGTCGCCCTTGGCGCAACCGTAGTCGAGCACGACGGCGTCCCGTGAATGTTCGACGACCAGCTTCTCGTAACGGTCGTCACAGGCGCGCAGCGCGAAATAGTACTTTTCCTGCGCGACCCGGGTTTCCTCGGCGAAGCGTTGATTGTGGTATTCGCGTTCGCGATCCACGACCGACGTGCTGGCATTCATCGAAACGTTCCGGTTACGAGGGTTGTCTGGCGCGAGCTAGATACATGCAAAGATGTCCGGCAGATATCCGGATCTCGGCAAGTGCCGCCCGAAACACCTCATGGCGCACTCGAAACGGGCGAATTCAGGTCCGAGCCTGCAGGATCATTCTTTCGGAACCCCTAAGTCGGACCGCCGTCAATATTCCCGAGGCATAGGCCCCGGTGTCGACGCCGATGCGCGAACGCTTCAGCTCCGGTCCGGCGGTGGGCGTGTGGCCATGGACCACGACCTTGCCGGGATAGGGCTCACTGGCGTTGAGGAACGCTTCCCGGATCCACAAAAGGTCTTCTTCAGTCTGGTCTTCGAGCTTCACGCCAGGCCTGACGCCCGCATGCACGAAGACGTAGTCGTCGCGGGCATAACTCAACCGCATCGCGCTCAGGAAGGCGTGGTGCGACGCCGGCAAGGCGGTCCGGAACGCCGACTGCACGCCCGACCATCCCTTGGCCAGACCCGATCCGGCCAAGTCCAGGCCGTAGGATTGCAACGTCGTCCCGCCGCCGTGCTGCATCCATTGCGGGCCGATCTCGACATCGTCCAGGAAGAGCAACAGCGCTTCCTCATGGTTGCCCTTCAAGGCGACCACGTCGCACCAGCCCTCGGCCTCAAGGCTGATCGCCCGCTCGACGCAGCCCGCCGACTCTGGGCCCCGATCGACCAGATCGCCCAACAGCACCACTGTCGGCCGGGCGTCCGATCCGTTCGCCTCGACGTCCCGACGGATCGTCCGCAACAGGCCGTCGAAGAGATCGCGCCGTCCGTGCACGTCGCCGACTGCGTAGACCACACCGGAAATGCTGGGCTGGCGCGCCGCCGTCTGCCTGACGCGCGCCACCGGACGCGATGGAGGCTGTGGCCGGCGCTTTCCAATCCCAAACACTAAAAGCGCCCTTCCCCGATCCATCCCCGTCGCGATGCCCGCGACAACCCGCATGCCGCGAGCAGTTCTATAGAATATCACCCGACCTTGGCGCGGCAAGGACCCCGCCTTCCAAGCAGAATCCTCGATCACAAGGCGCCCGTGCGTCCCACTTGGGGACAAATGCCGTCACTTTGCTATTCATTATGGTTGACGCGCCTCTCAGGGGGCGAAAAGTCTTCATTAGGTCGTACGGCTAATGTAGAGGACGTTGCAGCAGATTACGTTGGGCGGCTAAAGCCGGGCGCACTTATCGCCGGGCTTCGGAAAATCAAGCGGTTGGAGCGTCAATGGTTGACACGAATGTAGGCGGACAAACGGTCGGCGCTTCCAGTAGGGGACTCGACCTGTCGGGCTTGGCGGCGCGCTATGTCAGACATATTCCGCTCGTGCTTGGCGTCGCGGCGGTCGTCCTGATCGCGGATATCGCGTTCACCTGGAGCCAGACCCCTCAATACACCTCCACCGCGACCGTCTTCTATGCGCCGCGCAAGTCTGAAGTGGGGCGAGATAACAACACGGCGGGCAATGACGATGTCGCCCGCAACCAGGCGGTCGACACACAGGTCGAAGTGCTGCGCTCGCCGGCCACGGCAGACGCCGTGATCAAGAACCTCAAGCTCGACCAGGATCCGGAATTCGCACCTAGCAAGAAGATAAGCGACCCGGCCCTGGCGCATGACGCCCTGGTCGACAGGGTCGTCAGCAACCTCAAGGTGCGCCGCGTCGGCCTCACTCTGCTGCTCAGCGTCAGCTACACCAACGCCAGCCCGAGCAAGGCCGCGCGCATCGCCAACGCCTTTGCCGAAGCCTATATCGCCCGCCAGGTCGACGTGAAGCTGGGCTCGTCGCGCGACTCCAACGTCCTGCTGAACGCCCAGATCGACGACATGCGCCAGAAGCTGGAAGCGGCCGAGATCGCCGTCCAACAATACAAGGCGGCCAACAACCTGCTCGGTTCGGACGCCGGCGGTGGCATGCTGACCCAGCAGGAAATTTCCGCTCTCAACCAGCAACTGGCGACGGCCCGCGCGGCCGAAGCCGAAAAGGTCGCCCGCTATCGCGCCGCCCAGCGTCAGCTGCGCAGCGGGTCGAACGGTGAAGACGTTGGCGAGGCCCTGGGTTCGCAGACCATCACCGAGCTGCGCCGCCAGCGCGCCGAGGTCAGCCGTCGCGTGGCCGACCTGCAGGGCCGCTACGGCCCGATGCACCCGGACCTGAAGAACGCCCAACTGCAGTTGACTGACATCGACCGTCAGATTCAGGCTGAAATCAACCGGATCATGTCGAACCTGTCGGCCCAGACGGAAGTCGCGCGCGGCGCCACGGCGTCGATCGAAGGCAGCCTGTCCAACGCGCGCGGCACCCTGGCCAGCGGTAACGCCGCTTCGGTCAAGCTCGGCGAACTCGAGCGCAACGCCGAAGCCGCCCGCTCGCTGTATCAGACCGTGCTGACCCGGGTTAAGGAAACCGCCGCGCAGCAGGCCGTTACCCAGGCCGACTCGCGCGTGGATTCGGCGGCGACCCCGCCGGCTAAGCCTAGCTCGCCCAACAAGATGCTGAACCTGCTGCTGGGCGTACTGGCAGGCCTGGGTCTGGGCGTCGTGGCGGCGTTCATCGCCGAGCAATGGAACGCCAAGCTGACCTCGATGGACGAAATCGAGGGCAAGCTGGGCCTGCCCTTCCTGGGCGCCATCCCAACCGTGGTGTCGTCGATCACCAAGCCGACGACCCGCAACCCGCAAGAAGCCATCCTGGCCCACCCGCTCTCCAGCTTCGCCGAGGCCTTCCGGGGTCTGGGCACCGCATTGGTCTATGGCAGCGGCGGCGCGACCGTTCGTACGCTGGCTCTGACCTCGCCGGTTCCGGAAGAAGGCAAGACGACGACCTCGATCTGTCTGACCCGGGTCCTGGCCATGGGCGGCACCAAGGTCGTTCTGGTCGACTGCGACCTGCGTCGCCGGTCGCTGAACGTGCTGTTCAATGAAGAGCCCCAGTTCGGCCTGATCGAGATCCTCGAAGGCAAGGCGACGATCGAACAGGCCCTGATCCTGGACGAGAAGAGCGGCGCGTTCGTAATCCCGCTCGCCAGGAACGCCCACTTGGCGCAGTCGCCTTTCGCGTCGCCTGCCATGGACAAGTTCCTGGAAGACCTGAAGGCCCGCTTCGACCTGATCATCCTGGATACGCCGCCCATTCTGCCGGTGGTCGATACGCGCGTCTTGGCCCAGAAGGTCGACGCCCTGGCGCTGCTGGTCCGCTGGCGCTCGACGCCGCTGCGCGCCGTTCGCGCCGCGATCCACGAACTGGAAGCCGTCAACGCGCCGATCAACGGCGTGGCGCTGACCCAGGTCAACATGGCCGCCCGATCGTACGCCTACGGCTATCAGGCCTACTACAACAAGGACTTCAAGAAGTACTACCTCGAATAGAGGTTCTATCGAGTCGAAAACCAAAAGGGCCGTGCTCCACAGCACGGCCCTTTTTTCTTTATCGCTACACTCGCGGGCCAAATGAATTGGCAAGCCCAATGATCTATATCTCTTAAGGCAACCGTCTTGAATCGCGGATTGTATGGGCGCGTTGAACGGCCCTGAGCGTTCCACTTTCGGTCGCGATTGATTGATGGAACGTAGCCACGACGTCGTCGAACACCTCAAGATCGGCGACGCTGTTTGGCGTTAGGCGCGAGCATCCTTGATGCTTACTTGGGCCCGTCCATCGTGGCTAACTCAGTCAACAGTTTGTCCGGTCTTCTGATTAGACAATCACCTTCTGAAATCCCGACCGTCGATCGCTCCGGATTCTGCGGCGCCTCATGTTTCGAGGCCCGATCAGGCCGAGGCCTGATCCGGCTTGGCGCCATCCCAAGGCATGCGCGGTCCTGGAATCTTCCTCTTTCCAATGACCCACGCATCAGCCTCGAGATTGCCCAATCCTCGCGCCGCCTGAGCAGCGCTCGGCCCCGTCACTCGAAACAATCCGCCAAAAATAAAGATCATCACCGGGTAGATGGGAATGACAATTCCACCACCCATGAAATTGAAAAAGACAAGCAACGTAAAGGCCATGCGCTTGCTTGGCGTGCCCTTAAAGAGCGTGAAAACAACGAGCGCCGAAAAGGCGATGAGGGTGAGAAGTCCGTACTCGACCAGAACTTTCGTCGCAGCCCACGACACGGTGCCATCGGTCTTTTTGGTATTTCCGGGTCCGATGCCCGTAAAGACCCCGCTGGGCTTTGATAAAGCATCTTGCATGTCGATGAAGGGATCTACGAAACGCAAATAGGCGCTCGATCCGGACTGCTCGTATTCCCCCAATCGGCCCTGCACTTGTTGATACCAATGCAATTGGTTAGCCGCGATGTAACCTGCGAAAAAGATCACAAGGACAACGAAAAAAGATCGGAGATTTAACTTCAGCAAGAGAACTGGAGCACACATGGCCAGAAGCATGGGCCCAGTTCCGGCGAACGTAGCGAGCAGAGCAACCACGTAAAAAGCCAAGCGGAAAACGCGTCGAAAATAGATCATCTCAAGCGCAAAGGCTACGCCGATAAACTGTGAGATGGTGGAAACCTCTAGAAAGAAAATTCCACTCGGCTTCATCAGCAGTGATGTACGCGTAATTGGTTGGATATAGTTGAAACTTGGCAGCAGAAAATCAGGATGAACCAGGAGGTCGAGATTGGGCCAAACCCGCCACGTCCAGATCATTTGTGACGCTTGCTGAACCAAGACGATAAATCCGAAGATAATCATCACGTTCAGATAGACATTCAGCATCCGCCGATAGGTCACGACGTTGACGTCCACCACCAGGATGAACGGCAGATAGCAGGCCACCATCAGCAGCACGCTGGACGGCGAATAGATGTCTCTCTGCACAGACAGACTGATCACGACCGTCAGCAGCAGGATGGAAAACAGCACGAGTCGCGTCAGGTCGACCCTGGGCCGCGCGAAGGCGAAGAGCCCGAGGATGCCGAGATAGAACGTAAACAACGTGACCTGAACCGCGCCGACCGACAGGTATATGCCGAAGATCGAGACGTCGAACTGCAGGGCGAACTTCTGCAGGAAGGTCAGACCGATCACCTGCAGCGTGAAGAACGCCATCAGGCCATGGCGACGGAGCACCTCCGAGAACTGCTCCGTGACCCGTTGAGCCGATTGCAGGCCAAGCCAGCGTGATTTTCGGGCCGCTTCCATGTCGCTCGCCATCGGCTCAATCCTCACTTCGTACTCAGACAAACCGACCGTGGGTTTCGTCGCGCCAGAGCGCCAGCGCCTGATCCAAGTCGGTCGAGAACGCATACGCGTGCGCCTTCAACCACCCTGGCTCGACCTTGGTGGACTGCACCAGTTTGCGCACGCGGTCGCGATGAATCCAGTTCTTGAAGCCCAAAACATCGGCGATTTCGAAAACGCCCGCGGCCATCAGCAGCGGCGTCAGGGGCATGGTCGGCGGCGCGAAGCGCTTGCCGGTCACGCGGCCGAAAGCCGCGACGATGTCCTCGGTGGTGCTGAACTGCGGATAGGCGAAGTTGTAGCGCGCCAGCGGATCGGCCCGCTCCAGCGCGAAATCGAAGGTGGCCAGGAGCTCGTCGACATAGCCGCCGCTCTTGATGGCGTCGCGGCGTCCTGGATAGAGGAAGTAGCCGCGCCCCAGCGCCTTGGCCAACTGCGTATAATTGCCGCCCTCGCCCGGACCGAAGACCACGCCTGGGCGGGTGATCACCAAACGCCGCCCCTCGCCCTGGGCCAGCCATTGTTCGTGGACCCCTTCAGCGAGTCGCTTCGACCGGCCATAGGCCGAAACCGGCCGCAGCGGCGAGGCTTCGTCGACCGCCGCCTCCGAAGGGCCGTAAACGGAGATGGAGCTGGTGAAGACGATGGTCTTGATCCCGCACTCGTCCGCCAGACGCGCGGCGTTCAGCGCGCCGGCGACGTTGGTCTCGTAATACTCGTCGGCGGGGTAGCCCGGCGTGCGGTGCACGGCCGCGAAATTGTAGAGGATCGAAGCGTCCCGACCGATCTCGGCGGAGAGCGGCTCGCGCACATCCAGCGTGTGATAGCTCACGCCATCGAGCCGGCGTCGAGGCGGCAGGATGTCGACCGCGCGCACGTCCCGGGCTCCACGCGCCACCAGCGCGCCGACCAGGCGAGTTCCAATAAACCCGCTGGCGCCGAGAACGACTGCCCGATCATAATTCATAAAACGTCAGCCCGCCCGCCTGCGTCCAGTTTCAATGGTTTTACATGGAGAGCGGAGGCTTACAACCAACGCCGACAGGCTTCGCGTCCTGACGGGATGTCGTCGTGAGCGCTTAACGCTGTTGGAGCGACCTCGACCACTTACGTCCGAAAGCGACCCGTGACGGTACAATTTCATCTATGACGTGACGATCTTATAAGTTTTTGCAGGGATTGCGGGTAATCGCGGACAGGATGTCGGCGAGTTCGACGGAAGCGGGGAGCGACGGCGTGAGTGAAACAGAGGATCGCACCAAGCCGAGCGGCGCCGCGTCGCTCGCCGGGCGGGCTTCCACGACGCCTCGACCACTCGTCCTTGATCTCGACGGAACGCTGATCGCCACCGATCTGCTGGCCGAGACCCTGCTGCTCTTCATCAAGAACCACCCCTTGCGGGTCTTCGCGTTGATCTTCTGGCTGCTCAAGGGACGCGCCGTGCTCAAGCGCAAGCTGGCCGAGGCCACGGCGCTCGACATAGAGGTGCTGCCGGTGCGCGAGGACGTTGTCGCCTATGCCCGCGAGCAGGCCGCCCTGGGCCGTCCGGTCCATATCGCCACCGCCGCGGACGGCGCCTTGGCGAGCGGCCTGAAGGCGCGCTTCGACTTCGTCACCGAGATCATCGGCTCTGATGGAACCGTCAATCTGAAAGGCCGCAACAAGGCCCAAGCGCTGCGCGACCGCTTTCCCGATGGCTTCGCCTATGCCGGAGACGCGGCCGCCGACCTGTCGGTCTGGGCCGCCGCCGACGAGGCCGTCTTCGCCGGCGGCTCGCCTGGCCTGCGCAAGCGCCTGACGCGTCTGAAGACGCCCAGCGCCGAGCTGCCGCATCGCGGGGCCAGCGCGCGCGTCTGGATCAAGGCGCTTCGTCTCCATCAATGGGCCAAGAACAGCCTGATCTTCGTGCCGATCCTGCTGGGCGGCCGCGGCGGGGACATGGCCGCCTGGACGGCGTGCCTGCTCGGCTTCCTGGGCATGGGCGTGCTGGCGTCGGCGACCTATGTGCTCAACGACCTGCTGGATCTCAATGAGGATCGCCGGCACTGGACCAAGCGCGAGCGGGCGTTCGCCAGCGGCAGGATCTCGATCGCCGCCGGACTGGCCGTCATTCCCGTCGGACTGATCGGCGGTCTGGCTCTGGGCTACGCCGCCGCCGGACTGGCCGGCGTCGGCATGCTCGGCATCTATCTGATCACCACCCTGGCCTATTCGTTCGGCCTCAAGCGCACGCCGATCCTCGACGTCGTGATCCTGGCCAGCCTCTTCACACTGCGCCTGGCGATCGGCGTGATCTGCGCCCAGGTGGCCTGGTCGGCGTGGCTGCTGGTCTTCTCGATGTTCATCTTCAGCTCGCTGTCGTTCGCCAAGCGCTCGACCGAGATCGAGCGGATGAAGGCGCGCGGCGGCGACAAGCTTTCGGGCCGCGGCTATCTGGCGGCCGACGAGCCCCTGGTCCTGGCCCTTGGCGTCTCCCTGGCCTCGGCGGCCGTTTTCGTGATGGTCATGTATCTGATCGAGGAGGCGTTCCGCGCCGGCTTCTATCGCGCCCCGCAGTTCATGTGGACCTTCCCGGTCGTGCTGGCGCTGTGGCTGGGGCGCATCTGGCTGCTGTGCGGTCGGGGCGTGCTGGACGACGATCCGGTGGTGTTCGCGGTGCGCGACAAGGTCAGCCTGGCGCTGGGCGGCTTCCTGGCCCTCAACCTGATGGCGGCGATCTTCCTGTGAGCCTGACCTTCCACGAGGAAGCCGGCTTCCGGTCGTGGGGCCGGGTGTTCCGGCGTCCGCAGACCGTCGCCCGTCCGGCCTTCGCGAGCGATGTGCTGGCCTGGGCGAAGGACGACGTCGGCCCTCGATTGGCGGTCGGTCTGGCGCGCTCCTATGGCGACACAGGCCTTTGGTCGGACGGCCGCTTGCTGGCCATGCCGCAGCTGGACCGGGTGATCGCCTTCGATCCCGCGAAGGGCCTGGTCCGCGCTCAGGCCGGCCTTTCGCTGGCCGACCTGCTGAAGCTGATCGTACCCCATGGCTGGTTCGTTCCGGTGACGCCGGGCACGCGCCGCGTGACCCTGGGCGGCGCGGTCGCCAACGACGTGCACGGCAAGAACCACACCCGGGCCGGAACCTTCGGCCGCTGGGTCGAGGGCCTGACCCTGCTGCGCTCCGATCGCGGCGTGATAGAGATCGGCCCAGACCGCGAGCCGGAGCTGTTCGCCGCGACCGTCGGCGGTCTTGGCCTGACCGGCGTGATCCTCGACATCACCCTGCGGCTGACGCCGATCGCCTCGTCGTCCCTGACCGTCGAGACCTTCCTGATGGGCTCGCTGGACGACTTCTTCGCACTCAACGCCGACAGCCTGCAGCGCTGCGAGCAGACGGTGGCCTGGATCGACTGCACGCGACGCGGCGCCAAGGTGGGGCTGGGCGTCTACACCCGCGCCGACTGGGCCGCGTCGGGTGAGCTGAAACCGCACGGCGACAAGGCCAGGACCATTCCGTTCGAGGCGCCCAATTTCGCGATCAATCCGCTGTCCCTGGCCGTGTTCAACCGGCTCTATCGGACCGCTCAGCTGTTGAAGCCGCGCGTGACCACCACCCACTATTCCGGCTTCTTCCACCAGTTGGATGCGCTGGAGGAATGGAACCGACTCTATGGCTCGGCGGGCTTCTACCAATATCAGTGCGTCGTGCCGAAGGCGGGCGGCGCCGAAGCGATGCGCGAACTGCTGGAGATCATCGGACGGTCCGGCGACGGCTCGGCCCTGGTGGTCTTGAAGACCTTCGGCGACCTTGTCTCGCCCGGACTGCTGTCGTTCCCGCGCGCCGGCTACACCCTGGCGCTGGACTTCCGCAATCGCGGCCAGCCGACCCTGGATCTGCTGTCTCGACTGGACGCTGTGGTGCGATCCGTGGGCGGCGCGCTCTATCCGGCCAAGGACGGCCGCTTGCCCCGCGACATGCTCGACCTGGGCTTTCCGGCCTTCGAACGGTTCCTCACCTTCCGTGATCCCGCCTGCGGATCCGATTTCCTGACGCGCATGGAGCGCAGCGCATGACCAAGAAGATCATCATCCTGGGCGCGCTGTCCGCCGTCGCCATCGCCACGGCCCGGCGGTTCGCCGCGCAAGGCGCGTCGCTGGCCCTGGCCGCGAGGCGCGCGGACGAGCTGAACATCCTGGCCGACGACCTGCGGGCCCGCGGCGCGACGGCCGTGGCCGCCTTTCCCGCCGACCTGGCCGCGGCCGTCGACCCGGCGGCAGACCTGGCCAGAATGGTCGAAGCGATCGGCGGTGCGGACATCGTCCTGATCGCCTATGGCGCCCTGACCGACCAGGACCGGGCGACGACCGACCTCGCCTATGCCCGCGACCAGCTGAACACCAACTTCACCTCGGCGGGCCTGTGGGCGCTGGCCGCCGCGCAATATCTTGAACAGCGGAACAGCGGCGTGCTGATCGCCATCGGCTCGGTGGCCGGCGACCGGGGACGGGCGTCGAACTACATCTACGGCGCGGCCAAGGCCGGCCTGGCCGTTTTGACCCAGGGCCTGGCCCACCGCCTGGCGGCCGGCGGCGCGCGCGCCGTCATCGTCAAGCCGGGCTTCATCGACACGCCGATGACCGCCCACCTCGCCAAGGGCGGTCCGTTGTGGGCCAAGCCCGACGCCATCGCGGCGGTGATCGAGAAGGCCAGCGTCAAGAGCGGACCCGTCGTCTACGCCCCGTGGTTCTGGCGCTTCATCCTGCTGATCATTCGACTGGTCCCGGCCTTCGTCTTCCACAAGACCAAGCTGTGACCGAAGCCGTCGAGAGCACCCGTCTGGCGGGCTTGCTGAAGGTGCTGCGCTACCTAGCGCTGGGGGGCGTCGCGGCGGCTGTGAACTGGGGTTCGCGCTTCGGCTGGAACCTGATCATGCCGTTCGCGGCGGCGGTGGCCGTCGCCTATGTCACCGGCATGGTCACGGCGTTCGTGCTGTTTCGCGCCTTCGTCTTTCCTGGCTCGCCGACACCGCTGGGTCGCCAGATCCGCAACTTCATCCTGGTGAACATGGTCGGCGCGACCCTGACCTGGCTGCTGTCGATCTGGCTGGTCGAGCATTTCTTCCCGGCCATCGGCTTCCGCTTCTATCCCGAGGCGGTCGGCCACGCTCTGGCCATCGTCGCGCCGACGATCACCAGTTGGTTCGGGCACCGCTACCTGACGTTCGCCAAGTCGTAGGCGTTCAGGGCCTGGGGCAGGCCAGGCGCCACACATAGAGCGTGGTGTCCGGCGCCCCGGCCGTGAAGCTGGCGTTGAGGACCGCGTCGTCCGACAGTCGCGCCACCTCGTCGCGATGATGGACCGTCACAGTCGCACCCGGGGCCTGAGTGACGGCCGCGCCCAGCAGCGCGATGTGCAGGGTCTCGTAGGACCCCATCTCGGGCTCGTAGTCGACGAGGAACTTGACCCCACGCCGGCACAGCAGGCCGGTCACGTCGCCGCCCGCCGTCAACGCCTTGAAATAGGCCTTGTCGTTCATCAGCCCTTCCAGCTGAACGACCGGTCCGCGATAGGCCATGGCGAACGACCCCGCCCGATCGCCCATGCCAATCCTCTGGCCCTTCAGAATGGGCTCGAATTTCTCGGCCGCCCGGGCGTTGAGGATGCTGTAGCCGGCGTCGACGCGGAACGGCCGCGTCAGGCCAAGCCCCGCGAAGACCACGATCACCGCCGCCAGCGCCAAGGCCGCGACCTGCTCGAGGCGCTCATAGGCCGGCCATAGCCTGGCCCACGGTCCGAGCGGATCGCAGACCACGAACAATCCGGCCGCAAGCGGCGGAAAGACCGCGAAATTGTACCAGGGCCAGATCACCCACGAGGACGCGAAGACCAGCTTGGCGACGAAGGCCGCGCCGCCCAGGGTCGAGGCGGCGGCCAACGCCCGTCCCATCGAGCCCGGCCGCGAGAAGATCCACAGGATCGGTGATCCCGCGAGCGCCAGGATGGTGACGATGTAGAGCGAGCTCATGCTGCGTCCGGCGAAGACGTGCGCCATCTGTTGCAGCAGGACGTGATTGACCTGCAGGCCGCCCATCGACTTGACCGCGCTGGAGATCGGGGTCACGCCGCCGAACACGGCCAGGCTGAAGACGCCGTAGACCAGGCCGAGGCCCGCCATCACCGCCAGGGCCTGGATGCGGGTCTTCCAGGGGATCGGCGCCAGCAACACCAGGGGCCCGACGAAGACCGCCGCGTCGATCCGCGCCCCGATGGCCGCCGCCGCCGCCAGGCCGACGATCCAGCCGGCGCCGTCTTCGACGCGAACCTTCTCCAGCAGATAGACAAGGGCCGCGAAGGCGAAGACGAACAGCGAGAACTCCATGCCGCGCATGCCCAGGGTGGTGGCCACCAGCAGGAAGGGCACGGCATAGATCGCGCAGGCCAGGCCGGAACCGCGCGGCGCGCGGCGCAGGATCAGATAGAGCGCGCCCGCCAGCAGCGCGGCCTCGATCAGGAAGGTCACGAACAGCGAGCCGCCGACGGTCAGCTGCTGCAGCACCAGCACGATCATCCACAGCGGATGATAGCCGTTGGTCAGCGACTGACCGTCGAAGGTGCTGGCGCCGGTGGCGGCGATGTTCCGCGCGGTGACGATGTAATAATAGGCGTCGTCCTCGGCGAAGAGGCCGCCGTGCGTGGCCAGGCCGATGACGTCGGCCATGAACAGGATGAACGCCGCGACCGCCAGCAGCAGCGGCCAGCCGCCCAGCCGCAATCCGGACCATACGCGGGAAACGATCGTCGCGGGCGCGTCAGACATCGAAACCATAATCCCGTCGCTGCTGCGGCGACAGCAGGGCGCGCAGTCGCAGGTTCTCGGCCAGAAGCTGGGCCAGGCCCGTCTCGATCAGGCCGTTGATCGCCTGGGGATCGAGCGGTTCGGCCAGCTGTTCGGTGGCGTGCAGGACCTCGCCGTCGCGCACCACCTCCTCGATCCGTCGCTGCAGCGCCGACGGCGAGCCGTCGGGCGCGAAACGGATCAGCACCTCATAGAGGCGCACGCGTTCCTCAAGCGCCATTGCCGGCCCCGCCCTTGCTCTTCTGGATGACCGCCCGGTCGGTGTCCCGGCGCCAGACCTGTCCGTCCGACTTCGCGCCCTGGGCGCCGCCGATCTCGTCGACCACATAGATCGCCGCCCCCGCCCCGGCGGCCGAGGCGCTGGGCACGGTGTCGACGGTATAGCTCTTCAGTCGCAACGGCACGCCCAGCGACACGGCTGCGCGCGACGCGGTCAGGGCGTTGACGTAGACGCCGTCGGCATAGTGATCGATCCGGGCGACGTCGTGATGGACCAGGGCCACCTGGCCCGGCTGGGCGCTGCCCTTGCCGCTGACCGTCATGCCCAGGCCGCCAGGTTCGGACAGCCCGAAGGCGATCCGGCCGTCGTCGCGGGGAACCCACTCGCCGGGCTGGCGCATCTGGTCGTTGGCGATGACGAGGTTGCCGTCCATCGGCCCGTCGAACCAGGCGGGGTTCCAGGCGTCGCGGTCGTCCGGCCAACCCTCGTGGTTGAAGATCAGGATGTTGCGGCGCGGCCGGCGCTTGGCGCTGTCGGCCTTGCACTTCAGCAGCTTGCGGATCGTCGGATACGGATGGGCCGGCCAGGGCCCGATGGCGGCGTTGATGATGAAGGTGTTGCTGCGGACGTCGCCTTCCAGCGCCAGGGCGGCGATGTCGTCGTCCATGCTGTCGATGCGGCCCTGATAGCCCATGTTGATGATGGCCACGCAGCCCCGGCAGGCGAAGGCCGAGATCATCGTGCCCGACGCGTCCTGCAGTTGGCCGAACAGCTGGACGCTGGAACAGCGGTCCATCCGCAGGGCCGAGGTGTGGCCCGCCACCCGCCGCCCGCCCGAATACCAGGCCTTGAACGCGACCATGGTGTTGGACGAGCCGTTGGGGCCCAGCACGATGCCTTCCAGCCCCGTCTCGCCGACGTCGATGAAGGACAGCTTGCTGTCGTAGCCGTTCACATAGAGGCCGCGACCACCCACCCGGTAGACCTGGATGGGACCATACAGCTGCACGCCCGCGCCCTGGAAATTGGCGCCGTCGCCGCCGAAACCCTCTATCTCCAGCTCGCCGACCCGGCCGCGCGGGTTCTGCGAGCCAATGGGGCTGTTGGCCCGATATTTACGGTCGGCGTCGCCGGAGAAGGCGCAGTGCAGCCGCAGCGCGGTCTGGCCGACATAGGCGCTGGCTTCCGGCTCGCCGCCGAGCGCGCCCTGAGCCACGGGACGGAACAGCCACGGATCGGACTCCGGCCCAGGCTCGCCATTGCGGCCGCTGTAGCCGGCCCGTCCGTAGGTCCAGCCGCCCTTCAGCGTGAAGCCATAGAACAGCCAGAAGGTCGCCAGCGGGTCCGACAGCGAAACGAAGACTTCCGGCTTGGCGGGATCGAGGGGCGGCAGCTGTTCCAGGATCACGGTCTTGGGGTCGCAGAAGAACCCCGAACGGTTGCCCAGCCGGATACGGCGCAGGCGATAGCGGCCTTGCGGCACGCTGACATAGAGACCCGCCGGCCCCGCCGTCTTCATCGCCGCGATCGCCGCGTCGAAGGCCGGCTGGTCGTCGCCGCGCCCCAGGGTGATCCCGGCGATCCGGGCATAGGTCTCGAGACTTTCGATCCGGGCGCCGCCCAGATCGGCCAGGGCCCGCTGCAGCCCGCCCGGCTCCGCGGCCTCGGCGCTGGCCTGGGCCGCCAAGAGGCCGCCGCCGGCGGCCGGCGCGAACAGCGCGGCCAGGGTGCGCCGGGTGAGGGACACTCCTTCCGACTTGCCGCCGGCCACTAGAAGCGGTCCCGCTTCAGACGGAATGAGATAAGACTGCGGGACACCGAGGGAAAATCGATCGTCGGCGGCGACACGCACCTTCGAGCGACAACAACGCCCGACTCGCCGACCACTGGACTCTCAAGGGGCATGCGAACTCCACTCTCGTGCTCTGGCGCACCCCAACCCACGGTCTGGCCTATAACACGGTCCGACAACTCGCATCATAAAAGCACCCGCGTGAAGGCCAAACCCCCGGTTTAGTCAAAAGACAGTCAGGCGCCGACTGCAGGGTCGGCCTTCTCCAGCAACGCCCGCTGCGACAGCTGATGCTCGCGCAGCGAGATGAACAGGGTCGAGGCCACCACGACGCCGGCGCCGATCAGGGTCGCCACCCTCGGAACCTCGTGGAACAGCAGGAAGCCGGCCGCCACGGCGAACACCAGGCGGATGTAGTCGATCGGCGCCATCACGGCCGCTTCGCCCGACTGCATTCCCTTGATGTACGCCCCCTGGGTCAGGGTGCCGATCACACCCATCGCCGCCAGCAGGCCAAGATCGGGCAGGCTGGGCCAGCGCCAGACGAACAGGGCCGGCGGAATCGCGAACACCAGGCCCAGCACCGCCGCATAGACCAACAGGGTGAAGGGGCTGTGGTCGCGGGTCATCACCTTCATGCCGGTGATGGTCAGGGCGAACAGCAAGGCCGAGGCCAAGGCCGCCGCCTGCGGCCAACCCAGCCAACTCGCGCCGCCCGCAGATCCGGGGCGCAACATGATCAGCACGCCCACGAACCCGACCAGCGCCGCGCCGATCCGCAACGGACCGATCGGTTCGCGCAGCACCAGGCCGGCCAGCGGCACCAGCCACAGGGTGCGGGTGAACGACAGCGCGTTGGCGTCGGCCAGGGGCAGGGCCTGATAGGCGTAGAAACCCAGGATCATCGCCAGCACCCCGGCGCTGGAGCGGAAGATCAGGATGCCGGGCCGCGTCGTATAAAATGTTCCTCGCCAGTCGCGGGCCATCATCGGCAGCAGCACGATCACGCCGGCCAACTGTCGATAGAAGGTCTGCAGGGCGGCCGGATAGCCCGGTCCAAGATACTTGATCAGCGTGGTCATGGCCGTGAAGCCGATGGCCGAGGCCAGCATCCACAGCGCGCCGCGCAGGTTGGGCGTAAGCGCGACGGCGCTCACCCGGCCGCGCCGCCCGAGGCCATCATCGCCCGCATCTGCTCGGCCTGCTCCGGCGTGATGCCCATGGCCGACAGGATCGGCGACGGCGCGTTCCGGTCCCAGCTGCTGCGCCCGCCCACGGTGATGCCGCCGTCGACCACGATGTGCGTTCCGGTGACGAACTCGGAGTCGTCGCTGGCCAGGTACAGCGCCGCACGGGCGATGTCCTCGGGCAGGCCGGCCTTGGGCACCGGCTGGATCTTGGGACCCACTTCGGCGATGCGGGCGGCCATCTGGTCGGCGACCTCGCGCGGCAGACCCATCGAGGCGCCGAAGATCGAGGTGGCGATCAGGCCCGGACAGATGGCGTTGACGCGGATCTTCTGGGTCGACAGCTCGGCCGCGGCGCAGCGGCTCATATGGATCACCGCCGCCTTGGCCGTCGAATAGGCCAGCGGCCCGAAGCCCGCCTGCAGGCCGGCGATCGAGGCGGTGTTGATGATCGAGCCGCCGCCGCGCTCCAGCATCAGCGGTGTCGCGTGCTTCATGCCCAGGACAGGTCCGCGCAGCAGTAGGGCGAAGGTCTGGTCCCAGCTCTCGGCGCTCATGTCGGGCACGCCCAGCGGCGTACCGCCATGGCCGGCGTTGTTGAAGAGAATGTCGAGGCCGCCGAACGCGCTCTTGGCCAGGCCCACGGCGGCGGCGATCTCGGCTTCGATCGTGACGTCGCACTTGGCGAAGCGGACCCGATCCGGAAAGCGCTTCTCCAGCATCTCGCCCTTTTCGGCCTGAAGGTCGGCGGCGATGACGCTGGCCCCCTCGGCGACGAAGAGCTCGACCGCGCCCAGGCCGATGCCCGAGCAACCTCCGGTGATGACGGCGACCTTGCCGTCCAGACGTCCGACCATGCTGGTGTCCCTTCCCGTTGCCCGACCTCTGACGGGTCGGTGATCAACGTTCATATTCGCGGAGCGGGACGACCTTGGCTAGAGGCGGTTTAGGCCGATCGACGCCAGACCACCTGAGCGGGGGCCGCCTCGGGCGCTTGCCGGGGTTCGATCATCGCCGGTCGCGCGGGCGGCGGCGTCGCCTTGCGCCGGGAAGCGCGAACGACGTCGTCCAGAGCCGGCGCGATCAACGACCAGGGCTCCACGCAGTAGCGCGAGAACAATCGGCGGGGATTGGCCAGCAGACGAAACAGCCACTCGACGCCCATCTGGCCCATCCAGCGCGGAGCAGCCTGCTGCACGCCGGCCTCGTAGTCGAACGCGCCGCCGACCGTGAAGGTCACCGCCGTACCGAAGGCGGCGTGGTTGTCGAGCGTCCAGATCTCCTGGCGCGGCATGCCCATGCCGACCAGCACGATGTCGGGCCCATAGGCCTGGATCGCCTCGACCACCGCTTGGTTCTCCGCGCTGCCGGGCGCGGCGTCGAAATAGCCGTGATGGGTGGCGATCCGGGCCTGGGGAAAGTCGCGATGGATGGCTTCGACCGCCGTCTCGGCCACGCCGGGCGCGCCGCCGACGAAGAAGACCTTCCAGTTCTTCTCGATCGCCAGCGCCCAGAACTGGTCGCGCCAGTCGAGATAGGTGCAGCGGTGAAACCGGCGGCTGGCCTTGCCCATCACCCGGGCCCAGAGGATCAGCGGCGCGGAATCCACCTCGACCAGAGCGGACGCCTTGTAGAAGGCCGCGATCCTCGGGTCCTTGCGGATCAGGTAAAGGCTGTGAAGATTGTGGTTGGCGATGATCGCGCTCTGGCGCGCCGCCAGCTTGCCGGCCACGAAGTGGAAGACCTCTTCGGGGCGGACGAAATCCATGTCGCCGCCCAGCAGACGGACACGTTCCTCGGGCCTGCGATTCAACCGGAACCGGCGCGGTTCCGGAGCCAAGCTCGCATTCCTCCCGACAGTGTTCATCTTGGCCACCCCTGGCGTCAAGGGAGCAAGATGCGCTGGAAGCCCTAATTTCTTCGCTAAGAAGAATGCTTATCCAGACGTAACGACAGATAGTTTACGATAATTAACTCACAATATTGAGCATAAATCCTCTCCATTTACCTGATCAATTCGCGCTCAATTGAATGGGTACATCTTTGATTTCAAATTACACTACAAAACTTGCGCTTGACTTGTAGCGCCGAAGCACCTTTAAGAGAAGCAAGGCCTGCAAACGACGGCGTCATGCCCTCGTGGATGTCCGCGTCATTTCAAAGCACTCGTCGGCGTCGAAACACTCCCGAAGCGTCTCGTTGAAATAATGGACAAAAGGGAAATCTGACCCGATTTCGTTTTCCGGCCGTTCGACCTCGTGCTTTGTTGTGGCGTAATGATGATGAGAATTGCACGCTCTGGCGGACCACTATTGCAGCGCGGCTGCGGGCTTGAGCGGCAGCCGCTCTTCTACAAAGGGCTTGAGGTCGGCGCGATCATGAACAGCATCCTGACCGAGGCCGGGCAGAGGTGAGCGCGGCCTTCCAACCCGCTGTCGTGGCCATCGGCTATGATCGGGCCGAGCCCCTCCTGCGCCTGCTGTGCTCGTTGCGGGCCGGCGCCTATCCGCCCGGCACGCCTCTGGTCATCAGCCTCGACTATTCCGGGCTCGCGGCGGTCGCCGAAGCCGCCGACGGCTTCGTCTGGCCGCACGGTCCCAAGCGAATCATTCGTCACCCAGCCAGACTGGGCCTGCGCGAACACGTGCTGTCCTGCGGCGACCTGGCCCTGGAATACGGCAGCGTCATCCTCTTCGAAGACGACTTGCTGGCGGCCCCCGGGGCCTACGACTACGTGCTGCAGACCATGAACTTCTTCGCGGGCGACGACCGCGTGGGCGGCATCGCGCTCTACAACTACCTCATCAACGAGTTCGACAATCTCGACTTCCGTCCGATCGCGGACGGTTCCGACATCTATTTCCTGCAGGTCGCCGCGTCGTGGGGACAAGCCTGGACCGCGGCGCAATGGAGCGCCTTCCGGGCCTGGTACGCCGACGCCAAGGACGCGCCGATCAGGACCTCCGACCAGTTGCCGCGCCAACTGGAGGCCTGGAGACGCAGCTCCTGGAAAAAGTACTACATCAAGTACCTGACCCAGACGGGACGCTACTTCGTCTATCCCCGCATCGGCCTGACCACGAACACCGCCAAGCCGGGCGAGCACATGAAGCGGCAGGTCAGCATCTACGAGACGCCGATCGACATGGCGGCCCGCCGGCGCTGGCGCTTGCAGTCGCTCGACGACTCCCTGGCGTTCTATGACGTCTTTTACGAGCCTCGGCTCGAGATGCTGCAGCGCCTCAGCCCCGACCTGCGCGCCTTCGACTTCGACGTCGACCTGATGGGCTCCAAGCCTGACGAGGTGCTGAACAAGCCGCTTCTGCTGTCGTCCCGACCCTGTCGGCGACCGCTGCGGCGCTTCGGCCTGCGCACCGGGTCGACCCCGGCCAACGACGTGCTGGACGGCGCGCCGGGCAAGTTCTTTAGCCTGGGACCGAAGGCGGCTTTCGGTCCCATGACGCCCCTGCGCCGCCTGGACCTGATCCGGGCGACGCACGATCACGGCGTGCTGAGCCGTTTCGTCTTCCAGGCGCTCAAGCCTATCCAGACCGAACTGGCGATCGGCAGGGCTCAGCGGGTCGCCGCGATGGCGGCGCGCTAGGATGCGGCTGTCGCTCTACGTTCGCTTCAAGGCCGATCGCTCGATCGACGCGCTGAAGGCCGATCTCGCCGGCCTGCCCCCGATCGAGGCCGGCGATGTGATCCTCGTCGGTCCGCCGTCGCTGACGACGGCCCTGGCCTCTCGACACGCCTCCTTGGCGACGGACTCCACCGCGCCGCTGCTGTCGCCCGCCGTCCTGGCCCGGATCGTGGAAGGCGGCGCGCCGGCTCTCGTGGTCGAGTCGGACGTGCGCCTCACCGCCGTCACCCTGGCCTATGCCCGCGCCGCGGCGGCGGCCGATCACGGCGCAGCGGCAGCGTCGCTGTTCGCGCTTCGCTCGCCCGCCGGCCGGCCGCCGTTCATGCCGCTGGATGACGTCGGCGACGCGGTCTTCGCGGCCGTCGATCCCGGTCCCGGGGTCGTCGTGACGCCCGACCAGGCCGCCAGCCTGCTGGCCACGGGCCTGGCGAACCAGCCCTGCCTTTTCCCTCGGGCCAGCGTCGCCTCGACCAATGAGGCCCGGTTCGACCGGGTGATCCAGCGCGCGCCCCGCGACTGGACCTTCCTGCCAATGGCCGACAGCCTGGCCCGCTACGACCGCCGACTGGAGATCCTTCCGACGGTGCTGAGCCGCCTGGTCCCGGATCTGGCCGCGTACGACTTCGCGGTCGACCTGTTCGGAGACGGCGTCGAGGTCGAGGCGCCCTACCTGCTGTCCGGCCGCTCCTGCCGCACGCCGGTGCGGACCTTTGGCCTGGAGCGCACCCCGCTGGAGGCCAACATCGTCCTTGGCGTGCCCGGCAAGACCTTCAGCCTGGGACCGAAGGCCAGCTTCGAGCCAATGACCGCCAAGCGGCGGGACAGGATGCTGCGCCTGACCCACCGCTCTTTCGAGGTCCGCCAATACGTCCGCTACTTCCTGAGCAAGCTGCGGCGGAAGTCCAACACCTAGTCGTTCGTGACCACCACCTTGCCCATGGCCTTGCGGCTGGCGAGGTGGGCGATGGCGTCGCCGGCCTTGGCCAGCGGGAAGCGCTCGGAGACGTGCGGCTTGATCTTGCCCTCGGCGTAGAGCGCCATCAGTTCCTTGACGTTCTGGGCGTGACCCTTGGGATCGCGGGCCACCGCCGCGCCCCAGAACACCCCGACGATGTCGCAGGACTTCAGAAGGGTCAGGTTCAGCGGGATCTTCGGGATGCCCGACGGGAAACCGATCACCAGGAAGCGGCCGTTCCAGCCGGCGGCGCGGATGGTGGCTTCCGAATAGTCGCCGCCGACCGCGTCATAGGCCACGTCCCAGCCATTCGGTCCGCAGGCGTCCTTGATCAGATTGGCCAGGGCCTTCTGCCCGTCCTTGTCGAACGGACCGCGCGGATAGACCACGCCGCTGTCGGCGCCGTGCTTGATGGCCAGATCAACCTTCTCCTGGCTGGAGGCCGCCGCGATGACGCGCGCTCCGGCCGCCTTGCCCAGCTCGACGGCCGCGAGGCCGACGCCACCGGCCGCGCCCAGCACCAGCAGGGTCTCGCCGGCCTTCAGTGAGCCGCGATCCTTCAGGGCGTAATAGGAGGTGCCGTAGGTCAGGATGAAGGCCGCCGCTTCATCGAACGGCATGGTGTCGGGGATGGCCGTGCAGCGCGCCTCTTCCAGGGCCAGCTTCTCGGCCATGCCGCCCCAGCCGGTCGAGGCCAGCACGCGGTCGCCGACCTTGAACTTCGTCACGCCCTCGCCGACGGCGGCGATCAGGCCCGAGACCTCACCGCCCGGAGCGAACGGACGGGTCGGCTTGAACTGGTACTTGTCCTCGATGATCAGCACGTCGGGATAGTTGACGCCGCAGGCCTTGACGTCGATCAGCACCTGGCCGGGACCGGCCACAGGATCGGGCAGCTCGGACAGCTCCAGGGTTTCGGGTCCGCCGACCGCCGTGCTGAGAACCGCCTTCATCTGTCTTCTCCCGAGGTTTTTCTTTAAGAGCCGGGACGCTAACGCAGGGCGCGCGGCCAAGGAAGCAGAATGTCAAACAAACGTTTTACTCTCGCCCTGCACGGCGGCGCGGGCTCGGCCCCGGGCCATGACTACGGCCAGGAGATCGCCCACATGCGCGGCCTGGTCGAGGCCGGGCGCGACCGCTTGGCCGCCGGCGCCAGCGCCCTGGACGTCGCGGTCGAGACCGTTGTCGCCCTGGAGGCCAGCGGCCTCTACATCGCCGGCAAGGGCGCCTCGCCCAACGCGGCCGGGGCCTATGAGCTGGACGCCTGCCTGATGGACGGCGCCAGCGGCCGGGCCGGTTCGATCGCCGCCCTGCAAGGGTTCGTCAGTCCGATCCTGGCGGCGCGGGCGGTGATGGAGCGCACCCCGCATGTGATGCTGGCCGGCGAGGGCGCCATGGCTTTCGCCCGCGCTCAGGGTCTGGAGGAGATCGTCGATCCGGAGAGCTGGTTCACCCATGCCGGCGCTTTCGAGAGCAATCATCCGCCGGACCATCCCACCGGCACCGTCGGCTGCGTGGTGCGCGACGCCGAGGGCCGTTTGGCCGCCGCGACTTCGACCGCCGGCGTGTTCGGCAAGATGCCGGGACGCGTGGGCGACAGCCCGATCATCGGCGCCGGCGCCTGGGCCGACGACACCGCCGCCGTCTCGTGCACCGGCCAGGGCGAGTTCTTCATCCGCACCGCCGTGGCCGTGCAGATCGCCCACCGCATGAAGTTCGGCGGCGAGAGCCTGGAGCAAGCGGCGGCCGCCGCCATCGCCGGGGTCGCGGCCCTGGGCGGCGACGGCGGGCTGATCAGCGTCGACAAGGACGGCAATGTCGCCATGCCCTTCGCCTCGGACGGCGTCAAACGCGCCGCCCTGCTGCCCGATGGAACAATCTTCAGCGCGGCGTTCTAAAGCCTGTCCGCTGAATTGAATCCGTAACGCCCCGTCGATAGGCTTTCCTCCATGCATGCACGCGCTGGCCAGCTGGCCCGACCCGAAGACCTCATCGATCTGGCCGCGCTGACGAGCGCCTACTTTGATCTCCAGCCCGACATGGCCAATCCCGCCCAGCGGGTGGCGTTCGGCACGTCCGGACACCGGGGCTCCAGCCTCGATGGGGCCTATAACGAGCGCCACATCCTGGCGATCACCCAGTCGATCGTGGAGTATCGGGCAGCCCAAGGAATCACTGGTCCGGTCTTCGTCGGCCGCGACACCCACGGCCTGTCGGAACCCTCGTGGCGGACCGTCATCGAGGTGCTGGTCGCCAACGGCGTCGAGACCCTGATCGACGACCGCGATGGCTTCACCCCGACGCCAGCGGTGTCGCACGCCATCCTGCAGTTCAACCGCGGCAGGACCTCGGGCCTGGCCGACGGCCTGCTGCTGACCCCCTCGCACAACCCGCCCCGCGACGGCGGCATCAAGTACAACCCGCCCTCGGGCGGACCGGCCGACGGCGCGGCCACCTCGGCGATCGCCGCCCGCGCCAACCAGCTGATCGAAGGCGGCCTGACCGAGGTTCGCCGCATCCCGTTCGAGCGGGCGATCACCCAGGCGGGTCGTTTCGACTTCCTGGGCCGCTATGTCGACGACCTGCCCAGCGTGCTGGATCTCGACATCATCCGCCAAGCCGGCGTGAAGATCGGCGCCGATCCGCTGGGCGGGGCCAGCGTCGGCTATTGGGGCGAGATCGCCGACCGGCACAGGCTGGACCTCACCGTGGTCAACGCCGCCGTTGATCCGCGCTGGGCGTTCATGCCGCTCGACACCGACGGCAAGATCCGCATGGACTGCTCGTCGCCCGCCGCCATGGCCAACCTGATCCAGGCGATGGCCGGCGGGGCCGGATATGACGTCGCCACCGGCAACGACGCCGACGCCGACCGCCATGGCATCGTCACCCCCGACGGCGGGCTGATGAACCCCAACCACTTCCTGGCCGCCGCGATCTCGTACCTGTTCAGCCACCGCGAGGGCTGGGGTCCGGACGTCGCCGTCGGCAAGACGCTGGTGTCGTCCTCGATGATCGACCGCGTGGTGGCCGGTCTGGGTCGCAAGCTCCTGGAAGTGCCGGTCGGCTTCAAGCACTTCGTGCCGGGCCTGCTGGACGGCAGCGTCGGGTTCGGCGGCGAGGAGTCCGCCGGGGCCTCGTTCCTGCGCCGCGACGGCACGGTGTGGACCACCGACAAGGACGGCCTGCTGCTGGCCCTGCTGGCCGCCGAGATCCAGGGCCGCACGGGCCAGAGCGCCAGCCAGCTCTATGACGGCCTGGCCGAGCAATACGGCCGTCCGTCCTATGCTCGCATCGACGCTCCGGCCAACCGGGCCGAGAAGGCGCGGCTGGGGGCATTGAGTCCGTCCGACGTTAGCGCCACGTCGCTGGCCGGCGAGCCGATCGTCGCCACGCTGACGTCCGCGCCCGGCAATCGCGAGGCGATCGGCGGGCTGAAGGTGGTGACCCAGAACGCCTGGTTCGCCGCGCGGCCTTCGGGGACCGAAGACGTCTACAAGATCTATGCGGAGTCGTTCCTGGGGGATGAGCACCTCAAGCAGGTTCAGGACGAAGCGCGTGAGGTCGTGGCGGGCGCGCTGAAGGGCTGATCGGCCTTGCGTCCTTCGAGGCCCGGCTTCGCCGCGCACCTCAGGATGAGGAAATCGGAACAAAGCTCCTCATCCTGAGGCGCCCGCGCAGCGGGCCTCGAAGGACGCACGCCTTCGCCGCCTCGCGCTTTCGCTGCGATGGTGGTGGGAAGGGCTGCGGAGCGTCCGGACCACGTCCGGAATGTTGAGTAGAAAATACCGTTTCGACGAAGCCGTCCGCTCCGCGTGATCGTCTTCCAGAAGCCTTCGAGGCGCGGGGTTTTAACCCGCTCTCGACTTGAAGCCTCCGGCGGGCGGAGAGGTTGGCTCCCCTCCGGACCGTATGGGCGATTTCAGCCCATGCCTGCCGCGTTCGCCGAACCCTCGCCGTCTGGCTTTCGTCCCGATGTTTCAGGGAGCCCGTCCAGATCTGTCGCGTGGGCGGTCATCCAAGACCCCCGACGAGCGCTTCCCGCTCGACCACCTCCAAAAGCCCATCAGGTCGCCGGCCGACGTCCCTTCCCTTGCTTCTGGGTGAGATCAGTATGCAGGCGGTTTGAACGCGGAGGATTGGCGCGCTGCTTTTAATTTTAGAGCGTTGATTGGGTTGAATTTTGGTCTCGAAAGCACGGGGATGGAGCGCACTCAGTTCCCATGCTCACTCAAAAACCTCCGTCAGACTCGCAAAGCAGACGTATTGGAGGTCTCTGATGGGTGGAAGTCGGATGGCTAGCTCAGCAGCGCCCCTCCGTCACGTCGCCTATCGGCGCCGCGCCACCTCCCCCGTACGCTTCGCTACGGGGCAGGAAGAGAGCAGCTTCACCCTCCTGCCCCGTGTCCCGAAGGGTGGCGAAGCCAAACGGGGGAGGTGGCGCGATGCGAATACGCATCGTGACGGAGGGGGCGTCGGGCGCCGGCCATTTGAGTTTGGGCAGAACGAACGTCTGCTCAGCATCGAAAGCGGAATCCAACGTTGATTCCGAAACAAGACCCACCCCTCACCCAAAACCTAGCCACCACCGCCACTTCCCCCTATACCGCCCGCATGTTTGAAGGCCTCTCCCCCCTCGCCCGCGACGCACGCGCCTGGCCGTTCGAGCAGGCTCGCGCCTTGCTCGCCCGCACGCTGCGCCTGCGCCTGTCCGACGCCGAGCGCGATCTCGCCTCGACCCTGATCGCCGCCGGCAAGACCGACGAAGCGGTCGCCACGTTCGAGGCGTTGCGCAAACCGGTGGTGCTGGAGACCGGCTATGGCCCGTCGGGCCTGCCGCACATGGGCACCTTCGGCGAGGTGGCGCGCACGACCATGGTCCGCGCGGCGTTCCGCGCCCTGACCGACGATGCGATCCCCACGCGCCTGATCTCGTTCAGCGACGACATGGACGGCCTGCGCAAGATCCCGCCGAACGTGCCCAATGGCGAGGTGATGATCCCCGACCTCGACAAGCCGCTGACCGTGGTCCGCGACCCCTATGGCGAGTTCGACAGCTTCGGCCATCACAACAACGCCCGCCTGCGCGCGTTCCTCGACGGTTTCGGCTTCGACTACGAGTTCGTGTCGTCGACCGACTGCTATCGCGGCGGCCGGTTCGACGAGACCCTGCTGATCGCCCTGGAGCGTTTCGACGCCATCCAGAAGATCATGCTGCCCTCGCTGGGCGAGGAGCGTCGGGCGACCTACTCGCCGTTCCTGCCGATCAGCCCCAAGACCGGCAAGGTGCTGCAGGTCCCGACCCTGGAGCGCGACGTCGCCAAGGGCACGATCGTGTTCCGCGACGAGGACGGCGAGCTGACCGAGGTTCCGGTGACCGGCGGCGGCGTCAAGATGCAGTGGCGTCCCGACTGGGCGATGCGCTGGACCGCGTTGGGCGTCGACTACGAGATGAGCGGCAAGGACCTGATCGACAGCGTCCGCCTGTCCAACCAGGTCTGCAAGGTCTTGGGCGGCTCGCCGCCGGAAGGGTTCCACTACGAACTCTTCATGGACGAGAACAACCTGAAGATCTCCAAGACCAAGGGCAACGGCCTGACCATGGACGAGTGGCTGCGCTATGGCGCGCCCGAGAGCCTGGCCTACTACATGTTCCAGAGCCCCAAGTCGGCCAAGAAGCTCTATTTCGACGTCATCCCCAAGGCGACGGACGAATACCTCCAGCAGCTGGACGCCCACGCCAAGCAGGAGCCGGCCAAGGCGATCGACAACCCCGTCTGGCACGTCCATTCGGGCCGTCCGCCGCAACATGGCTCGCCGGTGTCGTTCAGCCTGATGCTGAACCTGGTCTCGGCCGCCAACGCCTCGGACAAGGCGATCCTGTGGGGCTTCCTGTCGCGCTACATCCCGGGCGCGACGCCGGAGAGCCAGCCGCTGCTGGACCGCCTGGCCGACTACGCGATGAACTACTACGAGGACTTCGTGAAGCCCACGAAGGCCTTCCGCGCTCCGAACGACCAGGAGCGCGCGGCGATCGCCGACCTGCGTGGGCGCCTGGCCGCGCTGCCGGCCGATTGCCAGGACGCCGAGCTGATCCAGAACGAGGTGTTCGCGGTCGGCAAGGATCACGAATTCGAGCCCCTGCGCGCCTGGTTCCAGGCCCTGTACGAAGTGCTGCTGGGCCAGAGCCAGGGTCCGCGCTTCGGCTCGTTCGCGGCGATCTTCGGCCTGGACCGGACCATCGCGCTGATCGACGAGAAGCTGAGCTGATGTCGAGATGCTCCCCTTTGGGGGAGCTGTCGCGGAGCGACTGAGGGGGTCCTCAACGGCATGGACCGGAGAGGACCCCCTCCGGCCGTCCGGGCCACCTCCCCCAAAGGGAGAGGATCTTTCCTGTTCAGCACGCCCTCGGTGAGTCACCGTGCGCTGCGACACCATGCCTCGTTAGATGAACGAAGACTGAATTCCCGGTTAAGGGAATGTCCGCAATTGCGAGCGTAAGGTTCCATCATCAGAACCAAGGTTTAGTCCAATGGCTTCGTTCACGCTTCGTCCTACCGAGCGCTCGGAATTCGATTCTCTGCTCGGTGACCTGACCAAGAAATTCCCCGGCGCCCATGTGGAAGCCGCGCACAACGACACTTGGAAGTCGTATCGCCTCGACGTGTCGTGCGACGCCGCTCCCTGGGAAGGCGATCTGATCGCCTGGATCCAGGGCCACGCGGCCTGCCCGCGCACTTAGGCGCCTCTAGCGCCTATTGGCTGGCCCAGAGGATCCGCGCGATCCAGGCCACGTCGCCGCGCTCCAGCACGCGATCGGCATAGTCACGGTTCAGGGACGACAGCTCGATCGTCTTGGCCGTGACCCGCGCCAGCTCCTTGGCCATCACTTCGCCGGCGTTGGTCTTGACCACCACCCGGTCGCCGCGTCGCGGCTCGATCGACGGCGAGACCAGGATCCGGTCGCCGTCGCGAAACACCGGGGCCATCGAATCCCCCGAGATCTCCAGCGCATAGACGCCGTCTTCGTGCAGGCCGGGAAAGGCGATCTCGTCCCAGCCTTGCCCTGCGGGGAAACCCGCGTCGTCAAAGAAGCCGTCCGACCCCGCCTGGGCGAAGCCCAGCAGCGGCACGCCCCGCGCCGGCGGGCGCTTTGCGCTTTCCGTCAGCGCCGCGAATTCCGAAAATCCCACGCCCGTGGCTTCCAGCACCTTGGCCAGGCTCTCGGTCGAGGGCCAGCGCGGGCGCGCCTCGGCGTCGGCCGACATCCGCTTGGAGCGGTTGAAGCTGGTGGGATCCAGCCCCGCCATCTTGGCCATCGCCGACGGGCTCATGTCGAAACGCTTGGCCAGCGCGTCGATGGCGGTCCAGATTTCGTGGTGCGAGAGCGCCGTCATGGGTCGGATCCAGCGGTGGGGCGGCAGGAAAATAAGCCTCGCCGTTAGGAATGTAAACCTATCGAAATCCTCGCAAGTTGACGTTTACGTAAACGTTGACGTCAACGGAAACCCAGAATAGGGTGATCACCGATAACAAAGCGGCCCCGCCGCGTAGCTGGGCCTTTCCTCCTGGGAGGTTTCATATGTTGGCTGATCTGCGGCGCCCCGAGCGCACCTTCACGATCCGCAATCTCTGCAACGAATTCAAAGCCACGCCCCGCGCGCTGCGCTTCTATGAGGACAAGGGCCTGCTGTCGCCGGCCCGCGAAGGCCTCAACCGCGTCTATTCCCACAAGGACCGCGTGCGGCTGCAGCTGATCCTGCGCGGCAAGCGCGTGGGCCTGTCGCTGTCGGAAATCCGCGAACTGCTGGACCTGTATGACGAGAACGACGACGGCGCGGCCCAGATGGCCCGGTCGCTGAAGAAGTTCCGCGAACGCGCCCAGGCGCTGGAGCAGCAGCGCGAAGACATCGACGGCGCCCTGATCGAACTGCACCAGGCCTGCGCCCGCCTGGAACAGCGCCTGACCGAGATCCGCCCCGACCTCCTGCCCCGCGCCGCCGACTACGACCAGGTGCTGCGCGCCCGGCTGGACGGTCACGCGGACGCCGCGCTCGGCAAGTAAGACTTCTGCCAGGGCCGGCCCCGCCCCGCGTCGCGCGGCGGGTCGCGACCCTATCCGCCGTTCAACACACCCCTACTTCCAGGACGTTCCATGACCTATCAGCCGCCCGTTCGCGATCACGTCTTCATCCTTCGCGACATGCTGAACATCGACCAGCACGGCCAGCTGCCGGCCTTCGCCGACGCGTCGTTCGACACGGTCGAGCAGATCCTGGAAGCCGCCGCCCAGTTCACCGGCGAGGTCCTGGCCCCGCTCAACAGCGTGGGCGACAAGACCGGCTGCGTGCTGAACAAGGACACCAACGAGGTCACCACCCCGCCCGGCTTCAAGGACGCCTACAAGCAACTGTGCGAAGGCGGCTGGACGGGCCTCGGCTCGGACCCGGCCTATGGCGGTCAGGGCCTGCCGCACGTCGTCAACCTGGCGTTCAGCGAAATGTCGAGCTCGGCCAACATGGCGTTCTCGATGTATCCGGGCCTGGCCCACGGCGCCTATTCGGCCATCCACACCGGCGGCACCGATGAGCAGAAAGAGCTCTATCTGCCCAAGATGGTGACCGGCGAATGGACCGGCACCATGAACCTGACCGAGCCGCACTGCGGCACGGACCTGGGCCTGCTGCGCACCAAGGCGGTTCCGCAAGCAGACGGCACCTACCGCATCACCGGCCAGAAGATCTGGATCTCGGCCGGCGAGCACGACATGGCCGACAACATCGTCCACCTGGTGCTGGCCCGCATCGAAGGCGCCCCGGCCGGCGTGAAGGGCATCAGCCTGTTCATCGTGCCCAAGTTCCTGCCCAAGGAAGACGGCTCTGTCGGCGAGCGCAATGTCGGCGCCAAGTGCGTGGGCCTCGAAGAGAAGATGGGCATCCACGGCAACGCCACCTGCGTGATGCAGTACGAGGACGCCAAGGGATGGCTGATCGGCGAGGAGAACGCCGGCCTGAAGATCATGTTCGTGATGATGAACGAAGCCCGCCTGGGCGTCGGCATGCAGGGCGTGGCCCAGGGCGAGGCCGCCTACCAGGCCGCCGTCGCCTTCGCCAAGGACCGCCTGCAAGGCCGCTCGCTGACCGGCCCGAAGAACGCCGACGGCCCGGCCGATCCGATCATCGTCCACCCGGACGTGCGTCGCATGCTGCTGGAGAGCAAGGCCCTGATCGAAGGCGGCCGCGCCTTCCTGTTCTGGACCGCCCTGCACGGCGACCTGGCCCACGGCCACCCGGACGAGAAGGTCCGTGAAAAGGCCGAGGACTATATGGGCCTGATGACGCCGGTGCTGAAAGGCTACCTGACCGACAAGGGCTTCAAGGTCTGTTCGGACGCGGTGCAGGTGCACGGCGGCAGCGGCTTCACCGAGCACTTCCCGGTCAGCCAGCTCATGCGCGATTGCCGCATCGCCCTGATCTACGAGGGCACCAATGGCGTCCAGGCCCTGGACCTGGTCGGCCGCAAGCTGGCCTCCAAGGGCGGCCGTGCGGTGATGACCTTCTTCCAGGAAATCGACCAGTTCATCGGGGAGAACGACACCGACACGGGCCTGAAGCCCTTCATCGACGCCCTGGCCGGCGTGAAGGCGCAACTGCAGGACGGCACCATGTGGCTGATGCAGAACGGCTTGCAGAACCCCGACAACGCCGGCGCGGCCTCGACCGACTACATGCACCTCTTCGGCCTGACGGGCCTGGCCTACATGTGGGCCCTGCAGGTGAAGGCAGCCCAGGCGAAGATCGCGGCCGGCTCATCCGACCCGTTCTATTCGACCAAGGTCACCACGGCGCAATATTTCATCGAACGCATCTTGCCTGACGCAGGGGCGCATCTGGCCAAGCTGAAGACCGGCTCGGCGACCCTGATGGCGCTGCCCGCGGAGGCTTTCTGATCATGAGCGTGCTCGACGTCGCAAAACCCGCCTTCATGGCCGAAGAAGACATCGTGATCTTCGAGGACGCGATCGGGAAATTCTTCGACGAGCACGCCCCTGAATCCGTCGTGGCGATCTGGCGCAAGAACCACTGCGTCGACCGCTCGATGTGGAACAAGGCGGGAGAGGCCGGGCTGCTCGGCCTCTCCATGCCCGAGGCGTACGGCGGGGCCGGCGGCGACTATCGCCACGAGGTCGTGCTGATGGAGCAGCTGGGCAAGAAGGGCGTCGATGGCTTCGGCATCAGCCTGCACAACGCCATCATCATGCCGTACATCCTGGAATACGGCACAGAGGAGCAGAAGCAGCGCTGGCTGCCGCGTCTGGCCACTGGCGAGCTGGTCGGCGCGATCGCCATGACCGAGCCCGGCGCCGGGTCAGACCTGCAGGGCGTCAAGACCACCGCCAAGAAGGTCGGCAACCAGTACGTCCTGAACGGCTCAAAGACCTTCATCACCAACGGCCAGACCGCCAACCTGATCATCGTGGTGGCCAAGACCGACCCGACCGCCGGGGCGCGCGGCACCTCGCTGCTGATCGTCGAGACCGACGGCCCAGATGGCCTTCTCGAAGGCTTCGAGCGCGGCCGCAACCTCGACAAGCTGGGCCAGGAAGCCCAGGACACCTCCGAGCTGTTCTTCAACGACGTCAAGATTCCGACCGAGAACCTGCTGGGCGTCGACGAGGGCCGTGGCTTCTTCCAGCTGATGGGCCAGCTGCCACAGGAGCGGCTGAACATCGCCGTGCAGGGCATGGCCACCATCGAGCGGGCGCTGGAGCTGACCATCGCCTACGTCAAGGAGCGCCAGGCGTTCGGCAAGGCGATCATCGACTTCCAGAACACCCAGTTCGTGCTGGCCGAATGCAAGACCGAGGCGACCATCGCCCGGGTCTTCGTCAACCACTGCATCGAGCAGCATCTGGCGGGCAAGCTGGACGCCTCGACCGCCTCGATGGCCAAGTACTGGGTCTCGGACCTGGAGGGGAAGATCGTCGACCGCTGCCTGCAGCTGTTCGGTGGCTACGGCTTCATGAACGAGTACCCGATCGCCCGGATGTACAAGGACAGCCGCATCCAGCGCATCTATGGCGGCACCAACGAGATCATGAAGCTGCTGATCGCGAGGACGCTGTGATCGAAATCGCCTTGATGATGGCCCAGGCCGCGCCGGCCGCCGACGCCCGCGCCGCCGTGGTCTGCGTGCGCGCCGAAAAGGGCGGCCGCCGCCCCCTGACCTTCGCCGGCAAGCTGGTGGGCAAGCGCCCGCAGCCGGGCGACTTCAAGCTGCCGCTGACGCCCGGCGCCGACGTCTGCCAGAACCTGCTGCGCTCCAAGATCGCGACCTGGAACCTCGAGGTCACCACCTCGGGCTTCACGGCCTGCGCTCTGCCAGCGCCGGAATTCGGCCAGCGCGTCACCTACAGCGCCAAGGTCTCGGCGCGTGGGTTGATCTGCAAGCCGCTGGGCAAGAGCCCGATCGGGGCGTGGAAATAGTGTCGGTTCACACCGCCACCGTTTCCTGGACGCTGGAGCCTGGGGCCGACTTCCCCAAGGGCCGCTACAGCCGCGCCCATACGCTGTCGTTCGACGGCGGGGTGACGGCGCTCGGCTCGGCCTCGCCGTCGGTGGTGCCGCTGCCGTGGTCGGATCCGGCGGGCGTGGACCCCGAGGAAATGTTCGTGGCGGCGCTGTCGTCCTGCCACATGCTGACCTTCCTGGACCTGGCCCGCCGGGCCGGCTTCTACATCATCGCCTATGCCGACACGGCCGAAGGCGTGATGACCAAGAACGAGCATGGCGCGCACTGGGTCAGCACCGTCACGCTGCGACCCAGGATCACCTGGCAGGGCGCCGCGCCCGACGAGGCCGCCGAAGCGGCCCTGCACGACGCCGCACACCACGCCTGTTTCATCGCCAATTCAGTCCGCACGGATGTGCGGGTCGAGCCGGCGACCACCAAACAACCCGCTTAGAACTACGCAGGAAGGAGCCATCAAATGGCTGACGCTTACATCTTCGACGCCGTGCGCACCCCGCGCGGCAAGGGCAAGAAGGACGGGTCTCTGCACGAGATCACCGCCCTGTCCCTGGCCACCCAGGTCCTGGAAGCCATCCGCGACCGCAACAACCTCGACACCGCGTACGTCGACGACGTGGTGCTGGGCTGCGTCGCCCCCGTCGGCGAGCAGGGTTCGGACATCGCCCGCACCGCCGTGCTGACCGCCGACTACGCCGAGAGCGTCGCCGGCGTGCAGATCAACCGCTTCTGCGCCTCGGGCCTGGAAGCCGTGAACATGGCGGCCGCCAAGGTCGCCTCGGGCGAAGCGGGCCTGGCCATCGGCGGCGGCGTCGAGAGCATGAGCCGCGTGCCCATGGGCAGCGACGGCGGCGCCTGGCCGACCGACCCGTCCTCGGCCTTCAAGACCTATTTCGCCCCGCAAGGCGTCTCGGCCGACCTGATCGCCTCGCTGTACGGCTTTTCCCGCGACGACGTCGACGCCTATGCCGTCGAGAGCCAGAAGCGCGCCGCCGCGGCGTGGGCCGATGGTCGTTTCAGCAAGTCGGTCGTGCCGGTGAAGGACCAGCTGGGCCTGACCATCCTGGCCCATGACGAGACCGTGCGCGGCGCCACCACCATGCAGACCCTGGCCTCGCTGAACCCCTCGTTCCAGGGCATGGGCGACATGGCCTTCGACGCGGTGGTCACCCAGCGCTATCCGCAGGTGGAAAAGGTCAACCACGTCCACCACGCCGGCAACAGCTCGGGCATCGTCGACGGCGCCGCCGGCGTGCTGATCGGCACCAAGGAAATGGGCGAGGCCCTGGGTCTCAAGGCCCGCGCTCGCATCAAGGGCGCCGCCTCGATCGGCTCGGAGCCCTCGATCATGCTCACGGGTCCGTCGCTGGTCACCGAGAAGCTGCTGAAGAAGCTGAAGATGGAGGTCTCCGACATCGACCTCTACGAGCTGAACGAAGCCTTCGCCGCCGTCGTCCTGCGCATGATGCAGGCGCTGAACATCCCGCACGACAAGATGAACGTGAACGGCGGCGCCATCGCCATGGGTCACCCCCTGGGTGCCACCGGCGCGATGATCCTGGGCACCATGGTCGACGAGCTGGAGCGCTCGGACAAGGAAACCGCCCTGATCACCCTGTGCGTCGGCGCCGGCATGGGCACCGCCACCGTCATCGAACGCGTCTGATCAAACCCGATGCTCCCCCTCTGGGGGAGCTGTCGCGGAGCGACTGAGGGGGTCCTCAACGGTCTAGGCCGGAGAGGCCCCCCTCCACCGCTTCGCGGTCCCCCTCCCCCGAAGGGGAGGATTTGGAGAACGAACATGGAAAACTTCAAGATCGAGGTCGATTCCGACGGCGTGGCCCTGGTCACCTTCGACGTGCCCGGCCGGACGATGAACACCCTGACCGCTTCGGTCATCAAGGAAGTCGGCGAGGTCGTCGAGCGCATCAAGTCCGACGAAGCCATCAAGGGCGCCGTCATCACCTCGGGCAAGACGACCGGCTTCTGCGCCGGCGCAGACCTCGGTGAACTGGGTGGTTCGGGCGGCATCGGCGGCGGTGCTGGCGGCGAAGAGGGCCTGAAGGCCGCCTTCGAAGCGGGCTTCGCGCTCAACAAGGCGTTCCGCGCCCTGGAAACCTGCGGCAAGCCGGTGGCTGCGGCCATCAATGGCCTGGCCATGGGCGGCGGCCTGGAAATCACCCTGGCCTGCCACTATCGCGTCGTGGCCGACAATCCCAAGATCCAGCTGGCCCTGCCGGAAGCCAAGGTCGGCCTGCTGCCGGGCGCCGGCGGCACCCAGCGCCTGCCGCGCCTGATCGGCGTGATGGCCGCCGCGCCTTACCTGCTGGAAGGCAAGTCGATGAAGCCGGCCGAGGCTCTGGCCCTGAAGGTCGTGCATGAAGTCGTGCCCGCCGACCAGGTGGTCGAGGCCGCCAAGACCTGGGTCAAGACCAAGGGCGACCCGGTCGCGCCGTGGGACAAGAAGGACTTCAAGCTGCCCGGCGGCGGCCCCTATACCGCCGGCGGCAGCCAGGTGTTCGTGATGGGCAACGCCATGCTGCGCAAGCAGACCTATGGCAACTATCCGGCCCAGCTGAACATCATGAAGGCGGTCTATGAAGGCACGCAGGTGCCGTTCGACGCCGCCCTGCGGATCGAGACCCGCTATTTCCTGAAGACCATGATGACGCCCCAGGCCAAGGGCATGATCCGCACCCTGTTCCTCAGCCTGCAGGAGCTGGGCAAGGGTTCGGGCCGTCCGGCCGGCGTGCCGCACTACGACGTCAAGAAGGTCGCCGTCCTGGGCGCCGGCATGATGGGCGCGGGCATCGCCTATGTCCAAGCCATGGCCGGCATCGAGAGCGTGCTGATCGACCAGACGCAGGAAGCCGCCGACAAGGGCAAGTCCTACGCCGAAGGCCTGGTCAAGAAGGCCGTCTCGCGCGGTAAGATGACCGCAGAGAAGGGCGAAGCCATCCTGGCCCTCATCACCCCGACCACCGACTACGCGCTGGTCAAGGGTTCGGACCTAGTGGTGGAAGCCGTCTTCGAAAACCGCGAAGTCAAAGCCGAAGTCACCAAGAAGGCCGAAGCCCAGCTGGCCGACACCGCCATCTTCGGCTCCAACACCTCGACCCTGCCGATCACCGGCCTGTCGAAGGCCTCGGTGCGCCCGGCCTCGTTCATCGGCATCCACTTCTTCTCGCCGGTCGACAAGATGGGCCTGGTCGAGATCATCATGGGCGAGCAGACGTCGCAGGAGGCCTTGGCCAAGTCGATCGACTACGTCCTGAAGATCAAGAAGACCCCGATCGTCGTCAACGACAGCCGCGGCTTCTACACGTCGCGCTGCTTCGGCACCTTCGTGCAGGAAGGCCTGGAAATGATGGCCGAGGGCATCGCCCCGGCGATCATCGACAATGTCGGCCGCGCCACCGGCATGCCGCGGGGTCCGCTGGAGATGAACGACGACGTCGCGCTCGACCTTTCCTACAAGATCGGCGAGCAGACCAAGAAGGACCTCGGCGACAAGTACGAAGAGCGTCCGTTCGCCCCCGTGCTGGCCAAGATGGTCGTCGAGCTGGGCCGTCTGGGCCGCAAGAACGGCAAGGGCTTCTATGACTATCCCGAGGGTGGTCAGAAGAAGATCTGGCCGGGCTTGGCCGAGCTGATGCCGGTCACCACCAAGGACGCCGACAAGGCCTTGATCGAGGAGATCCGCACGCGTCTCCTCTATCGCCAGGCCGTGGAAGCCGCCCGCTGCTTCGAGGAAGGCGTCATCGTCGATCCGCGCGAAGCCGATGTCGGCGCGATCCTGGGCTGGGGCTTCGCGCCCTGGACCGGCGGTCCCGTCAGCATGATCGACGGCATCGGCCTGAAGGCCTTCGTCGAGGGCTGCGACGCCCTGGCCCAGAAGTTCGGCAGCCGCTTCGCGCCGCCGCAACTGCTGCGCGACATGGCCGCCAACGGCGAGACCTTCTACAGCCGCTTCGGCGTCAAGACGAAGGCCGCCGCCTAAGCGGTGACGACCTAAGCTGGAGAGCTTGAAGGGCCCGGCGGCGACGCCGGGCCCTTTTCATTTCGACCCATATTTCTAGACGGTGACGTTGGGGTCATGGTTCAGCCGCACCGCGTCCCTATCTGAAGTCCTGGACAGGATGGACGACGGAATGCAGGCGGTTCTCGCCCTCACGACTGGCGGAACGGCGCCGCGCCGACGCCGCAAGGGCGGCGGTCCGTGGATCCTGCTGGCCTCGACGGCGGCTCACCTGCTGGTGCTGGCCGGCCTGATTGCCGGCGCCCACGTCATGCCGCAGATGGTCGAGCCGCCGGCGCTGAGCGTCGAGCTGCTGGCCCCGTCGCGTCCACCCGAGACGATCGCCCGCCCCGCCCAGCCCAAGCCGGCGACGCCCGCCGCCACGTCTCCTCGCGCGGCCGCCCCGCCGATCGCTCGCGCCGTCACGCCCGTCGCCCCCGCGCCGATCACCCGACCTGCGCCACCGACCCAGGCCATCGCCCCGCCCGGCTTCAAGGCCCGCGAACTGACCGGCGGCGGCGATACGCTGCGTCAGGCGGCCCGTGACGGCATCGGCTGCGCCAACGCCGACGAGCTGGCCCTGACCAAGGCCGAACGCGCCGCCTGCGCCGAGAAGCTGGGCGCCAAGTACAAGAACGGTCCGGCGATGTTCGCGGTGATCGACCCCGACAAGAAGGCCGCCTTCGACGGCGCCTGCAAGAAAGACGATGACTGGTGCCTCTACCGCACCGGCAAGGGCCCCTATCCGGGGATCTTCGCGCTGGGGAAGAAAAAGAAGATCAAGGGCTGGGACGACTAGGGAGATGCTCCCTCTTCGGGGGAGCTGTCGCGAAGCGACTGAGGGGGTCCTCTCCGGCCTCTATCGTGGAGGACCCCCTCCGGCCCTCCGGGCCACCTACCCCAGAGGGGGAGGATCCAAGAAAAAGGGCCCCGCCTTTCGGCGGAGCCCTCATCGTCTTCAGCTAGGCGTGAAGCCTACCAGGCCTTGGTGACGCTGATCAGCACGCGGCGCTCGGCTTCCAGGCCCGTCGTCTGGACTTGCTTGTCCTTCAGGAGGTTCTGGCCGCTGACGGCGATGGTGAAGCCTTGGCCGAACTCACGGCCGATGCGGCCGCCGACGGTGGCGTAGGCGTCGATCGGGGTCAGCACCGAGGCGGTGTTGTAGTAGGCGGCCTTGCCGACGAAGTGGGCGAAGCCGTCGACCGACCACGGACCCTGTTCCCAGCCCAGGGCCGCGTTGGCGCGGTAGGTCGGGGTGGTGCGGGCGAAGGCGGCGCCGCGGTTGGCGGGCACGAAGCCGGCGAAGGGCTTATCCTTCACGTCGGTGTAGGTGTAGTCGCCGCTCCAGTGGAAGCCGCCCTCGATCTTGCCCGAGGCCTTGACCTCGACGCCGGTCATCTTCGAGTCGCCGATGTTGCGATAGCTCAGCAGGGGCAGGCTGATCGCGGTCGGGGCGATGTCGAGTTGCGACGTGCTGGGGATGCCCTTCACGTCTTCCGACTTCTGCGTGAACACCGAGACGCCGAGCTTGGCGTTCAGGGCCGGCAGGGCGCGGTCGTAGCCGAGCTCGTAGTTGGTGACGATCGTGGGCTGCAGGGTCGGGTTGCCGATGACGCCGATGGTGATCGGGCCGGCCATGACCTTGGCCTGGATGGCGCCCATGTCGACCAGGGTCGGAACCTGCACGCCGCGCGCGGCGGTCAGGCGCAGGCTGTCCACGCCGGTCGGACGATAGACGACGCCGGCGTTGTAGCTGGTTTCCTTGATCGAGCGGTCCCAGTAGGCGTTGGTCACCGGCGGATAGCCGGTGGGGAACACGCCCGAACGCTCCAGCGACAGCGCGTCGTAGCGGACGGCCAGGGTGGTCGACAGCTTGTCGGTCACCGCCCAGTTCCACATGCCCGAGGCCGACCAGACGTCGTAGGACACTTCGCCGCCGACGATCGGGGCGGTGTTGACCTCGTTGTGGCGGTATTCGCCGCCGATGCGGAAGGTGTGCTGGGCGCCGATCTTGAACAGGTCCTGGACGGCGACGACCTGGACCTTGTTCTTGAAGCGGGCCGGCGCGCCGACCACGATGTGCTTGGCCGTCAGGTCGTTCTGGTAGGCCGAGACCTGCACCGAGCCGATGCGGGTTTCCGACGCCAGGGTCGCCTTGATCGAGTCGGTGACGTACTTGGTCGGCGAATAGCTGTTGTTGGAGATCAGCTCGCTGATCTGGCTGTTCGACCACGAACCCTCCACGCGCAGCTCGGTCTTGTCGGTGAGCTGGGTGATGGTGTCGAGGTTGGCCGAGACGCGGGCCGGATCATGCAGCAGACGATTGTTGATCGTCGCGCTGTGGTTCTTCCACTCGTCTTCCTGGCTGGCACCGGCCGAGAAGCGGCCCGAGAAGCGCTCGCCCGCCTTGAACGAATGGACCAGCGACACCTCGCCCAGGCCGTGCAGGCCGGCGCGCGCCGTCACCGAGCTCTCGCTGTCGAACTTCGGGTTGTAGGTGATGATGTTGACCACGCCGCCCACGGCGTTGAAGCCGAACAGGGCGCTGTTGGGGCCCTTGACCACTTCGATCTGGCGGATCTCTTCCAGCTGCACCGGCAGGGTCGCCCAGGCGGTGTAGCCATAGTGGTCCAGATAGACCTGACGGCCGTTGATCAGCACCAGCAGGCGCGGCGACATCGCCTGGTCATAGCCGCGGACGCTGACGTCGGCGCCGGCGGCGCCCCAGTTCATCACGTCCAGGCCGGCGACGCGGCCCAGGATGGTCGGCAGGTCGGTGGCGCCCGAGCGCTTGATGTCGGCGGCGGAGATGATCTCCATCGCGGCCGGAACTTCGGTCGAGCGCTGCGGCGAGCCGGTGGCGCTGGTGGTGACCGGCTCGTTGAAGAGCTGCTCCATCGACGCGTAGTCAATCGACTGGGCCGAGGCGGCGGTGGCCGAGGCCAGGATGCAGAGGCCGACCGAAGCGCCGGCGAAGAGAGTCGTTTTCATGTTCATGTCTCTTTCGATGGCTCGGATCAGACTTCGCGGATCATCATGCGGAAGGCGGCCTTGAAGACCGCGCCGACGGCGGCGGCGGCCGTGCGGCTGACCACGATCTCCACCTTGGGGTCGGCCGAGACGCTCATCACGCAGGCGCCGCTGGTGGCGCAGGAGACGTCCGAACCGATGGTGATGATCTTCTTGCCGCGGGCGGCGGCGCCGACCGGGCCGGCGTTGACGCCGGTGGTGATGTAGAGGGCCGCGACGCCCGACACGCCGCCGACGTCGCCGGCTTCGACCGGCTTGCCGGTGATGGTCAGGGCGCCGGCGCTCATGCCGCCGCCGAGGGCCGCCATGACGGCGTTCTTCTCGGCCACGGACGCGGGCTTCGACGGATCGAAGACCACGCCCAGCGTGGCTTTGCCCGTCGGGCCGTTCTCGAGGAAGGTCAGCGCGCGACCCGCGATCTGCAGATCCTTGGCGGCGTCGGCGTGAGCGCTCAGTGGCGCGGCGACCAAGGCCAGGGCGCACAGCGCAAGCGCGCCGGGCTTTTTCGTGTTCGACATTCTGTTCATCCCCTGCCCGGTTTCTGCCGAGCTTTCGTGCTCGGGGACATGGCGGGACGGCAGTAAACAGAAAGTAACCACGCTTCGCGTAACGAGGTTATGCCTTAGCTGAACTTGAGCTTTGTATAGTAAATTTTGCGGTAATACCCGGACATACTTGAGATATGACGGATCAAATCTGTCATTTTATAAAAATGATAGACTTTAGTAGATCGAAAAAGGGACCGACTGGTCTCTGACGCCACCTTGGAAAAGGCGGAAGTTCGGGCCGTCAAAGCCGGTATGGCCAAGATCTGGACCGGTCGCACCGGCGGCGAAGACCACTTTTCCGCACCGCGAAACCTAGTCGCGGTCAGATTGTCGCAGGTGCGAGATCAATACCCAAAATGCGGACGTCGGACGATCTTGGCGCGAGCCGAAAGGCGTCTGCGCGGGAGGCGCGAGAGCCGGAAATCCGCCGAGGTATTATGGGAGCTCAGTAGGCGTTCTTGGCCAGCAGCAGGTGCGGGACGGTCATCACCAGGATGCGGACGTCCGTCAGGATGGTCCAGTTCTCGATATAGGCCAGGTCGGCCTCGATGCGCTGGGCCATGTCGTCGACCGTGGCGGTGGCGCCGCGCAGGCCGCGGATCTGGGCCAGGCCGGTCAGGCCCGGACGGGCCAGGAAGCGCTGGTTGTAGGTCGGGATCAGCTGGCTGTAGTGGGCGTCGTGAGCCTGGGCGTGAGGACGCGGGCCGATCAGCGACATGTCGCCCTTGAGCACGTTGAACAGCTGCGGCAGTTCGTCGACGCTCGTCATACGGATGATCTTGCCGACGCGGGTGACGCGGTCGTCGTCGCGCTTGGCCTGGACGACGGTGTCGCCGTTCTCCTCGCAGCGCATCGAGCGCAGCTTCAGGATGGTGAAGGTGCGGCCGTTCAGTCCGCCCCGGGTCTGGCGGAACAGGGCGGGGCCCGGCGACTCCAGCTTGATCAGGATGACGGAGATCAGCAGCACCGGCGCGAAGAACACCAGAAGCGCCGCCGCGGCCAGGATGTCGATCACCCGCTTCGTGGGGCTGGCGGCGACCGGATACAGCGCGGGCTCCATATAGGCTTGTCGTTCCATACCACGGCTTCTGATGCGCCTGACGGCCGGCAGATCGGGAGATCGAAAGGTAGATCGCATGTTACGACCTCGAAACCAATCCAGCGCCGTGATTAACGCGCCGATTACGGTATAGACGCTTCTCACGCCCCAAGCTCGCACCGAGGAGAATTAGTACACGCCTTGGGGAGCATCAATCCCAGATTGCGCAATAAATATAACCCCGGCGCCAGCTAATTGAGCTGGACAAAAACTGGTTTACGCCGACCGGCTATTGGCGGTCTGTGCGTTTTGTCACTTAAAATGTTCCGGTTTCGGATTTTGAAATGCTCTGCCGTGCGGGAAAACGGACGTTCCGCGATCAACGAGAACGCGAAATCGATCGAAACCGGCCAAAAGCCCTTGCGAGCGGCCGCGCCGCGTAGGACACGTCGGGACGGGCGGGGGAAGTCATGGCGGACGCGTCGAAAGACAAGCTGATGACCCTGGAGGTCGGCCGTTTCGTCGCCGCCCTGATGGTCGCCCTCTTCCACTTCACCGACGAGATGCGCCTGACCTTCGGCTACACGGTGTTCGGCGCGGCGTTTCGCGGCGGCCACGCCGGCGTCGAATATTTCTTCGTGCTGAGCGGCTTCATCATCTTCACCCGCCACCGGGACGATCTGGGCCGGCCCGAGCGCGTCGGCGACTTCCTCCTCAAGCGGATCGTCCGGATCTATCCGATCTTCCTGACCTTCTTCGTGCTGAAGCTGGCGATCATGGCGGTGATGCCCGGCGTGGCCGGCGATCACCACTTCACGCCCGGCGGTCTGCTGCTGGACGCGGCCCTGCTGCCCTATTCCGGGGACCAGGTCAGCGAGGTGGCCTGGTCGCTGCGCCACGAGATCGTGTTCTACGCCCTGTTCGCCCTGGCCATCTGGAAGCGCCGGCTGGGCCTTGGCCTGCTGGTGCTGTGGATGGCGGCCTCGCTGATCCTTGGGGCGCTATATCCCCGCCTGGATGTCGCGCTCCGCCCCTTTGCCTATCTCGACAACCTGGGCTTTGGCCTGGGCGCCCTGGCCGCCTGGGCGTCAGAGCGCTATCGCCCGCGCCACGCCGGCCTCATGGTGCTGTGCGGTCTGGCCGCCTTCCTGGCCCTGCTGACGGTCGAGGCGATCGTGGGCCGGAACGTGCCCTCGCCCGCGCCGCCGCTGGGCGAGGTCTCCAGCCCCCTGCTCTACGCCCTGGCCGCGACCCTGACGGTGTTCGCCCTGGCCAGCTGGGAGCGGGCGGCCCAGCCGCGCCTGCCGGCCTGGCTGGGCGTCCTGGGCGGTTGCTCGTACGTGCTCTATCTCGTCCACGGCATGATCGGCTTCGTGCTGATCCGGATGGCCCGCAAGGTCACGCCGCTGTCGTTCGAGGTCATCTTCGTGCTGGCGGCGATCGCCGTCGTCGCCGCTTCGATTGTCATCCACCTGGTCTATGAAAAGCCGTTGCTGGATCTCCTGCGCCGCAAGCTGATGCGGCCCAGGCCCCAGCCGGTGCCGGCCGTCGGGGCGGATGTAAGCTAGCGTCGTCGACCGCGACGGATCGACGACTCATTCGGTGGGGGCCGAGATGGTGACGTTCCTGTTCGTGCTGATCGTGGGGGCCGGGACGATCGCCCTGACCCTGGCCTATCTCTTCTACTGCGTGCCCAGCTTCACCCGCTGGGTGTTCGCCCGCATGGACCGCGCCCGCTACAAGCGCGAGAGCCGTCGTCGCCGCGAGACCGCCGGCGGCGCGCCGCGTCGGCGGCGGACCTCGACCGAGGGCTGACCCTGAAACCTGGCGATGTCTGGGAAGGTGGAGGCCCGGCCCGGAATCGAACCGGGGTGCACGGATTTGCAATCCGCTGCGTCACCACTCCGCCACCGGGCCATCCGGGTCAACGCAAAGCGTCGGCGAAGAGAGCGGAGGCAATTAGCAGAGGTCATGCGCGCCAGCAATGGGCAAAGCCGCATTGGCCGCCCAGCGCGCGCGGGGACCGGTCGACGCGCCAAGGGGGATCGCCGCGCCGACCGGAAGGGTACGCGCCGGCCTTACTCGCCGACCCTCCTAAGATGGGGTCGTCGCGCCCGAACGTAAGGCGCCCGCGCCAAACGGTCGCGGGTGTTGCGGGGTCGGAGAATGGAAGTGGAAATGGTGCCGCTTAGGTGACTCGAACACCTGACCCCATCATTACGAATGATGTGCTCTACCAGCTGAGCTAAAGCGGCCCACGACGCGTCGAAGCAGGTCCGAGCGCGAGGAGGCGCCTATTTAGCGGCGCGAGGGCCGCTTGCCAAGCGCCTACGTGCGCCTGAATTGCGACGGGGCGCGGGGCCCTCGCCGAGCGGCTCCGGAAGCGGCGCGACGTCGAACACGCCGGGGTCGTCCGGGATCGGCATCAGCGGCCCGCCGACCTCGGCCGCGCGGACGAAGGGCGTGGATTCCACATAGGCCGACGGCAGCTCGGGCAGGTCGTTCATGGTCCGCTCGCGACGCTCGTGGCGCGGATGGATCAGCTCACCGGTCTCGGCGAAGCTGACGGCCAGACGGGCCCAGTCCTCGCGGCCATAGGCGAAGGCGCGGCCTTCGGGATCCAGGTCCGACCAGTCGGGCTCCTGCGGCGCGGCCGCGCCCCGGGCGATCCAGGCGCGGGCCTCGTCGCCCTCGCCATTGGCGAAGGCCACCCGGGCCATCAGGCCGGCGAAGCGGGCCGTGGGGGCCTCTTCGTCGATCAGGCGGGCGGCGGCGCGGGCGGCGACGGGATCGCCGCCGATCAAGCCGCTCTCGACGCGCAGGATGCGGCTCTCGCGGGCGTCGGGCTTCATCGCCGCCAGGGCAGCCAGGCGCGCGGCGCGGGCCTTGGGGGTCTCGTTGGTCTTCAGGTCGCGATAGGCCAGCCACAGGGCTGGGTGCGGGGCGCTTTTCCAGGCGGCCTCGATCAACTGGCCGGCCTTGGCGACCTTGCCGTCGGCGGCCAGCAGGCGGGCGGCCATCACCACGCCCGGCGCGAAGTCGGGCTTCAGCTTCACGGCCTGGGCGGCGAAATCGAGGGCCTGGGCGCGCTTCTTGGGCTCCTGGGCGTCCTGCAGGCTGGCGGCCGAGGCGGCCAGCAGGGCGGCGCGCGCTCGCTCGGCCACCACCGGCGGCACGATCTTGCGGTCCAGAGCGCCCTGGGCGAGATCCAGGGCCGAAGCCCAGTCGCCGGCCTCCAGCCGCGATTCCAGCAGGGCCCGCCAGGCCCAGCGGGCGGTGCGGGCCAGGCCGAAGGCGGTCTCGGCGTGACGGACGGCGGTCAGCCTGTCGCCCTCGGCCAGGGCCGTCTGCATCAGGCCGCGCAGACCGGCCAGCCGCATCTCCGGGAAGCCCAGCATGGCGTTGTAGGCGGCCTTGGCGGCGGCGTGGTCGCCGGCCGTCTCGGCGGCCTGGGCGGCCAGCACGCGGACCAGGGCCGGCGCGTCCTCGGCGAGGTCGGAGGCCTTCTGGGCCAAGCGACGGGCCTCGGACCCGTCGCCGGCGGCCACGGCCAGGAAGCCGCGCGACAGGGCCTCGACGCCCTGCTGGCGCTTGCTTTCGGCTCGGGCCCTGGCGGCGCGGCGCGGCGCGCCGATCACCCAGATCAGGCCGCTCCACAGGATGGTGGCCATCAGGGCCGAGAACAGGGTCAGCAGCGCCGCGGCGGCGGCGGTCATCTCGACCCGCCAGCCCATCCAGTCCAGATGGGCGCGGCCCGGCTCGCCGGTCAGGGCCACGGCCGCGACCGCGACGGCGGCGACCAGGAAGAGGATGAAGGCCGCGCGGATCATGACGCGCCACCCCGCGAGACCTGGGCCAGGCCGGCCAGGGCGTCGGCGCGGATGGCCGAGACGTGGCGGTCGATCTCGACCCGGCGCTCGGCCGAGGCCAGCCACGGAGCCAGCACAACGCGGGCGGCGTCGGGAATGGCGTCCAGCGCCCGGATGGCGCCCTCGACGTCGCCCTCGTCCAGCAGGCGCTGGGCGCGGGCCAGCTTGGCGTCGGGCGTGGTTCCGCGCGTCGAGCTGACCTGGCGGATCGAGACGATGCTGGACAGGGCGTAACGCAGGCGGGCGAAGAGGTCGGCCTCCTCGCCGGGATCACGAGCGGCGGTGGCGGCGCGGCCGGCCAGGCTCTCGAACTCGGCCGCGAGCCCGGTGCGGGTCGGCGCGCCGGTCTGGGCCAGGCGCGACAGGGCCCGCAGGTCGGGCGACAGCGGCAGCACGCGCTCCAGGCTGGCCAGCTCCTCGCCGAACGGCCGCGAGGTCTGGGCCGCCTCGGCCAGGGCGGCGGCGGCCAGGGCCGCCGAGGCGGCGTCGACCACGCCCTTCTGGCCGGCTTCCAAGGTGGCGATTCGCGTCTCCAGCCGATCGATCTCGGCCGACGGCGTGACGGCCACCGGCGGGTTGGCGTCGAGCGGCGCGGGCGAGCCGACCGGCGTGCGGGCGCTGGGCGGCGCGGCGGCCGGCGTGGCGCGAACGTCACCCTGGCTGGCCTTGGGGGTCAGCGGGAACCATTCGGGACCGAAGCGGGTGACCAGCGCGCCCAGGACCACGCAGAACACGCACAACGCCACCATCGCCCAGAAGCCGGGACCCAGCAGCGGGCGTCGGCGGGCATAGATCGCAGGATCGCTGGGGGCGATGATTTCAGCGGGATCTGGAGCGGCGTTCATGCCCCCATTCGTGCCCGACGCGGCCCCTGCGCGCAATGTTCAAGCTATCGCGTAAGGAGATCCAGCAGGGCGGATTCACGAGGCCGCGGCGCAAAGGCCACAGACGCCAGCAGGCCGCTTTCTCCTGCGCTCGCCAGCGGCTCGGCCACGGCGGCCGACAGGCACAGCGCCCGCAAACCTGGCGCCGGGCGGACCTGGAGGATCGCGGCAAGCCCTCGCGCGGCGCGCGGCGAATGCAACAGAACCGCATCCAGAGTCGGCAGCCGGGCCAGGGTCTCGGCGCTGGGCGCGCGATCCTCGGCGGCGTAGACGGCCAGCGACCGGGCAGCGACGCCATCGGCGGCCAGCAGGGCCGGCAGGTCGGCGGCGGGCTCGCGCGCGCCCACGGCCAGCACCAGGCCGGGCCGACGGTCGGCGATCAACCGGGCCAGGGCCTCGACATCGCCGTCGGCGCTGGACGGCTCGCCGAAGCTCGCAGAACGCGCGGCCTGGGCGGTCGCCTCGCCCACGGCGAACACCGGCAGATCGCGGGCGGCGATCAGCTTGGCGAAGGCCTCGACGCCGTTGGCGCTGGTGAAGGCCAGGGCCGCGACGCCCGTCAGGTCGACGGCCGGCGACAGGTCGCGGATTTCCAGCAGCGAATCGATCAGCGGCGTGAAGCCCAGGGCCTCGACGCGGCGCGCGGTGGCTTCGGCGCCGGGCTGGGCGCGAGTGATCCAGACCGTCCCGCCGCCTTCATGTGGCGAGGGCGCGCTCATGGCCTAGTCGTGCAGGACCAGGGCGTCGCCGCCCTCGACCCGCACCGCGCCGCCCAGCTCCAGGCCCAAGGCCCGGGCGGCGGCCACGTCGTCGGCGCCGTCCAGCGTCACCTCGCCCTCGCGGCGGAAGCGCTGGACGCCGTCGGGGGTCAGGGCCTCGACGATCATCGAAAGCGTCTGGCCGTCCAGCAGGGCATAGGCGCCGATGGCCGTGCGGCACGAGCCTTCCAGGGCGTAGAGCGCCCCGCGCTCGGCCGCCACGCAGATCGTGGTCGGCCGGCAGCGCACGGCCTCCAGCCAGTCGGCGCCGACATCCTCGAGGCGCGTCTCGATCACCAGAGCGCCCTGGCCCGGGGCCGGCGGGCAGGCGATCGGGTCCAGCCAACTTTTGGGGATGTGGCCCAGGCCCAGGCGGTTCAGGCCCGACTGAGCCAGCAGGATGGCGTCGGCCTCGCCGCGCTCCAGCTTGGCCAGGCGCGTGTCGACATTGCCGCGCAGCATCACCACGTCGAGGTCGGGCCGTACGTGCAGCGCCTGGGCCTGACGACGCAAGGACGCCGTGCCCAGGCGCGCGCCCCGGGGCAGGTCTTCCAGCCGTTCGCAGATGTTGCTGATGAAGGCGTCGCGCGGATCCTCGCGCTCGGGAGTCGCGGCCAGGATCAGGCCCGGCGGCAGCTCGGCCGGCATGTCCTTCAGCGAATGGATGGCGCAGTCGATGCGGCCGTCCAGCAGGGCTTCCTCGATTTCCTTGGTGAAGAGGCCCTTGCCGCCGATCTCCATCAGCCGCCGGTCCTGGATGCGGTCGCCGCTGGTGACGATCGGGATCAGCGGCGCGAAGTCCTGCTCCTCGCCGGGCTTCGCCCCAAGCGCAGAGGCGATGCGGGCCTGCATGAGGCCCGACTGGGCCAGGGACAGCTTGGAGCCACGGGCGCCGATGCGGATGGGAGGTTGCCGGGACACGGTCGGAACGTTACCTGCGGGGACAAGATTAGAAGCCCTGCTGCTACAGGAGCGGCGGAAAGCCCGCAACAGAATGCCCGATTTGACCATTCTTGGCCTGGAGACCAGCTGCGACGAGACCGCGGCCTCGGTCGTGCGCCGCGCGGACGACGGGACGGTCGCGGTGCTGTCCTCGATCATCGGCACCCAGTTCGAGCAGCACGCCCCGTTCGGCGGGGTGGTGCCCGAGATCGCCGCCCGCGCCCATGTGGAGGCCATAGACGCCATCGCCGCCGAGGCCATGCGCGCCTCGGGCCTGGCGTTCGAGGACCTGGACGGCGTGGCCGCCACCGCCGGCCCAGGCCTGGTGGGCGGGGTGATGGTCGGGCTGGCGTTCGGCAAGGCCGTGGCCCTGGCCCGCGACGTCCCGCTGGTGGCGGTCAATCACCTGGAAGGCCATGCGGTCTCGGCCCGCCTGGGCGCCGACATTCCCTATCCCTTCCTGCTGCTGCTGGTTTCGGGCGGCCACTGCCAGCTGCTGGAAGTGGCCGGCGTGGGCGCCTGCACCCGCCTGGGCACCACCATCGACGACGCGGCCGGCGAGGCCTTCGACAAGATCGCCAAGTCCCTGGGCCTGCCCTATCCGGGCGGTCCGGCCCTGGAGAAGCTGGCGGCGACGGGCGATCCGTCCAAGTTCGAGCTGCCGCGCGCCCTGCTGGGCCGCAAGGACTGCGACTTCTCGTTCTCGGGCCTGAAGACCGCCGCCGCCCGCCAGGCCGAGAAGATCACCGACGAACAGTCGCGCGCCGATCTGGCCGCCGCCGTCCAGACCGCCATCGCCCGCCAGCTGTCGGAGCGCACCGACCGGGCGATGAAGCTCTACAAGGAAAGCCATCCCGGCCAGCCGCTGCGCTTCGTGGTGGCCGGCGGCGTCGCGGCCAATGGCGCGGTCAAGGCGGCGCTGAAGACAAACTGCGACGACAACGGCTTTTCCTTCGACGCCCCGCCGCTGGCCTATTGCACCGACAACGCCGCGATGATCGCCTTGGCCGGCGCCGAGCGGCTGGCCCTGGGCATCTCCGACGATCTGGACGCCGTCGCCCGGCCGCGCTGGCCGCTGGACGAGGCCGCCGCGTTATCCAATCCGAGCAACAGTTTCGGCCGCAAGGGAGCCAAGGCATGACCTTTCAGCACGGGGCCTTCAAGCACGCTGGCGTCATCGGCGCCGGAGCCTGGGGCACGGCCCTGGCCCAGGTCTGCGCGAGGGCCGGTCTTCAGGTCACCCTGCAGGCGCGTGAGACCGAGGTGGTCGCCAGCATCGAGGCCCAGCGCGAGAACACTCTGTTCCTGCCGGGCGTGGCCCTGGAGCCGGAGATCGCCGCCGTCGCCGACATGGCGGGCCTGGCCTCCTGCGACCTGATCCTGGCCGTCGCGCCGGCCCAGCACCTGCGCTCGGCCCTGAAGGCCCTGGCCCCGCACCTGCGGCCGGGCGTGCCGGTGGTGCTGTGCGCCAAGGGCGTCGAGCAGGGCACGCTGAAACTGATGACCGAGGTCGCGGTCGAGACCCTGCCGGACGCGCCTCTGGCCGTGCTGTCGGGGCCCAGCTTCGCCGGCGAGGTGGCGCGCAACCTGCCCACCGCCGTGACCCTGGCCTGCGAGGACGAGGCGCTGGGCCGGGCCATCGCCAAGGCCATCGCCACCCCGACCTTCCGCCCCTATATCGCCGCGGACATGATCGGGGCCGAGGCCGGCGGGGCGGTCAAGAACGTGCTGGCCATCGCCTGCGGCGTCGTCGAGGGCAAGGGCCTGGGCCGCAGCGCCCACGCCGCCCTGATCACCCGGGGCTTCGCCGAACTGACCCGCCTGGCCGTGGCGCTGGGCGGCAAGGCCGAGACCGTCGCCGGCCTCTGCGGCCTGGGCGACCTGGTGCTCACCTGCTCCAGCCCGCAGTCGCGCAACATGAGCGTCGGCCTGGCCCTGGGCGGAGGCATGACCCTGCAAGAAGCCTTGGCCGGCAAGCTGTCGGTGGCCGAAGGCGTCGCCTCGGCCCCGGCCGTGCGCGAGCTGTCGGCCAAGCTGGGCGTCGACATGCCGATCTGCCAGGCCGTCGCCGCCATCCTGGCCGGCGAAGCCGAGGTCGACGCCGCCATCGCCGGCCTGCTGTCGCGGCCGCTGAAGGCTGAAGTTTAGAGACCTTGCGTCCTTCGAGGCTGCGCTGCGCTACGCACCTCAGGATGAGGATCGTTTATTGATTTCCTCATCCTGAGGCGCCCGCGCAGCGGGCCTCGAAGGACGCACCCACCTGACCGGACACACGTAACCAAGGACCCGCCCGATGCCCCTCTTCGCCATCACCTGCAAGGACAAGCCCGGCGCGCTGGACACCCGCCTGGCCACCCGCCCGACGCACCTGGACTATCTGAACCAGTCGACCGGCCTGAAGCTGGCCGGCGCCCTGCTGGGCGAGGACGGCAATCCGATCGGCTCGCTGCTGATCGTCGAGGCCGACGACCTGGCCGCCGCCCAGGCCCAGGCCGACAACGACCCCTTCACCGCCGCCGGCGTGTTCGAGAGCGTCGAGGTCCGCCCCTGGCGCCTGGCGATCGGCGCGCTGTGATCCGACCAAACTGTCATCCCGGGCGGAGCGCAGCGCAGACCCGGGACCACGGCAGGCTCGGAGCTTCCGGCGGTCCCGGCTCGACGCGCTTCGCGCTTGGCCGGGATGACAGGATTTAACGGAATGCGCACCGACCCCGACAATCCTGCCCGCCCCGCGCCGGGCGCGCGCCTGTGCGCCCTGGACGAGATCCCCTCGCCCGGCGCGATGGGCTTTCGCTTCCGCGTCGACAGCGCGGTGTTCGCGGGCGTGGTGGTGCGCAAGGACGGACAGCTGTTCGGCTATGTCGACAGCTGCCCGCACGCCGGCTGGCCCCTGGCCGGACCCAGCGGCCGCTTCCTGACCCGCGAAAACGACCTGATCCTGTGCGGCGGCCATGGGGCGCTCTTCAAGATCGAGGACGGCGCCTGCGTGGCCGGTCCATGCTCGGGCGAGCGCCTGACGCCATGGCCGGTTCGCCTCGAGGGCGACGCGGTGCTGACGGCCTGACGGCCATCGTCGGGCGCGCGACACTTTGCCGCTCGCATGGTTAAGCCGCGTTAGACATGTCCCCGCCATGCTGCTCCCGCCGAACCATAGGCCGAGGGAGAGATCGACATGGCGTCTTTGAGCCGCAAAGTCATGGGCGCGAGCGCCGGCGCGGCGCTGTTGTGCGCGGCCACGGCCGGCACCGGCCTGTGGGTCGCCCTCAGCCTGGACTCGGCCCTGACCCGGGCCGAGGCCTCCTCCAAGATCCTGCGGCTGCACATGCACGCCGACATGATGCACGACGCCCTGCGCGCCGACGTCATGGGCGGCATCATGTCCAGCGACCCCGCCCTGGGCGTCGACCTGAAGGCCGTGCGCGCCGATCTGGCCGACCACACCAAGGCCTTCAAGGAAGACATCGCCTCCAGCAACGCCCTGGCCCGCGACCCGGCGGTCAAGGCCGCGCTCGGCGAGGTGAGCGCCCCGCTGGCCACCTATATCGCCTCGGCCGAAGAGATCGTGGGCCTGGCCGACACCGATCCGGCCTCGGCGCGCGGCAAGCTGCAGGGCTTCGGGACGCAGTTCTCGGCCCTGGAAGACAAGATGGAAGGCGCTTCGGTGAAGATCGAGGCCGCCGCCAACCGCGACACCCACGCCGCCCAGTCCATGAGCCTGCTGGGCCAGGCGGTGATGGGCGCCCTGCTGCTGGCCGCCGCCGCCTTCGCCGTGGGCCTGATGATCGCCGCCAAGCGCGGCCTGGTCATGCCGCTGGTCGCCGTGACCCACGCCCTGCGCCGCCTGGCCGCCGGCGATCTCGACGTCGTCCTGCCCAAGGACGGCCGCAAGGACGAGATCGGCGAGATGACCACCGCCCTGCACGCCTTCCACGACGCCGTCGAGGCCCGCCAGAAGGAACTGGAAGCCTCCGACGTCCGCGAAGCCCTGGAGATCGAGCGTAAAGCCGCCGAGCGTCGTCGCGACGCCGAGGAAGCCGCTCAGAAGGCCGTCGTCGGCAACCTGGGCGAGGCCCTGCGCCACCTGTCGGAAGGCGACCTGTCGCACCGCATCGGCCAGCGTTTCCCCGACGGCTATGAAGGTCTGCGCGTCGACTACAACGCCGCCGTCGACAAGCTGTCGGGCGTCATCGCCGCCTCGCTGGAAGGGGTGTCGATGATCCATGGCGGCACGGCCGAGATCACCGAGGCCGCCGACGACCTGTCGCGCCGCACCGAGCACCAGGCCGCCAGCCTGGAAGAGGCCGCCGCGGCGCTGGACGAGATCACCAGCACCGTGCGCCAGACCGCCGAGGGCGCGGGCCGCACCCGCAAGGTGGTCGAGCGGGCCCGCAGCGCCGCCGGCGCCAGCGGCGCCATCGTCGACCAGGCCGTGGGCGCGATGGGCGCCATCGAGCAGTCCTCGCAGCAGATCGGCCAGATCATCGGCGTCATCGACGAGATCGCCTTCCAGACCAATCTCCTGGCCCTGAACGCCGGCGTCGAGGCCGCCCGGGCCGGTGAAGCCGGTCGCGGCTTCGCCGTCGTCGCACAGGAAGTCCGGGCGCTCGCCCAGCGCTCGGCCGACGCGGCCAAGGAGATCAAGACCCTGATCGCCGCCAGCGCCGCCGAAGTCGGCCAGGGCGTAGAATATGTCGGCAAGGCCGGCGAGGCGCTGCGCGCCATCGCCGGCGAGGTCGACCAGATCGACCAGCTGGTCGGCGAAATGGCCGCCTCGGCCGCCGAGCAGGCCCGCGGCCTAGCCGAGGTCAACACGACCATGAACCAGATGGACCAGGTCACTCAGCAGAACGCCGCCATGGTCGAGGAAACCACCGCCGCCAGCCACGCCCTGGCGCAGGAAGCTACGCGCCTGGCCGCGCGGATGAGCGAGCTGAGGATCGATGGCGGGCAGGCGGGTGGTCACCTTCGGGCGGCCTGAGCCAAACCTTCAACTCAAACAAAGCTTGTCATCCCGCCCGCAGCCAAGCGGAGAGCCGGGACCCAGGACCGCCGCAGTGCGGTTGCCCCTGGGTCCCGGACAGCCTCTGCGAGGCTTCCGGGATGACAAGCTTTTGTGCTTTTAAGTCGGCGCCCGCTCGGCCGAGAACGCCGCCAGGTCTTCGATCAGCGCCTTGGCGGCCATCGCCACCAGCTCGCCGCCCTTTTCCGGCGTCGCCAGCGCCGGGTCCGACCCCATCCGGCCGTCGGGGTAGCGGGCCCGGAAGTCCAGCGCCTCGCGGATCGGGCCGGAGGGCGCGATCTTGGGCTCATAGGCCGTGGTCTTGATAGTCTCGGGATAGGCCCACTGGGTCACGGCGATCTCGGACGGGGTGGCGTGGCTGCCGTGGCCGACGGGGAATTGGCGGTTGGCCAGGGCGTTGACGCCGGCCAGGTCCCACCAGTTCTTCAGCTTCAGAGCGAACGGCGCCCGCGCGCCGCGGAAGCTGTAGTCGGCGTAGATCTCCGAGAACGCCGCCTCGATCGAGGCGACATTGCCGCCGTGGCCGTTGAGGAAATAGATCCGCTCGAAGCCATGGGCGCCCAGCGACCGCACCCAGTCGCCGATCGCGGCGATGAAGGTCGAGGGCCGTAGGAAGATGGTGCCCGGAAAGGCCAGGTGATGCTGGGCCATGCCGATGTTGAAGGTCGGGGCCACCAGCACGGTGTCGGACAGCTTCTGGGCCTCGTGCGAGATGATCTCCGGGCACAGCCAGTCGGTGCCCAGAAGGCCCGTGGGGCCGTGCTGCTCGTTGGAGCCGATCGGCACCACCACGGTCTTGGACGTCTTCAGGAAGGTCTCGATCTCGGACCAGGTAGAGAGGGCGAGCAGCATCGAGGGACTCCTGAACAAAGGTAACTCGGCATAGCGCGACCGGATCGCGCAAGAAACCGCAATGGTATCCTTGCGCCCAAGCGTCGCCTTCGCATACTCCCGCCGCAACAAGACCAAGGGAGTGACAGCGTGAGCGACGGACAGGTTTTCCCGGTTCCAGAAGCCCTGGCGCGCGAAGCGCATATCGACGCCGCCGCCTACGAGGCCGCCGTCGCGCGGGTCGAAGCCGATCCGGAAGGCTACTGGCGCGACATCGCCGCCCGGCTCGACTGGATCAAGGCTCCGACGAAGATCAAGGACGTCTCCTACGCCAAGGACGACTTCCGCATCCGCTGGTACGAGGACGGCGTTCTCAACGTGTCGGCCAACTGCATCGACCGTCACCTGCCGCACAAGAAGGACGACGTCGCCCTTGTTTTCGAGGGCGACGATCCCGGCGTCTCCTCCACCCTGACCTACGGCCAGCTGCACGACGAAGTCTGTCGCATGGCCAATGTGCTCAAGGACCTGGGCGCCCGGAAGGGCGACCGGATCACCATCTACCTGCCGATGGTGCCGCTGGCCGCCGTGGCCATGCTGGCCTGCGCCCGCATCGGGGCGGTGCACTCGGTGGTGTTCGGCGGCTTCTCGCCCGACAGCATCGCCGGCCGCATCCAGGATTGCGAAAGCCGCCTGGTCATCACCGCCGACGAGGGCCGGCGCGGCGGCAAGCGCGTGCCGCTGAAAGCCAATGTCGACGAGGCCCTGCTGCAGTGCCCCGAGGTCGAGAAGGTGCTGCTGATCCGCTGGACCGGCGCTGACGTCCCGGTCGTCGAGGGCCGCGACGTGGTCTATGGCGACGTGCGCGACGCCGCCTCGCCCGACTGCCCGCCCGAGCCGATGAACGCCGAGGATCCGCTGTTCATCCTCTACACCTCCGGCTCGACGGGGAAGCCCAAGGGCGTCCTGCACACCACCGGCGGCTATCTGGCCTGGGCGTCTTGGACCTTCTGGGCGGTGTTCGACTACAAGCCCGGTGAAGTGTTCTGGTGCACCGCCGACGTGGGCTGGGTCACCGGCCACTCCTACGTCGTCTACGGCCCGCTCTCGAACGGCGGGACCAGCCTGATCTTCGAGGGCGTGCCCAACTATCCCACCCCCAGCCGGTTCTGGGAGGTGATCGACAAGCACAAGGTCGAGATCTTCTACACCGCCCCCACCGCGCTGCGGGCCCTGATGCGCGAGGGCGACGAGCACGTCACCAAGAACGACCTGTCGTCGCTGCGGGTGCTGGGCAGCGTCGGCGAACCGATCAATCCCGAGGCCTGGCTCTGGTACCACCGCGTGGTCGGCAAGGAGAAGCTGCCGATCGTCGACACCTGGTGGCAGACCGAGACCGGCGGCATGCTGATCACGCCCCTGCCGGGCGCGACCGACCTAAAGCCCGGCTCGGCCTCCAAGCCCCTGCCCGGCGTCAAGCCGCAGCTGGTCGACGCCGAAGGCAAGGTTCTGGACGGCGCGACCGAGGGCAACCTGGTGATCACCGACAGCTGGCCGGGCCAGATGCGCACGGTCTATGGCGACCACCAGCGCTTCTTCGACACCTATTTCTCGACCTATCCCGGCAAGTACTTCACCGGCGACGGCTGCAAGCGCGACGCCGACGGCTATTACTGGATCACCGGCCGGGTCGACGACGTGATCAACGTCTCGGGCCACCGCCTGGGCACCGCCGAGATCGAGAGCGCCCTGGTCGCCCACGAGACCGTCGCCGAGGCCGCCGTGGTCGGCTATCCCCACGACATCAAGGGCCAGGGCGTCTACGCCTATGTCACGCTCAAGGCCGGCGAGACCCCCACGGTTGAGCTGCGCAAGGCGCTGATCCTGTGGGTTCGCCACGAGATCGGCCCGTTCGCCGCCCCGGACGTCATCCAGTGGGCCCCCGGCCTGCCCAAGACCCGCTCGGGCAAGATCATGCGCCGCATCCTTCGCAAGATCGCCGAGAACGAACTGGGGAGCCTGGGCGACACCTCGACGCTCGCCGATCCTTCGGTCGTGGACGATCTCGTGAAAAATCGAGCGGGGGCCTGACGGATTCGCGGCCGGCGCGTTAGCTTCAGCATGATGCGCCGGCTGCTGATCCTCGTTGCGTTCCTGAGCCTGGCCGGACCGGCCCTGGCCGACGCCGACTGGCCCGCGCGGCTGCGGGCCGGCGACATTCCCATCGAGGCCCACGCCGACGCCCAAGGCCGGGGCGGCATGGTCAAGGCGGCCATCGACATCCCCGCCGCCCCCGAGGTGGTGTGGCGCACCATCCTCGATTGCGACCGCGCCGCCCGCATGACCCCGGGCGTCAAGCGCTGCAAGGTGATCTCGCGCGCGCCGGACGGCCGTTCGGAGGTCCGCGAGCACCTAGTCAAATGGGGCTTCTTCCTGCCGACCATGCGCTCGACCTCGCGGGTCGATTTCGAGACCGATCGGACGATCCGCTTCACCTGCATCGGCGGCGACATCCGCGCCTGCGAGGGGACCTGGACCCTGGAGCCGCTGAAGGCCGGCGGCACGCGGGTGACCTACGAGATGTGGGCGGCCGCCCCCTTCGCCGTGCCGGTTCCGGTACTGAGCGGCCTGATGCGCCGCGACGTGCCCGAGGCGCTGCGGGCCCTGCGCCGCGAATGCGAGGCGTCCGGATGAGCCAGGCGTCCGACCCGCCCGACGGGCTGTGGCTGTTCGACGGCGTCTGCAACATCTGCTCGGGCTCGGTGGCCCTGGTGCTGGCCCTGGATCGCGAGGGCGTCATCCGCTTCACGCCGATCCAGTCGCCCTATGGCCGCCGGCTGGCCCAGGCGCACGGGATCGATCCGGACCATCCGGCCAGCTTCCTGTTCCTGGACGGCGGCCGGGCGCTGGAGAAGACCGCCGCCATCGGCGCCCTGCTGCGCCGGCTGAGGCCGCCCTGGCGCTGGCTGGCCTTCATCGACCGCCTGCCCCGGAGACCCGCCGACGCGGCCTATGACTGGATCGCCGCCAATCGCTATCGGCTGATGGGCAAGAGGGACGTCTGCATGGTTCCGAGCGCGGCCCAGCGGGCCCGCTTTATCCTGGAGTAGACGGCCGTCGCCGCAGGCTAGAACAACGCCGCGACGCTGTCGGCGTTGTAGGGCTTCTGCAGCACCGGCACGCCCCGGAAGCGGTCGGGGAAGGCCGCGCTGTCGCCGAAACCGGTGCCGAAGGCGAACGGCGTGCCGGCCGCGATCAGGGCGTCGGCGACGGCGAAGCTGGTGTCGGCCCCGAGATTGACGTCGAGGATGGCGAAGGGCGGCTGATGCTCGGCCAAGGCTTCCAGCGCGGCCTGCACGCCCGAGGTCACCACCACCTCGCGCACGCCCAGGCGCAGCAGCATGTCCTCCAGGTCCAGGGCGATGATCATGTTGTCCTCGAGCACCAGGATGCGCTCGGGCGCCCGCACCGGGACGGCGGCGCGCGGCTGGATGTCGCTCAGGCCGCGGGCCGGCTCGGCCATCTCGACATAGCGGGCCGGGATGGTCAGCTGGGCCCGCAGGCCCTGGGGGTGGTAGTCGACAGTGACTTCGCCGCCCAGGTCATGGGGGATGGAGTGCTCGATGATCGTCGAGCCGAAGCCGCGCCGGGTCGGCGTCTTGACCGGAGGGCCGTCGCTTTCGCGCCAGGCGATGACCAGCGCGCCGTCGTCGCCGACCGACCACTCCACCGTCACGAGGCCGCGCTGGTCGCACAGGGCGCCGTACTTGGCCGAGTTGGTCATCAGCTCGTGGATCACCAGCGACAGGATCGAGAAGGCGTCGGGCGCGACGGCCACGGGCGGGCCGGTCAGCTGCACGCGGGTGGCCTTGTTCGACAGATAGGCCTCGGCCTCGGCGACGATCAGGTCGCGCAGCGAGCCGGGTCCCCACTGCTGCTTGGTGATCTGGTCGTGGGCCCGGGCCAGGGCCTGGACGCGGCCGCCGATGACCTCGGCGAATTCCTCGACGGTGGCGACGCCCGACCGGCTCTGGCTGATCAGCCCCCGGATCAGGCCCAGGATGTTGCGGACCCGGTGGTTGAGCTCGGCGATCAGCAGTTCCTGGCGCTGCTCGGCCCGACGGCGTTCGTCGTCGGCCAGGTCGGTCAGGCGCAGCACCACTTCCAGCAGGGTGACCCGCAGGCTCTCGGCCAGGGCCTGTTCGCCATCGGTCCACGGCCGGCTGTGGCCGCGCACCGTCTCGACCCAGGCCTCGAAACTCTTGCGCGGGGTCAGGCGGTCGCCCAGCGGACCGATCTGGGCCAGCTTGGTCGGCTTGCCGCCCCAGACCACGGTCTGGGCCTCCTCCAGGCGGAAGAACAGCAGGTAGTCCTTGGGCGTGCGCGACAGGGGGATGGCCAGCATGCCGGCCACGCTGTCGCCCCAGGTCGCGGCCTCGGGCAGGACGGCCGACAGCTCGCTGGTGGCGAAGATCGCGTGGGTGGTCTTGCCGCCCAGGGCCGAGACCAGCGCCTGGACCTGGCGCGCGTCGGGCGTGGCGTCGCGCAGGGTCAGGCGGCCGCCCAGCCAAAGGGCCACGCCGTCGCATTTCACCAGCTGACACAACTCGTCGAGGAAAGGGCTGAGGCTGTCGGCGCCCGGCAGGGCGGCGGCCACGGCGGTCATCAGTCGGTCGTGCAGGGCGCGGGCCTGGACCTGGACCTGGGCCTCGGCGTCGCGTTCGCGGCTTTCCAGCATCAGCGAGAACAGCTGGCCGAACAGCTCGGCGGCCGTGCGGCGCTCGTAGGAGACCTGGCGGGGCCGGTAGTGGTGGCAGGCGAACAGCCCCCACAGCTTACCGTTGCGCAGGATCGAGATCGACAGCGAGGCGGCCACGCCCATGTTGCGCAGATACTCGATATGGATCGGCGAGACGGCCCGCAGCATGCTCATCGACAGGTCGATGGGCTCGCTGCGCGCGTTGACCGGCGGCAGGATCGGCGAGACCTCGGCGTCGACGTCGGCGATGATCCGCAGCCAGTTGCGCTCATAGAGGGCTCGGGCCTGCACGGGGATGTCCGAGGCCGGATAGCGCTGGCCCAGGAACGAGCCGATGCCCGGCCGCACAGACTCGGCGATCACCTCTCCGGCCCCGTCCTGGGCGAAGCGGTAGACCATCACCCGGTCGAACTCGGTCAGGGCCCGCACCTGGCGGGCGGCCTCGTGGCAGAAGTCCTCGAACACCGGCCGCTGGGCCAGGCGCGCGGTCATCGACTTCACGGCCGAGGCGGCCTCGATCAGCACGTCCTTGTCGCTGGGCTCGCCCTCGATGATCAGCAGGCGGCCGGAATAGTGCATGGCGATGTCGAACGGCGCGCCGCCCTCGACCAGGGGCTGACCGAACATCCGCTCGACCGCGTCGTCGCCGCGCATCACCTGCAGGCGGCCGCGCAGGGCGTGGATGGCGTGGCCGCTGGCGACCTGGGTCAGGGGCTTGCCGACCAGGTCGTCAGGACCCAGGCCCAGAAACCGCAAGGTGGTGGTCGAGGCGTGGGCCACGACCCAATCGGAATTGACCGCCAGCAGGAAGCCGAACGGCTGCACCGAACCCAGGACGTGGATCGGTTCGCGATCGCAGTTCGTCAGGTCGACTTGGAAGGAGGACTCGGAGGGTGAGGTCTCGGGGGCGACAAGCTCAGACATCCACGCTCCGCAACCGGCGCGCGGATTCGAAGGCGTCCGCGAAACGCCGAAACCCATATCGGGCGCCGGAGATGGCTTCGTCTGTCTTGAAGGCGACGGTGTCGGCGCTCTCGATCCACGACAGGAAGCTGCGCCACAGCCCGTCGCCCTGGCCGTGCCGCAGATAGCTGGTGGGCAGGTCGCGCTTGCCGGACTCGACGCGGCGCGACAGCACCTGGCCGCCCAGGCGCGAGCCTTCCAGCACGTAGAGCAGCCCGGTGGCGAAGGCCTTGCGCATCATCGGCAGCGGCGTGGGACCCGGCGCGACGCCGCCCACGGCCTGCAGGTCCGAGATCAGGGCCTGGCGGCGGGCGCGCGCCGACCAGTCGGGCAGCCACGCCTGGACGCCCGACGCCTCCAGCGCCAACTCCAGCGGCGCCACGGCGTCGGCCGAAGCTTGCAGGAAGGCGCGATAGTCGGCGACGTCGTCGAGACGCCACTCGCCTACGGCGCTGTCGAGCGCCGCATGGTCTTCGGCCGTGGCCGCGCGAAGGCGGTCCCTTAAAACGCTACTGGTCAAATCTATCCCCGGTCCCCGGCCGAACCTCGAAACGCGGAGCCGGCGGCAGGGTTCCGTCATCCACGTAATTCATGACAAGACGGTAAGCTTTCGCCGTTCGAGGGCGGTGCTAGGGTCGCCACGACCCGTGTTCCTGGAGACGCCCCGCATGATCCGTCCCGCCGCCAAGGCCGCCCTCGTGGCGCTGGCCCTTTCGACCACCGCCCTGTCGCCGATGGCTTTCGCGGCGCCGGCTCCTGAAGCCGCCATCAGCGTGCCGCCGATCGTCTACAAGGAGCGCGTGCTGGCCAACGGCATGAAGGTGTTCACGGCCCGCGATACGACGACCCCGAACGTCTCGGTGCAGGTCTGGTACGGCGTCGGATCCAAGGACGATCCCAACGGCCGCTCGGGCTTCGCGCACCTCTTCGAACACCTGATGTTCAAGTCGACGCGCAACATGCCCAGCGAGAACCTCGACCGCCTGACCGAGGACGTCGGCGGCTTCAACAACGCCTCCACCTGGGACGACTTCACCAACTACTACGAGGTGGTGCCGGCCAATCACCTGGAGCGCCTGCTGTGGGCCGAGTCCGACCGCCTCAGCACCCTGGTGATCGACGAGCCGACCTTCGTGTCCGAGCGCAATGTCGTGAAGGAGGAGCTGCGCCAGGGCGTGCTGGCCAATCCGTACGGCCGCCTGTTCTCGCTCTACATCACCCAGCAGTCGTTCACCGACCACCCGTACAAGCGCCCGGGCATCGGCTCGATCGAGGAGCTGGACGCGGCCACGGTCGACGATGTGCGGGCCTTCCACGCCACCTACTACCGCCCCGACAACGCCGCCCTGATCGTGGCCGGCAATTTCGACGAGGCGCAGCTGTCGGCGATGATCGACAAGTATTTCGCGCCCTTGAAGACGCCGTCGACGCCCCTGCCCAAGGTGACCACGGTCGAGCCGGCCCGCACCGGCCCCAAGACCGTCAACACCTACGGTCCCAACGTGCCGCTGCCGGCCATCGCCATCAGCTGGCAGGCTCCGCCGGCCGCCGCCAAGGACGCCGCGGCCCTGACCGTGCTGGACGCCATCCTGTCGGGCGGCAAGTCCTCGCGGCTCTATGACAGCCTGGTCTACGAGCAGAAGATCGCCCAGTCCGTGTTCTCGTCCGGCAACGGCAATCTGCAGCCCGGCATCTTCTACGTCGGTGCGATCATGGCCGGCGGCAAGACGGCCGAGCAGGGCGAGACGGCCCTGCGCGCCCAGGTCGCCCGCCTGCGCGACGCCCCGCCCTCGGCCGCCGAACTGGCCGAGGCCAAGACCGGCCTGCTGGCCGACGCGGTGCGCAAGCGCGAGGAGATCGACGGTCGCGCCTTCGCCATCGGCTACGCCCTGCTGACCGAGGGCGACGCCGCCCGCGCCAACACCGACCTGGCCGACCTGCAGGCGGTGACCGCCGCCGACGTCCAGCGCGTGGCCCAGACCTATCTGCGCGATGACCGCCGCACGGTGATCCGCTACCTGCCCGAAACCGCCCGCCCCAAGGGCGAGAAGGATGTCACCCCGGTCGCCCCCAAGGTCGCCTCGGTGAAGTTCGACGGCGTGGTCACCACCCTGGCCCCCGAGGCCGAGCGTCAGAAGCCGCCGGCCGTCGCCGCGCCGGTCCCGGCCGCCCTGCCCTCGCCGGCCGAAAAGACCCTGGCCAACGGCCTGCGCGTCATCGTGGCCAAGTCCAGCGACCTGCCGCTTATCACCGCCGATCTCACCGTGCTGGGCGGGGCCAGCTCCGATCCCGCCGGCCTGGCCGGCACGTCCAGCCTGACCGCCGAGCTGATGACCGAAGGCGCCGGCGCCCGCAGCGCCGTCGACATCGCCCGCCAGACCGAGGCCCTGGGCGCCAACCTGTCCGCCGCCTCCGGCTGGGAAGCCTCGTCCCTGACCCTCAGCGTCATCGCCGACAAGGCCCCGGCCGCCATGACCATCATGGCCGACGTCGCCCAGAACCCGACCTTCAAGGCCGACGAGCTGGACCGCGTTCGCGCCGAGACCCTGGACAGTCTGTCGGTGTCGTTCCAGCGCCCCGGCGGCCTGACCGGCTTCGCCACCCCGACCATCCTCTATGCCGGCTCGGCCTATGGCCACGTGGCGGGCGGCACGCCCGGTTCGCTGCCCAAGATCAAGCGCGAGGACCTGGTCAAGACCCACGCGGCCGCCTGGCGGCCCGACAACGCCATCCTGGTGCTGACCGGCAACCTGACGCCCGAGGCCGGCTTCGCCCTGGCCGAGCAGGCCTTCGGCGGCTGGAAGAAGCCCGCCACGCCGCCCCCGGCCAAGCCGGCCGCCCCGACCGGCTACACGCCGCGCAGCGTGATCATCGACCTGCCGGGCACCGGCCAGGCCTCGGTGGTGCTGGCCAAGCCGGCCATCACCCGCGCCGATCCCAGCTACTATTCGGGCCTGGTGGCCAACACCGTACTGGGCGTGGGCTTCTCCTCGCGCCTGAACCAGGAAATCCGCATCAAGCGCGGCCTGTCGTACGGCGCCGGCTCCAGCCTGACCCCGCAGGGCCAGTTCGGCGGCTTCGCTACCCGTGTGCAGACCAAGAACGAATCGGCCGGCGAGGTCGTGGGCCTGCTGCGCACCGAACTGACCCGCCTGGCGGCCGAGCCGGCCTCGGCCAGCGAGCTGACCGCCCGCAAATCGGTGCTGGTCGGCGGCTTCGGCCGTGACCTGGGCACCTCCGAGGGCCTGGCCGACATCCTGGGCAACCTGGCCGTCTACGGCGTGCCGCTGGACGAGATCAAGGTCTACGCCAGCAAGGTCGAGGCGGTCAGCGCCGCCGACGTCCAGGCCTTCGCCAAGGCCAAGATGGACCCGGCCCAGACCAGTGTCATCGTCGCCGGCGACGCCAAGGTGATGGGCGCCGACCTGACCAAGGCCGTGCCCAACGCCACGGTGATCCCGGCCGCCAAGCTGGACCTCGACAGCCCTACGCTGACCGGCGCCAAATAGGCCGAACCGCCGCGTCGTTCCGCCCGGGACGACGCGGAACCCCGGCGCCCTGGCGAGGTTGAAGGCCCATGACCGAAGTCGACATCGCCATCGTCGGGGCCGGCGCGGCGGGCCTGGCCGCCGCCGACGCGATCGCCGCGACGCCCTTCTCTTGCGCCCTGCTGGAAGCGCGCGACCGGATCGGCGGGCGAGCCCATACTGTCCAATCCCCCGTCGGTCCGCTGGACCTGGGCGCCGAGTGGCTGCACTCCGCCGACCGCAATCCTTTGGTGGCGCGACTGGAGGCGGCGGGCCTGACCATCGACCGCACCCCGCCGCCGTGGGAGCGCCTGTCCGACAGTCCCACCTTGCCGCCCGCCGACCAGATCGAGTTCGGCCGGGCCTTCGAGGCCTATGAAGAACGGCTGGCCAAGGCGGCCCGCGAGCCGGACGACGCGCCGGCCTCGGTGTTCCTCGAGCCCGGCAACCGCTGGAACCCGCTGCTGAACGCCTTCAGCGCGTTCTACAACGGCGCGGAGTTCGACCAGGTCTCGGTCCACGACTACGCCGCCTATGACGACAGCGAGGTCAACTGGCGGGTCGCCCAGGGCTATGGCGCGGGCCTGGCGACCCTGGCGCCTCGGGTGCAGATGGCGCTCGAGTGCCCGGTCTCGCTGATCCGCCACGACGGGCCGCGCCTGGAACTGGAGACGCCGCGCGGCGTGCTGTCGGCGCGGGCGGTGATTGTCTGCGTGCCCACCGCGATCCTGGCGACCGGCGCCCTGAGGTTCTGGCCCGAACTGCCCGACAAGATCGAGGCCGCCCAGGGCCTGCCGCTGGGCCTGGCCGACAAGGTGTTCCTGCGGGTCGACGAGCCCGAAGCCTTCCCGGCCGAGACCATGCTCTATGGCGCGCCCCAGCGCACCGCCACGGGCAGCTATCACCTGCGGCCGTTCCATCGACCGATGATCGAAGTCTTCCTCGGCGGGGCCCATGCGCGGGCGCTGGAGGGCCAGGGCCCCGGCGCGGCGGCCGACTTCGCCATCGAGGAGCTGGCGGCGATCTACGGGTCCGGAATCCGCTCGAAAGTGCATGTGCTGGCGACCAGCGCCTGGGCGGCCGATCCCTGGGCCCTCGGCTCCTATTCCCACGCCCTGCCCGGCCACGCCGGCGACCGGGCCCGGCTGGCGGCGCCGGTCGGCGAGCGCCTGTTCTTCGCCGGCGAAGCCTGCTCGGCCGACGCCTTCTCGACGGTGCATGGCGCGTGGCTGACGGGGCAAGCGGCGGCGCGCGAGGCGATTGGGGCGTTGGGTCTAGGCTGACCTGAATCCCTCTCTCATGGAGAGCGGGGTTTCGTGGGCCGGACCCTAGGTCTTCGGCTTGGCCGACGCTTTGGGCGCGGGTTTGGCCGGGGCCGCGACCGGTTCCGCCGTCTTGGCCAGCAAATCCCGGATCTCCGTCAGCAGCACCTCGCCCGGGGTCGGGGCGGGCGGGGCTTCCGGCGTGGGGTCGGCGGCGTCGGCGCGGCGGATGGTGTTGACCAGCTTGACCAGCAGGAACACCACGGCGGCGACGATCAGGAACTGGATCAGGGTGTTGATGAAGGCGCCGTACTGCACGGCCACCTTCTCGACGGCCTCGGTCGCGGGGTCCTCGGCCTTGAGCACCCATTCCAGCTTGGAGAAGTCCAGGCCGCCGGTCAGCAGACCGATCGGCGGCATGATCACCTGGTCGACCAGGCTCTTGACGATGCCGTTGAAGGCCGCGCCGATGATCACCCCGACGGCGAGGTCGACGACGTTGCCGCGCGAGATGAACTCGCGAAATTCCTTGATGATGCTCATGACGCCATTCCTCGCCGCACACTGTGACGTCGGCGAGGCTGACGGCGTTCGCCCGCCGCGGTCAAGACCGGGGGCGGAAGACCCTATTCGTCGGCGTTGAGACGGGCCCGCAGTTCCTTGCCGCTCTTGAAGAACGGCACGTGCTTGGCGCGGACGTCGACGGTTTCGCCGGTGCGCGGATTGCGGCCCGAGCGCGCGGGACGCGATCGCACCGACAGGGCGCCGAAGCCCCGCAGTTCGACGCGGCCGCCGCCTTCCAGAGCGCCGATCATGCGCTCCAGGATCACGCCGACCACGCGCTCGACGTCCTTCTGCGTCAGGTGCGGATTTTCATTCGCGAGCCTGGCGATGAGTTCAGACTTGATCATCGATATCCCCGGCGCCGTGGGAGGAACTGGCGCGACCGGACCTTTGCCCAAGGGTGGTTGAGTCTTCAAGAGGCTGGTTGCGATTCAATTTCAGGCCCCTTTGGGCGCGCGGACAATCTGCGCCTCGCCGGCTAACCGTCTCAGGGTCTTGTTTGCCTCCTCCGCGTCGGAAAAGGGAATTTCTCGCGTCATACTGCGCGTGCTGTGGTCGAAACGCGCAACTCCGTCGACGATTCCGCTCTTATGGTGAACTTCCGATCCGGCGATGACCGTGTCGAGATTCGGTCCTTTCACGGCGTAACCCGCGCCCTTGGCGGGCAGGACGACCTCGGTGACCGAGCGGGTGAAGGTCGGGAAATTGACGACGAACGGCGCGTCGCTGTTGGGACCGGGCTCGCGGCGGGGGAAGGTGGTGGTCTTGAAATCCCCCGATCCCGGCAGGCGGAACTCGCGCACGCCCAGGTCGTCGTTCAGCCGCCAGTCCATGTCGGCCTGGCCCTTGAAGGTGATCTCGACATCGCCGTCGGGCGAGATCTTCCAGTCGATGGTCTCGAAATTGATCCAGCTCATCGAGCTGGACAGGCTCTGCTTGAGGCTGCGCTCGAGGTCGGCCTTGGGGGCGCTCTCGATCATCCGCGCCAGGGCCCGGGCGGGCTCCTTGCGGGCGATCAGGGTCAGGGTGGCCGGGGCGGGCGCGTCGAGACCGGCCGAGGCGTCCAGGCGCAGGGTCAGCGCGTTGACGGGGGCGGCCAGCGGCGTCTGGACGATCGGCTCCAGGGTCGCGCCGGCCTCGCGGACCGGCAGGCCCCAGCGGAACGACGGCGGCTGCAGGTCGTCGATCCCGCCCTTGTCGCCGCTGCGGGTGCCGTCCAGCCAGTAGTCCTGGCCGGCGATCTTGGCGCGCACCAGCACGTGGTTGAACTGGGCGGCTGCGGGCACGCGCAGGTCCATGCCGTCGCCGCCGACGGTGGTGACCAGCACCGGCTCGGCCTGGATCCCCAGCTCGCGCAGCAGGGCCAGCAGCAGCACGGTCTTGCCCTTGCAGTCACCGAAGCGCCGCGACCAGGTCTCGTCGGCGGGGGCGGGCTTGTAGCCGCCGTCGCCCATGCCCAGGAACAGGTAGCGGGTCTTGTCCCCGACCAGCTGAAGGGCGGCGAAGGCGCGAACCTTGGGATCGGTCGAGGCGGCGGCGATCCTGGCGGCCTCGGCGCGGATCGGCGAGTCCGGCGCCAGGGTCGCGGCCTTGGCGTACAGCGGCGCCATGCGGGCGGAGACGTCCTCCCAGCCGCGATAGGTGGTGGCCTGCAGCTCGCCCAGGCGCAGGAAGCGGGCCGGCGCGCCGACGGGCGGCTTGGGCGCAGCCAGACCCGAGACGTCGACCAGCAGCTCGTTGGTCTTGCCGCTCTTGCCGATCTTCGGCTCGGGATAGCCGGTGGAGGCCTTCCAGACCAGCGGCACGCCGTCGTCCCACAGCAGGCGCGCGCGGTAGCGGCCGATCTTGCCGGTCCAGCCCAGGCGCTCGAAATCATTGGTGCGACCGCCCACCACCGGGTCGTGGCGCTCTTGCGTGTAGGACCAGTCGACGATGTCGCCGACCTGCAGGTCCTTGATCTGGATGCTGGCGCTCATGCGCCCGTCCAGCATGGCCCGCTCCATGTTCTTCTCGCGGCGCAGGACCAGCACGTCCTTGCCGCCCTGCAGCACGTCGATGCGCTTGCCGTCGCGGAGGATCGACAGGTCGTGGATCGTGACCTTCTCGCGCAGCGGATCCCAGGTCAGGGTGCGCGAGCCGGAATTGGCCAGGCCCTCGGTCTTGGTCACCTTGGCCACGCGGCGGTTGTAATAGGCCGAGCCGTCGGCCGCGTGCAGCGACTGGTTGTCGTCTAGGAGGGCCTGGATAGCGGGCGGCTGGGGATCGTCGGGCGCGGCCGGGACCTCGGCCACCTGCACCCACTTGGCGGGCGGCGCGTAGCGCGGTTTCTCGTCGGCTCGGGCCTGGAGGGGAAAGGCCGCCACGGCCACCACCATGACCGGGATCGCGGCCAGCGCCGCCAGACTCTTGAACACCACGCACCCCCAACGCCGAACTCAAGCCTCACAACCTAAGGGCGTCGCCGCAGGGTTCAACCCAAAAAGAAAACGGCGGCCGGATTGCTCCGGCCGCCGCTGACTTCAGTCCCGATGAAGGGGCGGAAGACTATTCCTTCGGGGTGGCCCGCTCGCGCAGGGCGGCGCCCAGGATGTCGCCCAGCGAAGCGCCGGAGTCCGACGAGCCGAACTGCTCGATGGCTTCCTTTTCTTCGGCCATTTCCAGCGACTTGATCGACATCGAAACGCGGCGAGCCGCCTTGTCGATGTTGGTGATCTGAGCGTCGACGCGGTCACCCACGGCGAAGCGCTCGGGGCGCTGTTCCTGACGATCGCGCGACAGGTCCGACTTGCGGATGAACGAGGTCATCAGCGCGTCGTCTTCACCGAAGCGAACTTCGATGCCGCCCGAGGTCACTTCCGTGACGGTCACGGTGACGGTCTGGCCCTTGCGGTAGGTGTCGCCCGACATCGGATCGCCGCCCAGCTGCTTGATGCCCAGCGAGATGCGTTCCTTTTCGACGTCGACGTCCAGGACCTTCGCCTTGACGACGTCGCCCTTCTTGTAGCGAGCCATGGCTTCTTCGCCCGACGCGCTCCAGTCGATGTCCGACAGGTGCACCATGCCGTCGATGTCGTTGTCGAGGCCGATGAACAGACCGAATTCGGTCGCGTTCTTGACTTCGCCTTCGACGGTCGAGCCGACCGGGTGGGTTTCGAGGAACGAATCCCACGGGTTGGCCAGAGCCTGCTTCAGGCCCAGCGAAACGCGGCGCTTGGACGGATCGACGTCCAGCACGACCACGTCGACTTCCTGCGAGGTCGAGACGATCTTGCCGGGGTGGACGTTCTTCTTGGTCCAGGACATTTCCGAGACGTGCACCAGGCCTTCAACGCCGGCTTCCAACTCGACGAACGCGCCGTAGTCGGTGATGTTGGTGATGCGGCCCGTGAACTTGGCGCCGACCGGGTACTTGGCTTCGACACCATCCCACGGATCCGACTGCAGCTGCTTCATGCCGAGGCTGATGCGCTGGGTGTCCGGGTTGATCTTGACGATCTGGACCTTCACGGTGTCGCCCACGGCGAGCACTTGGCTCGGGTGGTTGACGCGCTTCCAGCTCATGTCGGTGACGTGCAGCAGGCCGTCGATGCCGCCCAGGTCCACGAACGCACCGTAGTCGGTGATGTTCTTGACGACGCCTTCGCGGATTTCACCCTCTTGCAGCTGCGACACCAGTTCGGTGCGCTGCTCGGCGCGGGCTTCTTCCAGGATGGCGCGACGCGAGACGACGATGTTGCCGCGCGGACGGTCCATCTTGAGGATGGCGAAGGGCTGTTCCTTGCCCATGAGCGGGCCGACGTCGCGCACCGGGCGGATGTCGACCTGCGAGCCGGGCAGGAACGCCGAGGCGCCGCCCAGGTCGACGGTGAAGCCGCCCTTGACGCGACCGACGATGGCGCCGAGCACCGGGACGTTCTGGGCGTAGACGCCTTCCAGACGGGTCCAGGCTTCTTCGCGCTTGGCCTTTTCGCGGCTGATGACCGCTTCGCCCAGGGCGTTTTCGAGGCGTTCCAGGAACACTTCGACGGTGTCGCCGATCTTGACGGTCGCCTTGCCGGCTTCGTCGACGCCGAATTCCTTCAGCTGCACGCGACCTTCGGTCTTCAGACCGACGTCGATGATGGCGAAGTCCTTTTCGATACCGACAACGATGCCCTTGACGACGGTGCCTTCCGCGAAGTCGCGGCCGCCCATGGAATCGTTCAGCAGCGCTTCGAAATCGTCGCGCGTCGGGTTGAAGCTCATATCGTCAGCCATGCTGATGTTTAGTCTCGTGTTGAGGGACGCCCCATCGGTGAAGGCCGTCGGATGACGGTTCTGGGGATTCCGGGTTGGGTGATTTTTGATGCGGGTCCGGCGCTTCCTAAGCGGCGGCGAGGCGGGCGTTAGATTAGCCCGGGAGGTTTCCCGACCGGGCGCGCGCCGTCTCGACAATGCGGCGGGCCGCATCGAAGGCCTGCTCTATAGTCATTTCCGACGTATCGAGCAAGACGGCGTCGGCGGCCTGCGTCATGGGCGCGGTTTCGCGGCCGCCGTCGCGGGCGTCGCGCTTGTGGATGTCGGCCAGGATGTCCTCGAAGGCGACGGCCTCGCCCTGCCCGGTCAGCTGCTTCCAGCGCCGCTGCGCCCGCACCTCGGGGCTGGCGGTGACATAGAGCTTGGCTGGAGCCTCGGGGGCGATGACGGTGCCGATGTCGCGGCCGTCGATGACGCTGCCGGGCTCCCGCAGCGTGAACTGGCGTTGCAGGTCGAACAGGGCCGCGCGGACGCCGGGGTGAACCGCCACCCGGCTGGCGGCCTCGCCGGCGACGCGGGTGCGGACCTCGGCCCGTTCCAGCTCGGCCAGGTCCAGGCCCTTGGCCGCGGCCTCGGCGGCGATGGGATCGTCGAGATCGCCCGACGCGGCCAACAGCCGAACCCCGACCGCGCGATAGAGCAGGCCGGTGTCCAGCATCGGATAGCCATAGAGCGCCGCCAGCCGGCTGGCGACGGTGCCCTTGCCCGACGCGGCCGGACCGTCGACGGCGATGATGAAGGCCATGGGGCGGCTCCGTGCGGCGTCCTCGCCCTTCGACAGGCTCAGGGTGAGGACGAAATCAGGCGTTCAGTAGAAACCCTCATCCTGAGCTTGTCGAAGGACGAGGGTTTCGGCTCCTCAGGCTTCCGACAGATCCGCGCCCAAACCCCGCATCAGGTCGGCGAAGCCGGGGAAGCTGGTGGCGATCATGCCCGGCTCGTCGACGGCCACGCCGGCTTGCGCCGCCATGCCCAGCACCAGATGGCTCATGGCGATGCGGTGATCGCCGTGGGTGACGACCGTGCCGCCGCCCTTGGGCGCCTGGCCCGTGCCGGTGACGATGAAGCCGTCCGGCTCCTCGACCACCTGGACGCCGCAGGCCTTCAGGCCGTTGGCGGTCAGGCTGATGCGGTCGCTTTCCTTGACGCGCATCTCGCCGACGCCGCGCATCACCGTCTCGCCCTCGGCGAAAGCGGCCGCCACGGCCAGGATCGGATATTCGTCGATCATCGCCGGCGCGCGTTCCGGCGGCACGACCACGCCCTTGAGCTGGGAGTATCGCGCGGTGATGTCGCCGACCTCCTCGCCGCTGGACAGGCGGACGTTCGAGATCACCAGATCCGCGCCCATCTCCTGCAGCGTGGTGAAGAGCCCGGTGCGCAGTTCATTGAGCATCACGCCCTCGACCGTCACCTCCGAGCCCGGGACCAGCAGGCCGGCCACCAGCGGGAAGGCCGCCGAAGACGGGTCGCCCGGCACCGAGACGTGGGTCCCGGTCAGCTTCTGGCCTTCGGGCAAGCGGATGTGACGGACACCGTCACGATCCTCGACGATCACCTCGGCCCCGAAGGCGCGCAGCATGCGCTCGGTGTGGTCACGAGTGGCTTCCGGCTCGATCACCTCGACGCCGCCCTCGGCATGCAGGCCGGCCAGCAGCACGGCCGACTTCACCTGGGCCGAGGCCATCGGCAGCTTGTAGCTCAGGCCGCGCAGGGCCCCGCCCTTCAGGGTCAGGGGCAGGCGGCCCCTGTCGCGACCCAGCCAGGTGGCGCCCATGCGGGCCAGGGGATCCAGCACCCGGCCCATCGGCCGGCCGCGCAGCGAGCTGTCGCCGGTGAAGGTGGCGCACATCGGAAAACCCGCCGCCGCGCCCATGATCAGGCGCACGCCGGTGCCGGCGTTGCCGCAGTCGATGACGTCGACGGGCTCGGCGAAGCCGCCGTTGCCCTCGATCCGCCAGCGGCCGACGCCCTCCTGCTCGACCCGCGCGCCGAAGGCCTGCATGGCCCGGGCGGTCGCCAGAACGTCGTCGCCCTCCAGCAGACCCTCGACCGTGGTGGTGCCCGAAGCCAGGGCGCCGAGGATCATCGAGCGGTGCGAAATCGACTTGTCGCCCGGCGCGCGAATGACCCCGCGAAGGGCTCCGCCCGGTGCGCTCTTCAGTCCAGCAGCCGTCATGCCGAAACCGGCTCCCTAGTCATGGTGGTTTTCGCGAGGGGATTGCTTTTGACAGTGGCCCCTGGTCATGGCAAGTGACCGGCCGCATTTCCCATCAGGATCAAAGGGTCGCCTGCCTTGGCCAATCCCGAATTGGGCGCAAAGCAAATTTGCCCCAACTGCCAATCGAAGTTCTACGACCTTGGTCGTCGTCCGGCTGTCTGCCCCAAGTGCGGCGAGACGTTCGATCCGGAAGAGGCGCTGAAATCGCGCCGCGTCCGCGCTCGCGCCGTCACGCCGGACTATGACGCCGACGACGAGAAGCCCGCCCCCGCTCCGAAGGACGAGGACGGCTTCGAGGACGAAGTCGATGAAACCCCGGAAATCGATGTCGTCGAACCCGACGTCATCGAGACCGACGATGAGGACGCCGATCCGGGCGCGCCGGCCCCCGCGGGCGGCGACGACCTGGGCGTCGACTTCGCCGAGGACGAGGATCTCGCCGAGGACGAAGCCGATGACGTGCCCTTCCTCGAAGACGAGGACGAGGACGTTCTGGACGACGAAATCGAGGGCCTCCCGGGCACCGACGACGACGACCGTTAAGGCCTGAAAGCCGCGTCGAAAAAAACTTCGAAAAAATGCGCCGGGAGGGTTGATCCAAAAATCCTCCCGGCATAGGTATCGCGCCTCGCCGGGGCCGGCCAGTTCGGAGCCGACGAGAAACACCAAGGTTCTCTTGGAATTCCAAGGACCTCGGGGCTATAGCTCAGCTGGTAGAGCGCTTGAATGGCATTCAAGAGGTCAGCGGTTCGACTCCGCTTAGCTCCACCAAAACGGCCGCTTCCCTAAAGGGAGCGGCCGTTTCCATGTCCGGGGCCTGACAAACGCCCCGCGCTTTTCCGCCACGCCAGGCCGGCGATGAACTTGAACCGTCGGCGTCTTGAACAGCCCGCGGCAAATCTCCACCTACGGATCACGTTGCGCGGTTGCGGCGCCGATCCAGGGCCATGACCGCGCGAACGAAGTCGCTTTAGCGAAGGACTTCGCGATGACCCGAACGATCCTGTTCGACAGCCCCTTTCTGCTGGGCTTCGAACACACCCGAGACCTGATCGAGCGCGCGGCGAAGGCCGCGTCCGAAAGCTATCCGCCGTACAATGTCGAGCAGAACGAGGACGGCGGCGTGCGCATCACCCTGGCGGTGGCCGGGTTCTCGCCGGATCAGCTGCAGGTGACCGTGGAGGCCGGCCAGCTGGTCGTGGCGGGCAAGCGCGACGCCGACGCCCGCACGGAGGCCGAGAGGGCCTTCCTGCACCGTGGGATCGCCGCCCGGGGCTTCGTGCGCACCTTCGTGCTCGCCGAGGGCCTCGAGGTCACCGCCGCCACCCTGGAGCACGGCCTGCTGCACATCGATCTGGCCCGGCCGCGCCCCGAGAAACTGGTCAAGCGCATCCCGATCCGCTCGATCGCCTGAACCGGCGACGCTCGTGAAATTTCCGCACCGCGAAAAGCCCGCTGAACCGGGCAGGCAACGGCGCGTTCCCTTTTCGAAGGAGGTGGTCATCATGACGCCTAACCCCCAAACATCGGTCTTTACGAAGGAAGCCTTCGCGGCGCTCGGCGCCCCGGACCTCGTCTATGTCCGGCCCATCAAGGCCGCCGAGATCCTGGCCGACGCGCCCGTCGGCGTGACGGACTTCGACCTGCAGCCCGACCAGACCCTCTATGCGGTGTGCCGCGCCGACGGCGCGCGCCTGGCGGTCATGATCGACCGCGACACCGCCGTCGCCGCCGCCCTGGCCCACGAACTGGCCCCGGTCTCGGTTCACTGAGTTGAAGGAGCGCGGAGGACTCGCCCCCTCCGCGCTTCGCGCTCCTCCCCCATAGGGGGAAGATGGCGCGTTCTATCCGCCCCCTATGGGGGCGGACGGCCGCGCAACGGCCAGGTGGGGGCGAGTTCTCTAATTAAACTTCGAACGCGCCTTCAGGCCGCCGAGCTGGTTGGCTCGTGGGCCAGCAGGATGTGCACCGCATCGGCCGAACGGGCCTGGCGCAGCTGTTCGCGCAGTTCGGGCTGGCGCATCATCCGCGACACCCGGGCCAGGGCCCGCAAGTGCTGGGCGTTGGCGTCCCGCGGGGCCAGCAGGGCCACCAGCAGGTCGACGGGCTTGTCGTCGACGGCGTCGAACGCCACCGGCGTCTCCAGCCGCACGAAGATGGCCCGCACGCGGTCCAGGCCGTCGATCCGGGCATGGGGAATGGCCACGCCCTGGCCGACGCCGGTCGAACCGGCCGCCTCGCGCTCCATCAGGCTGTCCTGGACGGCGTCGCTGTCGACATTGAGGATTCGGGCGGCGACATCGGCGATGACGCCGAGCACCTGGCGCTTGCCCGGGGCGCTGACTCGGAGCGCCACGGCTCCAGGGTCCAAGAGATCGCCGATAGTCATGCCGCTCACTCGCTGCCGGCCGCCGAACACTGTCGTTGGAGGACCCATCGAGAACGTTCGGCAGCCTGGCAGGATGCCTTAGTTCGCGATCGATCCGTTCCCGTTCAGCGACTTCGTGCGTTCAGGGTCGATCCAGCCGATATTCCCGTCTGGTCGCCGATAAACCACTGACAATCCGTCGTGGGCGGCGTTCCTAAACACGATTGCCTGGGACTCGGTCAAGTCCAGTTCCATGACAGCCATGGAAACGGTCATTATCTTCAGCGAGGCCTGGGTCTCGGCGATGATCATGGCCGAGGGGGCGCCGGCCGGGTGGGCGTCGTCGCCGCCCCAGTCGTCATCCTCGTGATCATCGACGTCCGGAGCCCGCAGGACGTACATCGCGGCGTTCTCGGCTTGCTTGGCCGTGGCCGCGATGGAGTGGCTCTTAAGTCGTCGCTTGTAGCGACGTATCCTCGTCTCGATCTTGGCCAGGGCGGCGTCGAAGGCCGCATGGGCGTCGCCGCCCGCTCCATGGCTAAGGAGTTGCTGACCCGAAGCCAGCTTTACCGAGCAATCGGCGCGGAAGGCGTGGCCTTCCTTGCTGATCACGACATCGGCGTCACCGCCGCGGTCGAAATACTTACCGATGCTCAGGGCGATTTCGTCGGAGACTCGCGCTCGCAGAGCCTCACCAACGTCGACATGCTTGCCGGAGACTTGGACTTGCATGCCCTAACAACGCGCCTGTCCCGAGCCGGTGTCAAGCGGCGCCGCAGGGATCGGAAACCCGATCAGAAAAAGCCGGAAATCACCTCGACGCCCTTGCGCACGGCGGCCGTCACCATGCCGGCGCTGACGAACAGCAGGCCCAGGCTGACGGCGGCCATCGCATAGCCCAGCAGGGCCAGCAGGCCGTCCCGCTGCAGCAGGGCCAGGGACAGGATCGCCACGGTCGCGCCGGGGGCCAGGTTGCCCAGCGGGATGGGCAGGACCAGCACCAGGGCCAGCAGCGTGCAGACCACCCCGACCATCCGCTCGCCCAGCGGCGTGAACACCCACGACAGGCGCGGCTTGGTGATCAGCTCCATGCGCTTGACCACCGGGGTCAGCTTGCGGAACAGGCCGCGCAGGTCGTCGCGCTTGAGCGGGCGGTCGACCATCCGCCGCGGCAGCCACGGCGCGTCGGCCCCCAAGGCGATCTGCGGGGCCAGCAGCAGGATCGGCAGGCTGAGGATCGTCGAGGAGCCCGGCGGCAGCGGCAGGCAGTTGAGCGCGCCGAACACGAACAGCATCGCCCCGAAGGCGCGGCTATCGAAGGCTTCCAGCATCTGGCCGACCGTCAGGCTGGGACGCGCGTCCTCGCCAAATCCCTCGATGACTTCAGCTAGGCTTCCGGTCGTCATGCGCGCTCCTGCTCGACACCCTATAACGCCGGGCGGGCCTTGCGGTCATGAAGATCGCGTCACGTCACGATTTGGTCAGCAGGCTTCCTTGATCAGGCGCCGGCGCTCAACCGATGATGGAATTCGCATCGCTTCGCGATATTTGGCCACGGTGCGTCGCGCGATGTCGACGCCGGCGGCCTTGAGGATCTCGACGATGGCGTCGTCCGAATGGACGTCCTTCTCGACCTTCTCGGCGTCGACCAGGCCCTTGATCTTGTGACGGACGCTGGCGGCCGAGTGGGCTTCTCCGCCCTCGGACGACTGGATAGCCGAGGTGAAGAAGAACTTCAGCTCGAACACCCCGCGCGGGGTGGCGATGTACTTGTTCGAGGTCACCCGGCTGACCGTGCTCTCGTGCATGCCGATGGCGTCGGCGACGGTCTTCAGGTTCAGCGGGCGCAGGTGCTCGACGCCGAAGGCCAGGAAGCCGTCCTGCTGGCGGACGATCTCGCTGGAGACCTTCAGGATGGTCTTGGCGCGCTGGTCCAGGCTCTTCACCAGCCAGTTGGCCGTGGCCATGCAGTCGGAGACGAAGGTCTTTTCCTGGTCGGTGCGCGCGCCCTTGGAAACACGGGCGTGATAGCGCTGGTCGACCAGCACCCGGGGCAGGGTGTCGGTGTTCAGCTCGACGTGCCACATGCCGCCCAGACCCTCGCGGACATGGACGTCGGGCACCAGGGTCTCGGCCGGTTCGCTGTGGAAGCCGGCGCCGGGACGCGGATTGAGGGCGCGGATCTCGGCGACCATCTCGCGCAGGTCCTCGTCGTCGACCCCGCAGACGCGGCGCAGGCCGTTCATGTCGCGACGGGCCAGCATTTCGAGGTTGTCGAGCAGGGCCGCCATGCACGGGTCGTAGCGGTTCTGGTCCTTCAGCTGCAGGGCCAGGCATTCGCGGACATCGCGGGCGAAGATCCCGACGGGCTCGAAGCCCTGCAGGATGGTCAGGACGCCCTCGACCAGCTCCAGGCCGCAGCCCAGGCGCTCGGCGGTGTCGGCTAGGTCCAGGCGCAGGTAGCCGCCCTCGTCGACGGCGTCGATCAGCACGTTGGCGACCAGTTGCTGGGTCGTCGGCAGGGCCGCCTGGACCAGCTGGCGCTGCAGATACTCGGAAAGGGTCGGAACGCCGGTCAGGGCGCCTTCATATTCGCCGTCATGATCGAACGAGCCGCCGCCGCCCGCCCGCGACCAGTCGATCTGGCCGCCGGCCTGCTCGGCCCCATGGTCGACATCGGCGCCGTCGCCGGTGGCGCGCTCGCCGGGCGAGACGTCGTCGGGCGTCGCGTCCATTTCGGAATTGGCCGAGCCCTCGGCCACCACGTCCACGCCCAGGTCGCTGGCGACCGGCTCGCGCTCGACCTCGGGCGCGGAGTCGCTCTCGCCCTCATCGCGCTGCAGCAGCGGATTGCGTTCCAGCTCGGCCTCGACGAAGGCGTCGAGCTCGATGTTGGACAGCTGCAGCAGCTTGATCGCCTGCTGCAGTTGCGGGGTGATGACCAGACCCTGGCCTTGCCGGATCTCTAGTCGATGGCTGAGCGCCAATGCGCCCTCCTCGGCAAATCGAACAACTTACGATCGCCATTGAAGCGCCAACTAGGTTAACGGCTCGCCAACGCCTGCAATATCCGGGCCGGTGCGACCTTCCGCCCCGCCGCCAGAACGCGAAAATCCCGCGCGGTCGGCGCACCGCGCGGGATAAGGCATTGCATCAGAACGACTTTTTATTCAGACGCGCTCGGCGAAATAATCGCCCAGATAGACGCGGCGAACTTCCGGATCGTCGATGATTTCCTTCGGCGAGCCTTCGAACAGCACTTCGCCAGCGTGAATGATTGATGCGCGATCGATGATATCGAGCGTCTCGCGCACGTTGTGGTCGGTGATCAGGATGCCGATTCCACGCTTCTTCAGATAGCCGATGACGTCGCGGATGTCGGCGATGGCCAGCGGATCGATGCCGGCGAAGGGCTCGTCCAGCAGCATGAACGACGGCTCGCTGGCCAGGGCCCGGGCGATTTCCACGCGGCGGCGCTCACCGCCCGACAGGGCGACGGCCGGCGACTTGCGGATGTGGGTGATGCGCAGCTCTTCCAGGATGCCGGTCACCGTCTCGGCGGCGGCGCGCTGGTTCTTCTCGCGCATCTCGACCACGGCCATGACGTTCTGCTCGACCGTCATGCCCCGGAAGATCGAAGCTTCCTGCGGCAGGTAGCCGACGCCGAGGCGGGCCCGCTGGAACATCGGCTGGGCGGTGATGTCCTCGCCGTCCAGATAGATCGAGCCGTAGTCGGCGGCGATCAGACCGGTGATCATGTAGAAGCAGGTGGTCTTGCCGGCGCCGTTGGGGCCCAGCAGGCCGGCGACCTCGCCGCGCTTCAGGCGCAGGGAGACGCTCTTGACCACAGGACGGTCGCCGAACGACTTGCCGACGGCGTCGACGAACAGGCCGTCGGTTTCGGGGCGATCGGAACCGCCGAGGGGCGTCATCTTCATCCGTACGGCCTAGCGGTTGGGGGTCGCTGCGGGTTGGGTCTTGGAGTCTTCCGGATAGAACACGGCCCGCACGCGCTGCTTGCCCCGCCCCTTGGCGTTGGACTCGAGCTTCACGTCATTGGTCTTGGTGTTGACCGTCATCCGGTCGCCGCGGGCCACATCCTGGCCGCGGATGACGATGACGTTGCCGGTGATGACGATGATGTCATTGGCGTAGGTGTAGACGGCGTGGTCGCCCCGGACCGTCTGGTCCTGGTTGACGAAATAGACGTCGCCGTCGGCCTCGACGTGATCGACGTCGCCGCAACCGGCCGCCGCGCCGGAGGCGGCGGGCTTCTTCTTGGAGTAGGCGTTGACCACGGCCGCGCGCATGCGGCTCTTGTCCTGCAGCATCTCGACATTGCCGCGGAAGATCGTGCGGCACTGGCTGTTGATGTTCTCTTGCTCGTCCGCGGAGATGTCCACGGGCGCGCTGGAGTCGCTGGCGACCTGAGCGAAGGCCGCGCCGCCGCTCGCCAGGATCAGTGCGGTCGCCGCCGCCGCCATCCAACGCTGCATCAAGTCAGAGTCCTCATCTGTGGCGCTCGCGGCCCGGCCGCTCGCGTCTTCTTACTTAGTTTCGAGCCGGGTGCGAACCCCACCCCTGAACACGACACGGTCGCCCTTGTCATATACGGTGTAAGCGTTGGATTGCACCTGTCCCGTCGGACCTTCGCCCAACATCGGTGTTTCCCCGCTGATATTTCCGGTCTTGGTGTCGACCACCGCCTGCTCCGACGCGAAGCGATAGCCGCCCCCGTCGTCGATGCGGACGTCGCCGGACAAGGCCAGCTTCATCGTATCCTCGCGATAGATTCCCGACTTGGCCGTCACCCGGCTGGGCTGGGGCTCGTCGAAGCCCAGGGTCAGGGTCGGAGAATCCAGGCGAACGTTCATCAGATCGTTGTCGTCCCTCAAAGCTGAACGCGCGGTGATCATGAAACTGCGGCCGTCGCCCGACTGGCCGTAGAAGCGCGGAGCGATCATGCGGATCTGGGTCTTGGCCTCGGCCGGCGGCCGGGCCGCGACCTGCAGCGAGCGCCAGCCGACCTGGACGGCGACCGCCACCAGGATCGCCAGGATGGCGGCCGGCAGCACCAGGCGCAGCAGCCGGATCGTGCGCGAGCGCCGGCGCCACCGCCCCAGGTCGCGGGCGATGGACCGTCCTTGCGGCAAGGTCGCGGCTGTCGCCATCGGCGTCCTCAGCTATGCGCGAAGATGTCGACGTCTTCCCAGCCGGCCAGGTCGAGGGCGGCGCGGTGGGGAAGGAAGTCGAACGAGGCCTGGGCCAGGGCCATGCGACCCTCGCGCTCGAGCATGACATTGAGGCGCTCGCGCAGGCCATGCAGGTGCAGCACGTCGGAGGCGGCGTAGGCCACCTGTTCGGGGCTCAGCGTCGGCGCGCCCCAGTCCGAGCTCTGCTGGGCCTTGGACAGCTCCACGGCCAGCAGCTCGCGGGTCACGTCCTTGAGGCCGTGGCGGTCAGTGTAGGTGCGGGCGATCTTCGAGGCGATCTTGGTGCAGTAGACGGGCGCGGTCATCACGCCCAGGTGCAGCAGGAACATGGCGATATCGAAGCGGCCGAAGTGGAAAAGCTTCAGCACCGTCGGATCGGTGAGCAGGCGCTTGAGATTCGGCGCGTCGTAGGTCGAGCGGTCCAGCTGCACCAGGTGGGCGTCGCCGTCGCCCGACGACAGCTGCACCACGCACAGCGGGTCGCGGCCCAGGCGCAGGCCCATGGTCTCCGAATCGATCGCGACGATGGTCGCGCCGGCGAAGGCGTCGTCGGGCAGGTCGCCCACATGAACAAAATTGGCCAAGTCTCAGTACTCTCCGGCGTCACGCCAGGACGAAAGACGTCATCCGGGCCTGGCGCCCGAACGGGCGCGCGCGACACTATTAATCACGATGTCAGGGATATCTATTCGCTAGCAGCTTGCGGCGCCACCCCGACCTTCTTTCGAAGGTTGGTAGGGGGTGGTGCCCAGGAGAGGACTCGAACCTCCACGACCTTTCAGTCACTGGCACCTGAAGCCAGCGCGTCTACCAATTCCGCCACCTGGGCCTGCGAAGCGATCGTTGGATCGCCGCGAGGCCGGGACGTTTAGGGAAAGCTTTTGACGGCGTCAATCGACAAATCGCGCATTTCGTTGCGAACCGTCTCGCGGTCGTCTATCCCCCGGATCATCGCAGGCGACGAGGGTAGACGATGCAAGGTCTGGTAACGGTGTTCGGCGGCTCCGGCTTCGTCGGCAGCCAGGTCGTGCGACAGCTCGCCAAGGCGGGCCATCGCGTTCGCGTGGCGGTGCGCCAGCCCAACCTCGCCTACAAGATGCGGATGCTGGGCGACGTCGGTCAGATCGAGGTGGTCCAGGCCAATGTCCGCAACGTCGCCTCGGTGACGCGGGCCCTGGATGGCGCGGAAGGCTGCGTCAACCTGGTGGGCCTGCTCTGGGAGAGCGGTCGCCAGAAGTTCCAGGCCGTCCACGTGATGGGCGCCAAGACCGTCGCCGAGCGCGCCAAGGTCGCCGGCGTCACCCGCTTCGTGCAGATCAGCGCCATCGGCGCCGACGCCAATTCCGAGTCCAAGTACGCGCGCACCAAGGCCGAGGGCGAAGCGGCCGTCCGCGCCGCCTTCCCGGGCGCCGTGATCGTCCGCCCGTCGGTGGTGTTCGGCCAGGACGACAGCTTCTTCAACAAGTTCGGCCAGATGGCCGCCCTGTCCCCGGCCCTGCCGCTGGTCGGCGGCGACACTCGCTTCCAGCCGGTGTTCGTCGGCGACGTGGCCGCCGTGATCGCCAAGGCGGTCTCCAGCCCCGCGGCCGAGGGCGTGACCTATGAGCTGGGCGGTCCGACCGTCTACACCATGCGCCAGATCCTGGAGCTGATCCTCACCGAGACCGGCCGCGAGCGGGTGCTTGTGCCGGTGCCGTGGTTCGCCGCCTCGCTGATCGGCAAGGCCGGTGATTTCATGGCGGGCCTCGTTCCGATCGCCCCGCCGCTGGCCAGCGATCAGGTCGAGCTGCTGAAGACCGACAATGTCGCCGATCACGGCCTCCCGGGCCTGGCCGAGGCCGGCGTCGTCCCGACCAGCGTCGAGGCCATCGTGCCGTCCTACCTCTACCGCTATCGCAAGGGCGGCCAGTACGCCGCTACGCCCGCGGGGGCGTTCTAGGAAATACTTCCCTTCTCCCCTTGCGGGAGAAGGTGGCGCGCAGCGCCGGATGAGGGTTTCTCAAAATCAAAGCCGCGCCCGTCGAAAGACCGGGCGCGGCTTTTGCGTTCTGCGACCCCTCATCCGACCCCGGCATTCGCCGGGGCCACCTTCTCCCACAAGGGGAGAAGGACGAGCTGTCAGCGCGGAATGTAGATCAGGCCCAGGCCGATCACGCCCACCACGATCCGCCACCAGGCGAACGGCGCGAAGCCGCGCTTGCCGATGAAGGCGATCATGGTCTTGACCACCAGCAGGCCCGACAGGAACGACACCACGAAGCCGATGGCGATCGCGCCGGCGTGGCTGGGATCGATGTCCTTGTAGCTCTTGAGCAGGTCCAGCGCGAAGGCGCCGACCATGATCGGGATGGCCATGAAGAAGCTGAACTCGGCGGCCGCCTTGCGATCCACGCCCAGCAGCATCGAGCCGACGATGGTCGAGCCCGAGCGCGACACGCCCGGCACCAGCGACAGGCACTGGAAGAGGCCGATCAGGAAGGCGGTCTTCAGGCTCAGCGCCATGCCGTCCAGCTCGCGGGCCGGCGGAGCCTTCTTGTCGACGACCAGCAGCAGCACGCCGCCGACGATCAGCGACACGCAGATCACCTGCGGCAGGAACGGGTTCTCAAAGAAGTGCTTGATGACGCCGTGCAGGGCCAGGCCGGCGGCGAAGGCCGGAACGCAGCCGATGATCACACTGAGCGCGAAGCGGCGGGCCTCCGGCTTGGTCGGCAGGCCGATCACCACGTTCCACAGGCGCTGGAAGTAGACCGCGACCACCGCCAGCACCGCGCCCAGCTGGATCAGGACGATGAAGGTGTCCCAGGCCGGATCGGTCAGGCCCAGGGCGATCTTGGTCAGAAGCAGGTGGCCCGTCGACGAGACAGGGATGAATTCGGTGAGGCCCTCAACCAGGCCCAGCACGATCGCGATCAGCCAATCCGGCATGTCATTCCCCCAGGCGCATGGCCTCTAAACGTCGTCGCTTGGCGTGCGCCTGACACGGTAAAGACAGCGTTAATCCACAAAGTGGACTATTTAGCCTATCGATTGCGAGTCGCTCGCAATGACCCTGCGGTCGCCAAGGATAAATTCGTCTATTTTGTAGACCACCGCATTCTTCTTGCGGAAAAGAGTCCGTAATAGGCCGCGGAACGCAATTTTTACCCTGCAAGCAGGGCCCAGAAGTCGGGATTGGGGAAGCCGCATGGCCGAGCGCATGCTGAAATTCACGACGGTCGCCCGCAAGACGCCTGAAAAGCGTGCGGCGCACGCTCGTAGCGGCGACTTCCACGAGATCTACGCCGACTTCATCGACGCGAAAGCCAACGAGCAGGCCTCGCGTTGCTCGCAATGCGGCGTGCCGTTCTGCCAGACCCACTGCCCGTTGCACAACAACATCCCCGACTGGTTGCGGATGACCGCCGAGGGCCGCCTGGAGGAAGCCTATCAGCTGTCCCAGGCCACCAACTCGATGCCCGAGGTCTGCGGTAGAATCTGCCCGCAGGATCGTCTCTGCGAAGGCAACTGCGTCATAGAGCAGTCGGGTCACGGCACGGTGACGATCGGTTCGGTCGAGCGCTACCTGACCGACAAGGCCTGGGAGATGGGCTGGGTCAAGCCGCTGGTCGCCGGACCCGCGCGCGGCCAGTCGGTCGGCGTCGTCGGCGCGGGCCCCGCCGGCCTGGCCGCCGCCGAGATCCTGCGCGAGCAGGGCTATGACGTCGTCGTCTATGACCGCCACGACCGCGCCGGCGGCCTTCTGATCTACGGCATTCCCGGCTTCAAGCTGGAGAAGGACGTCGTCGAGCGTCGCACCCAGCGGCTGGCCGACGGCGGCGTGGTCTTCAAGCTGGGCTTCGAGGTCGGCAAGGACGCCACGCTCGAGCAGCTGCGCGAACAGCACGATGCGGTTCTGATCGCCGTGGGCGTCTACGCCGCGCGCGACCTGGTGGCCCCCGGCGCGGGCAACGCCGGCGTGGTCCCGGCCCTCGACTATCTGATCGCCTCGAACAAGAAGACCCTGGGCGACGACGTCCCGGCCTATGACAGCGGCGAACTGAACGCCTCGGGCAAGGACGTGGTCGTGGTCGGCGGCGGCGACACCGCCATGGACTGCGTGCGCACCGCCATCCGCCAGGGCGCGACCTCGGTCACCTGCCTCTATCGCCGCGACAAGGCCAACATGCCGGGCTCGCTGCGCGAAGTGGCCAATGCCGAGGAAGAAGGCGTGACCTTCGAATGGCTGGCGGCCCCCCGCGCCCTGTCGGGCGACGCCAACGCCGTGACCGGCGTGCGCGCCATCCGCATGCGCCTGGGCGCCCCGGACGCCTCGGGCCGCCAGTCGCCGGAAGAGATCGAGGGCGGCGATTTCGATCGTCCGGCCCAGCTGGTGGTCAAGGCCCTGGGCTTCGAGCCCGAGAACCTGCCGCAGGCCTGGTCTGCTCCCGACCTGAAGACCACGCGCTGGGGCACCGTGAAGGCCGACGTCCGCAACCAGATGACCAATCTGGACGGCGTGTTCGCCGCCGGCGACATCGTCCGCGGCGCCTCGCTGGTGGTCTGGGCGATCAAGGACGGCCGCGACGCCGCCGACGCCATCCACCGCTATCTGACGGCCAAGCTCGGCGCACCCGCGCTGATCGCGGCGGAATAAGGCGCGGCTGGTTTCCTCGTCCTTCGACAAGCTCAGGATGAGGAAACCAGACTGCCAGAGACGATCCAGTAGCCCTCATCCTGAGCTTGTCGAAGGACGAGGGCGGACCAAGAACCTTCTTCGGAGGCCACCATGGCCCAGAACATCGACCTCTATCTGAAGAACCGCCAGCGCCTGATCGACGGCCACGCCTATGACCCGACCACCGAGCGCGACGCCTGCGGCGTCGGCCTGGTCTGCGCCATCGACGGCCAGCCGCGCCGCGAAGTGGTCGAACTGGCCATCAAGGCCCTGAAAGCCCTCTGGCACCGAGGCGCGGTCGACGCCGACGGCAAGACCGGCGACGGCGCCGGCATCCTGCTGTCCGTCCCGCAGGACTTCTTCACCGACCAGGTCCGCCGCACCGGCCACGCTCTGCGCGCCGGCGCCATCGCCGTGGGCCAGATCTTCCTGCCGCGCACCGACCTGGGCGCTCAGGAAGCCTGCCGCACGATCGTCGAGGCCGAAGCCCTGCGGTTCGGCTTCTACATCTATGGCTGGCGCCAGGTGCCGGTGAACACCGCCGTGATCGGCGAGAAGGCCAACGCCACCCGTCCGGAAATCGAGCAGATCATGCTGGCCGCCCCGGCCGGCCTGGAAGGCGAGGCCCTGGAGCGCGCCCTATTCCTGTGCCGCAAGCGGATCGAAAAGCGCGTCCACGCCCAGAACCTGTCGGGCTTCTACATCTGCTCGCTGTCGGCCAAGTCGCTGATCTACAAGGGCATGTTCCTGGCCGAGGCCATCGACGAGTTCTATCCCGACCTCAAGGACGAGCGCTTCGCCGCCGCCGTGGCGATCTTCCACCAGCGCTACTCGACCAACACCTTCCCCGAATGGCGCCTGGCCCAGCCCTTCCGGATGCTCGCCCACAACGGCGAGATCAACACCATCAAGGGCAACATCAACTGGATGAAGTCCCACGAGATCAAGATGGCCGCCCAGGCCTTCGGCGAGTTCGGGGACGACGTGAAGCCCGTGATCCAGCCCGGCGGCTCGGACTCGGCTTCGCTCGACAACACCTTCGAGGTGCTGGTCCGCGCCGGCCGCGACGCGCCGATGGCCAAGGCCCTGCTGGTGCCGGAAGCCTCGGGTGAAAACCTCTCGGACTCGCACCAGGCGCTCTACAGCTACTGCAACGCCGTGATGGAGCCGTGGGACGGCCCGGCCGCCCTGTGCGCCACCGACGGCCGCTGGGTCGTGGCCGGCAAGGACCGCTCGGGCCTGCGCCCGCTGCGCGTGGCCTATACCGACGACGGCCTGGTGATCATGGGCTCGGAAGCCGGCATGTGCGGCGTCGCCGAGAACCGCATCACCCGCAAGCTGGCCATCGCGCCGGGCCGGATGATCGCCATCGACCTGGCCCAGGGCCGCCTCTACGGCGAAGACGAGATCATCGACGAACTGGCCGGCCGCCACCCCTACACCGAGTGGCTGGGCAACATGGTCGATCTCGAAAAGGAGATCGCGCCCGGTCCCGAGCCGCGCAGCTACGGGCGCGAGGAGCTGACCCGCCGCCAGGCCGCCGCCGGCTTCAGCCTCGAAGACCTCGAGATGATCCTGGCTCCCATGGTCGAGGACGGCAAGGAAGCCGTGGGCTCGATGGGCGACGACAGCCCGCTGGCCGTGCTGTCGGAAAAGTACCGTCCGCTCAGCCACTTCTTCCGCCAGAACTTCAGCCAGGTGACCAACCCGCCGATCGATCCGCTGCGGGAAACCAACGTCATGAGCCTGAAGACCCGGTTCAAGAACCTCGGCAACATCCTGGCCCAGGACGCGGCCCAGGCCGACGTCTACGTGCTGCAGAGCCCGGTGCTGACCACCGGCATGTATGTCCGCATCCACGAGTTGCTGGGCGAGAAGAACGTCGCGGTCATCGACTGCACCATGCCCCTGCCCGCCCCCGAGGCCCGGGCCGGCGACGCCCTGCGCGCCAACCTGGACCGCATCCGGGCCGAGGCCGAGGACGCCGTCCTGCGCGGCTGCGGCGCCATCGTGCTGACCGACGAGGCCAGCCAGGCCGACCGCGTGGCCCTGCCGATGATCCTGGCCACCGGCGGCGTCCACGCCCACCTGGTCGCCAAGGGCCTGCGCTCTTACGTTTCGATCATCGTCCGCTCGGCCGAGTGCCTCGACACACACTATTTCGCGGTGCTGGTCGGCGTGGGCGCCACGGCGGTCAACGCCTACCTGGCGCAAGAGACCTTCCAGGATCGCCTGGAGCGCGGCCTGATCGGCGACAAGACCCTCCGCGACGTGTGCCTGAACTTCAAGGGCGCCATCGAGGGCGGCCTGCTGAAGATCATCTCCAAGATGGGCATCAGCGTCATCTCGTCCTATCGCGGCGGCTACAACTTCGAAGCCGTCGGCCTGTCGCGCGCGCTGGCGGCCGAGTTCTTCCCCGGCATGCCCTCGCGCATCTCGGGCATCGGCCTGGCCGGCATCGAGAGCAAGGCGGTCGAGCTGCACCGCAAGGCCTGGGACAGCGCCGCCGTCACCCTGCCGGTCGGCGGCCTCTACAAGCTGCGCCGCTCGGGCGAGGCCCACGCCTTCGAGGCGCGCCTGATCCACACGCTGCAGAGCGCCTGCGACACCGGCGACTACGAGCTCTATCGCCGCTGGTCCAACGGCCTACGCACGCAAAAGCCGATCCAGCTGCGCGACCTGCTGGACTGGCGCTCGGACCGTAACCCGATCTCGACCGACGACGTCGAGAGCGTCAACGAGATCCGCAAGCGCTTCGTCACGCCCGGCATGAGCCTCGGGGCCCTCGGCCCTGAAGCCCACGGCATGCTGAACATCGCCATGAACCGCATCGGAGCCAAGTCGGTCTCGGGCGAGGGCGGCGAGGACTCGGCGCGCTACAAGCCTCTGCCGAACGGCGACAACCCCAACAGCGCCATCAAGCAGGTGGCCTCGGGCCGGTTCGGCGTCACCGCCGAATATCTGAACCAGTGCGTCGAGCTGGAGATCAAGGTCGCCCAAGGCGCCAAGCCCGGCGAGGGCGGCCAGCTGCCCGGCTTCAAGGTCACCGAGATGATCGCGCGGCTGCGGCACGCGACGCCCGGCGTCATGCTGATCAGCCCGCCGCCGCACCACGACATCTACTCGATCGAGGACCTGGCCCAGCTCATCTATGACCTAAAGCAAATCAACCCGGTCGCTCGCGTGACGGTGAAGCTGGTCGCCATGACCGGCATCGGCGCCATCGCGGCCGGCGTCGCCAAGGCCAAGGCTGACGTGATCCTAGTCGCCGGCGGTGTCGGCGGCACGGGCGCCTCGCCCCAGACCTCGGTCAAGTACGCCGGCGGTCCGTGGGAGATGGGCCTGTCGGAAGCCAACCAGGTGCTGACGCTGAACAACCTGCGCCACTCCGTGGTGCTGCGGGCCGACGGCGGCATGCGTACGGGTCGCGACATCGTCATCGCCGCCATGCTGGGCGCCGAGGAGTTCGGCATCGGCACCGCCTCGCTGGTGGCCATGGGCTGCATCATGGTGCGCCAGTGCCACTCCAACACCTGTCCCGTGGGCGTCTGCACCCAGGACGAGGCCCTGCGCGCCAAGTTCACCGGCACGCCGGAAAAGGTCATCAACCTCTTCACCTTCATCGCCGAAGAGGTGCGCGAGATCCTGGCGGGCCTGGGCTTCAAGAGCCTGCAGGAAATCGTCGGCCGCACCGACCTGCTGGCCCAGGTCAGCCGCGGCGGCGAGCACCTGGACGACCTCGACCTGAACCCGTTGCTGGTCCGCGCCGATCCGGGCGCCAACAAGCCCTACAACACCGTGGTCGGCCGCAACGCCGTTCCCGACACCCTGGACGCCCAGATCGTCCGCGACGCCGCGCCCCTGCTGGAACGCGGCGAGAAGATGCAGCTGACCTATACGGTCCGCAGCACCGCGCGCACGATCGGCACCCGCACGTCCAGCCATATCGTGCGCAAGTTCGGCATGAAGGGCCTGCCCGCCGGCCACCTGACCGTCCAGCTCAAGGGCTCGGCCGGCCAGAGCCTGGGGGCCTTCGCGGTCCAGGGCCTGCGGATCGAACTGACCGGCGAGGCCAACGACTATGTCGGCAAGGGCCTGTCGGGCGCGACGATCGTCATCAAGCCGTCGCGCTCGCTGGCGGCCCCGGAAAGCAACGCTCTGCTGGGCAACACCGTGCTGTTCGGCGCGACCTCGGGCCGGCTGTTCGCGGCGGGCCAGGCGGGCGAGCGCTTCGCGGTCCGCAACTCGGGCGCCACCACGGTGGTCGAGGGCTGCGGGGCCAATGGCTGCGAATACATGACCGGCGGCCAGGTGGTGATCCTGGGCCCGACGGGCGGCAACTTCGGGGCCGGCATGACCGGCGGCATGGCCTTTGTCCTCGACCAGCACGGCCGGTTCGAAGCCAACGTCAATCCCGAGAGCATCCTCGTCCAGCGCCTGGCCTCGCCCTATTGGGAAGGCGTGCTGCGGTCCCTGGTGGCCGAACACGCCCGCGAGACGGACTCGGCCTTCGCCGAGAGCCTGCTGCGCGACTGGGACCGGGTGCGCGACCTGTTCTGGCAGGTCTGCCCGAAGGAGATGGTGAGCCGTCTGCCGCAGCCGCTGGCGGCGGAGGTGGTCGCGGCCTAAATCCGGGAGGACCCCCTCCGGCCCTCTGGGCCACCTCCCCCAGAAGGGGGAGGATCTGCTCCGCGCTGACGAGATGCTTCCCCTTTGGGGGAGCTGTCGCGGAGCGACTGAGGGGGTCCTCAACGGCCTAGCCGAGCGCCTCGCCGACATACCGCGCCCTCGGCCGGATCAGCCTTCCGGTCTGGATCTGCTCGATCGCATGCGCCAGCCATCCCGCCGTGCGCGCCACCGCGAACAGGATGAACGGCGCGTCGGTTGGCAGGCTCAAAGCCCTCGCTAAGCCCACCAGCGCGAAGTCGATATTCGGCAGCTGCCCCGTCGCGCCTTCCGTCTCCCGCCGCAAATCCACGAGCAAGGCCGGCGGCTCGAACGCCTCCAGCAGCGCCCGCGCCCTCGGATCTCCGTCCGGATAGAGCGGATGCCCAAACCCCGGCATCGACGCGCCCTGCGCCAGCCGCGCGCTCACCGCCTTGGCGGCGCCGACCCGATCGGCCTCGGCGACGAAGGCCTCGACCCGCGCCGCCATGCCGCCGTGCAGCGGCCCCGACAGCGCGCACAGCCCGGCCAGCGCCGCCGCCGACAACGACGCCCCCGTCGACACCGCGACCCGCGCCGCGAAGGTCGAGGCGTTCAGTTCGTGGTCGGCCAGCAGCACCAGCGACGTTCGCAGCAGCTCCGCCCCCGACGCGTCGACGCCCCAGGCCCGCGCCAGACGCTGATGCGCCGCCCCTTCGGTGACCTCGCCCGCCGCCGCGTCGACCACCGCGTCGAGCAGGCCCGCCGCTTCCATGGCCAAGGCCAGGGGCGCTCGGCCCCGCGCCGGCGCTTCCGTTCCAGCGCGAGCCGCCAAGGCGTTGAACAACCGCGCTCGCGCCGTCTCGCCCGTCACGACATCGCGCCCTCGCGTCGCCTTCAACGCCGCGCCGTGGCCGCCGCGCAGCAGCCTCGCGGTCTGTTCCAGCGTGTGATCGCGGGCCAGCACGGCCGCATCGCAACCCCGGTACCAGAGCCTGCCGCCCGCCACCGTGGTGATCGCCGAGGCCAGCACCGGCTCGCCCCACGCGATGGCCTCGGCCGCCACGTCCGCGGCGCGGCGACCCCGGGCCTTCCGCTGAGCCAGGGCCGCGACGTCGGAGGCGCGATAGAGGCTGCGGCGGGGATCGTCGGGATGGGCGGCGGCCTCGATCCGGCCCCGGCTGACATAGGCGTAGAGGGTCTGCGGTCGGATCCCCAACCGCTCCAGCACCTGTTCCGCGTCCAGCCAGTCGTTCGCCATATAGATTGATTATATTGATCAAGATTGACGATCAAGCGTTGACGGCGCGAATTGCGCGGCGAAAGGAGACCCGACAATGTCCGAAGGTCTTGAAGGCGTGATCGCCGCCCACACTGTTCTGTCCGACGTCGACGGCGCCCATGGCCGCCTGGTCATCCGCGGTTATGCCGTCGAGGATCTGTCGGGCCAGACGACCTACGAACAGGCCGCTCACTTGCTGTTCGACGGCTTCTTCGAAGACGCGCCCGCCGACCTCACGCCCGCCCTCGGCGCGGCCCGGGTCAAGGCTTTCGCCGAGGTCGACGCGCTGGACGAGACCCTCGCAAAGCGCGATCCCGTCGAGGCCATGCGCGCCCTGCTGGCCCGCCTGCCCGACGGCGATGACCTCTCCACCGCCCTGCTGCTGCTGGCCGCCCCGGCCGTCTTCACCCCCGCCGTGCTGCGCGTCGCCGCCGGCAAGGCGCCCGTCGCGCCAGACCCCGCCCTGTCGCACGCCGCCGACATCCTGCGGATGACCCGAGGCGGGCCAGCCAGCGACGCCGAGACCCAGGCCCTGGACGCCTATCTGGTCACCGTCTGCGACCATGGCCTGAACGCCTCCACCTTCGCGGCCCGGGTGATCGCCTCGACCCGCGCGGGCCTGACCTCGGCGGTGCTGGGCGGGATCTCGGCCCTGAAAGGCCCGCTGCACGGCGGCGCGCCCGGCCCGGTGATCGACATGCTGGACGCCATCGGCACGCCCGAGAACGCCCGGCCCTGGCTGGAAAAGGCCCTGGCGCGCGGCGACCGGCTGATGGGCTTTGGCCACCGCATCTATCGCGTCCGCGACCCGCGCGCCGACGCCCTGAAGGCCGCCGTCCGCAAGCTGTCGGGCGCGTCGAAGACCCTGCCCGGCCGCGTCGCCTTCGCCGAGGCCGTCGAGCAGGCGGCCTTGCAGATCCTGCGCGAGCGCAAGCCCGACCGGCCGCTCGATACGAACGTCGAGTTCTACACGGCGCTGCTGCTGGAGGCCTTGGGCCTGCCGCCGGCGAGCTTCACCTGCGTGTTCGCCATGGGCCGCACGGCGGGCTGGATCGCCCATGCGCGGGAGCAGCTGGCGGGCGGGAAGTTGATCCGGCCACAGTCGGTTTACGTGGGGCCGGGGGTGAGGGCGGCGGCTTAGCCCCGCCCCATCAAAATCGTCATCCCCCGCTTTATGCGGGTACCCAAGCGGCGCCAAACGAGCGCGCTCTTCCGGCTCGGCTTGGGTCCCCCGAACAAGTCGGGGGATGACGGGGTTTTTGAGGTCTGACGCGGTTGCGCTACAGAGAGACCATGTCCCTCTCCGCCGCCTCGCCCGAAGCCCTGGCCGCCACCCGGCGCGTAACCGCCCTGTCAGTGGCGGTCGCAGCGATCCTGATCGTGGTCAAGGCCCTGGCCTGGACCGCCAGCGGCTCGGTGGCGATGCTGGCCTCGTTGTCGGACTCGGGGCTGGATCTGGTGGCCTCGCTGATCACCTTCTTCGCCGTACGCTACGCCGCCGTGCCGCCGGACGCCGAGCACCGGTTCGGACACGGCAAGGCGGAGGCCTTCTCCAGCCTGATGCAGGGCGGCCTGGTCTTCGCGTCGGGAGCCCTGATCGGCCAGGAGGCCATCCGCGCCATGCTGAACCCCAGGCCTGTCGAGCAGGGCCTGATCGCCATGGCGGTGATGGTCGTCTCGATCGTCCTGACCCTGGGCCTGATCATCGCCCAGTCGAAGGTCCTGAAATCGACCGGCTCGATCGCCGTGTCGGGCGACCGCGCTCACTATGCCGCAGACCTGGGCTCCAACGCCGTCGCCCTGGTCGGCATCGGCGCGGCTTCCCTGCTGGGGATCGGCTGGATCGACGCCGTCGCCGGCCTGATCGTGGCGCTGTGGTTGATCTGGGGCGCGATCGGCGTGTTCCGCGAGGCCTCCAGCCAGCTGATGGACCGCGAACTGCCCGACGAGGACCGCAAGCGCATCGTCGCGCTGGCCACCGAGGATCCGCGCGTGCTGGGCGTGCACCAGCTGCGCACCCGGGCTTCGGGTCCCTATATCCACATGCAGATGCACGCCGACCTGGACGCCGGCATCTCGCTGGCCGAGGCCCACACCATCATGGTCAATGCCGAGAACCGGTTGCTGGAGGCCTTCCCGGCCGCCGACATCATCATTCACCCCGACCCCCGGGGTAAGGCCGAGAGCCACGGCGGGCTGTTCGCCGAGGCCCAGCACGGCTAGTAACCGCCGGACCTTTCAAGACACGAGCCGCCGCTTCATGGACGACACCCTGGCCCAACTGCCCCACGCCTTCGCCGGCAAGACCGTGCTGGTGCTGGGCGACGTGATGCTGGACCGCTTCATCTACGGCGCCGTCGACCGCATCTCGCCCGAGGCCCCCGTGCCGGTGATCGCCGTCGAGCGTGAGACCGCCATGCTGGGCGGGGCCGGCAATGTGGCCCGCAACGTCGCGGCCCTGGGCGGCAAGGCCATGCTGATCGGCCTGATCGGCGATGACGAGGCCGGCCGCGCCCTGACCGCCATGCTTGGCGACGAGACGGGCGTCGAGGCCCATCTGGTCGCCGATCGCACCCGCCGCACCACCGAAAAGGTCCGCTACATCTCCGGCAGCCACCAGATGCTGCGGGTCGACCGCGAGGATCGCGGGCCCGCCGAGGCCTCCGACCTGTTGGCCGCCTTCAACCAGCACCTGGCCGCCGCCGACGTGGTGGTGCTGTCCGACTACGCCAAGGGCGTGCTGACCGACGCGGTCGTGCGCGGGGCCATCGACGCGGCCCGCGCCGCCGGCAAGCCGGTGATCGTCGATCCCAAGAGCCGCCACTTCGCCCGCTATGACGGCGCGACCCTGATCAAGCCCAACCGCAAGGAAGCCGCCGAGGCCACCGGGATCACCGACGCCAGCGACGAGGCCTCCGAAGAGGCCGGCGCGGCGATCCTGGCCATGGCGCCGACGCTCGACGCCGCCCTGGTCACCCGGGGCGGGGCCGGCATGACGCTGAGCGTCCGTGGGCAAGCGCCCGTCCACTTGCCGGCCAGCGCGGTCGAGGTGTTCGACGTCTCCGGGGCCGGCGACACCGTGGCTGCGACCCTGGCCCTGGCCATCGCCGCCGGCGCCGCGCTGAGCGACGCCGCCCGCCTGGCCAATCTCGCCGCCGGTCTGGTGGTGGCCAAGCTGGGCACCGACGTCGTCACTGCCGCCGAACTCACCGCCCTGGCCCGCTCGGCCGCCGGTCAGCCGGCCGAGGTCAAGATCGCCGACCGTGACCACGCCCGCGACATCGTCGCCGGCTGGCGGGCGCGGGGGCTGACCGTCGGCTTCACCAACGGCTGTTTCGACCTGCTGCACCCCGGCCACGTCTCGCTGCTGGACCAGGCCAAGGCCGCCTGCGACCGCCTGATCGTGGGCCTGAACACCGACGCCTCGGTCTCGCGCCTGAAGGGCCCGACCCGGCCGGTGCAGAAGGAGCAGGGCCGCGCCACGGTGCTGGCGTCGCTGTCGTCGGTGGACCTTGTGGTGCTGTTCGGCGAGGAAACCCCGCTGGAGCTGATCAAGGCCTTCCACCCCGACGTGCTGGTCAAGGGCGCCGACTACACCGTCGAGACCGTGGTCGGTTCGGACGTGGTGCTGGGCTATGGCGGCAAGGTGCTGCTGGCAGACCTCAAGCAAGGTCAGAGCACGACGGCCCTGATCAGCCGGATGAATGCTCAAGCTTGAGCTTTTCCGAGTTAAAACGACGCGCAAAGCCCTGTTTCGCCAAGGTAAACGCCGTTCAGCAATCTCTTGTTAAGCAAAGCGGCGCATCGCTCTTTTGATGCAGCCTGAATGCGCGTGGGCATGAGCGTCGATCGCACCCTTCATCATTTCCCCCTGGACCCCGCCTCCCGGCAGGTGCGTCTGGCGTTGGGCGAAAAGCGTCTGGCCTTCTCGGAGGTTCAGGTTCGCTATTGGGAAGGCGCGCCCGATTTCCTGGCGCTGAACCCGTCGGGCCTGACTCCGGTGCTGGTCGAGGTCCGCCACGAGCGCAAGACCGTGGTCTGCGAGACCCGCGCCATTCTCGAGCACATCGAGGAGCAGGATCCCGAGCCGGCCCTGCTGGGCCGCGACGCCGGCGAGCGCGCTGAGGCCCGCCGTCTGCTGCAATGGTTCGACCGCAAGTTCGACAACGAGGTCAACGGCTTCCTGCTGCACGAGAAGATGGAAAAGCGCCTGCTGCGGCTGGGCGCCCCGGACCTCTCGGCCCTGCGGCGCGGCCGCGAGGCCCTGCGCCATCACCTGGCCTATGTCGACGGCCTGCTGCAGACCCGCGACTGGCTGGCCGGACGGCGCATGAGCCTGGCCGATTTCGCGGCCGCCGCGCACCTGTCGGTGATCGACTATTTCGGCGACGTCCCGTGGAAGGACTTCCCGACCGCCAAGACCTGGTACATGAAGCTCAAATCGAGGCCCTGCTTCAGGCCCATCCTGGCCGATCGCTGGCCCGGCCTCGCGCCGGCCGCGCACTATGACGACCTCGACTTCTAGTCATCCGAACCAGCTTCTGAAGGACGAGATCCGCGCCGAGGCCCTGCGCCTGGGCTTCTCGACCTGCGGCTTCGCAGACGCGGCGGCGGCTTGGCCCAACGGCGACTGGCTGCGCGACTTCGTCGAGGCCCAGCGCCACGGCGCGATGGGCTGGATGGAGGAGACGCTGGAGCGCCGCAGCCATCCCACCGCCATGTGGACCGACGCCCGCTCGGCCGTGGTGCTGGGCGTCAACTACGGCCCCGACATCGATCCGCTCGGGCAGCTGGAGGCCGGCGACCGCGCCGCGATCTCGGTCTATGCGCAAGGCGACGACTACCACGACGTCATCAAGAAGCGCCTGAAGGAGCTGGCCGGCTGGATGCACCGCCGGTTCGGCCAGGAGGTGAAGGTGTTCGTCGACACCGCGCCGCTGATGGAAAAGCCCCTGGCCCAGCGCGCCGGCCTGGGATGGCAGGGCAAGCACACCAACCTGGTCTCGCGGCAGTTCGGCTCGTGGCTGTTCCTGGGCTCGGTGCTGACGACGCTGGACCTGCCGCCGGACGCCGCCGAGGTGGACCATTGCGGCTCGTGCCGGTCATGCCTGGACATCTGCCCGACCAACGCCTTCCCGGCTCCGCACCAGCTGGATGCGCGGCGCTGCATCTCTTACCTGACCATCGAACTGGCCGGTCCGATCCCGGCCGAGTTCCGGCCGGCGCTGGGCAACCGCATCTATGGCTGCGACGACTGCCTGGCGATCTGCCCGTGGAACAAGTTCGCCAGCCTATCGAGCGAGGCCAAGCTGGTGGCGCGGGACGCCTTGCGTCAGCCGACCTTGGCCGAGCTGGCGGGGCTGGACGATGCGAGCTTCCGGGCGCTGTTCTCGAAGAACCCGATCAAGCGGATCGGGCGGGATCGGTTCGTGCGGAACGTGCTCTATGCGATCGGCAACAGCGGGGATGTGGGGCTGATGGCCGTGGTGGAGCCGCTGCTGCGTGACCCAGCGGCCATGGTGCGCGGCGCGGCGGTGTGGGCGGCGCGGCGGCTTAGGCCGGAACTGCTTCCGACATTTGCCGAATACGACCCCGATGTCTTGGCGGAGTGGACACTTGCCCCCTCCGGGCCGCTTCGCGACCCTCCTCCCCCATAGGGGGAAGATGATCCTATCCGCCCCCTATGGGGGCGGACGACCGCGAAGCGGTCAGGTGGGGGCGAGTCTTACAACTTCAACAAATCCTCGATCGCCGTCCGGGCCGCAGCGCCCAGCTCCGGGTTCGCCAGCGCCAGGGCGACATTGGCCCGCAGCAGGCCGATCTTGTCGCCGCAGTCGTAGGTCAGGCCCTCGTATTCCAGGGCATGGAAGTCCTGCTGGGTCAGCAGCTTCAGCATAGAGTCCGTCAACTGAATCTCGTTGCCGGCGCCCTTCTCCTGGCTGGCCAGCAGGTCGAAGATCTCCGGCTGCAGGATGTAGCGGCCCGAGATGAACAGGTTGGAGGGCTCGGTGCCCTTCGGCGGTTTCTCGACCATGCCGGTCATGCGGTTCAGGCGGCCGTCCTGGCCGTCCAAGGCGACGATGCCGTACTGGTGAGCCTGGCCCTCGGGGCAGGGCTCGACCACGACGATGTTGCCGCCGACCTGGTCATAGGCCTCGATGGCCTGGGCCAGGGCCGACTTCTGGGCGTGCATGACCATGTCGGGCAGCATCACCGCGAAGGGCTCGTCGCCGATGATGTCGCGGGCGCACCACACTGCGTGGCCCAGGCCCAGCGGAGCCATCTGGCGCACGAAGCTCATCTCGCCGGGCTTGGGCAGTTCGGCCAGCAGTTCGTCGAGCAGGGCGGTCTTGCCCTTGGCGGCCAGGGCGGCCTCCAGTTCGACCTGGTGGTCGAAATAGTCCTCGATCGCGCCCTTGTTGCGGCCCGTCACGAAGACGAAGTGCTCGATCCCGGCCGCGCGGCCTTCGGCGATGATGTAGGATAGGATGGGCCGATCGACGACGTTCAGCAGTTCCTTCGGGGTGGTCTTGGTGCCGGGCAACACGCGGGTGCCAAAGCCAGCAACGGGAAGAACAGCCTTGCGAACGGGTTTCATGCGCGCCTCAGGGTTTCACTGCGGGAGGTTTCTAGAAGGCGCTTGCGGGAAACACCACCACCGTTCGATGAAATCGTCGCCGGCGGACCGGTTCCGAGGCGCGGACGATTGATCTTCGCGCGGGGCCTGCTAGCTGAACCGCCAAACCGACCGGAGACCGCCATGCACCGCCGCGCCCTGCTCACCCTCCTGACCGCCGGCGTCGCCGTGTCCCTGGCCGGCTGCGGCAGCAAGAAGGCCAAGGAGAACCTGGCCGCCTCCGACGCCTTCATGGCCCAGAACGCCAAGCAGCCGGGCGTGATCACCCTGCCCGAGGGCCTGCAGTACAAGGTCATCCGCTCGGGCCCGAACGGCGGCATGCACCCCACCCGCGCCGACGAGGTCAAGGTCCACTACGAGGGCAAGCTGATCGACGGCACGGTGTTCGACAGCAGCTACGAGCGCGGCGTGCCGGCGTCGTTCCCGCTGGACGGCCTGGTGCCGGCCTGGATCATCGCCCTGCAGCGCATGAAGGCCGGCGACGAGTGGATGCTCTATGTGCCTCCCGCCCTGGGCTACGGCGCGCAGGACAAGGGCCCGATCCCGGGCAACAGCGTGATGATCTTCAGGATCGAGCTGATCGACGTGCTGCGCGCGCCGAAGGGGACGATCAAGGAATAGCGGCTGACGGCGGGACGCCCCCTCCGTCACGTCGCCTATCGGCGCCGCGCCACCTCCCCCGCTTCGCATGGGAGGAGGAAATCAGCAGCCTTCCTCCTCACCCGTGAAACGGGGGAGGTGGCGCGATGCGAATACGCATCGTGACGGAGGGGGCGTCCCGGCTCCGACTACACCGCCCGCGGCGGGTAACCCTTCTCGCGCAACGCGTCGATGATCTCCTGGGTGTGCTGCGCATCCCGGGTCTCGATGGTGATGTCGAACTCCGCGCCCTTGGCCGGGACGTCCAGGGCCAGGCGGTTGTGGTTGACCTCGATGATGTTGGCCCCCATCGAGCCGATCACGTGGGCCACGGTCGACAGCAGGCCCGGACGGTCGTCACCGACGATGCGCAGGGACACCAGGCGCTGGGCGCGGACCAGTTCGCGGGTCAGCACCGAGGCCAGCAGGCGGGTGTCGATATTGCCGCCGCACAGGATCAGGCCACACTTCTTGCCCCGGAAGCGCTCCGGATAGGCCAGCAGCGCCGCCAGCGAGGCCGCTCCGGCGCCCTCGGCGATGGTCTTCTCGACATTGCAGTAGAGCGCCACCGCCTGCTCGATATGCGGCTCTTCCAGCAACAGCACATCGTCGATCAGCGGACGAGCGACGCCATAGGTCAGCTCGCCGACCTTCTTGACCGCAACGCCCTCGGCGATCGTCTGGCCGCCGCAATGGGCCGCCACGCCGCGCATCTTGGCGGTGAAGGACGGATACATCGCCGGCTCGCAGCCGATGATGTGGATGTCGGGCTTCAGCGCCTTGGCGGCCGTGGCCACGCCGCTGATCAGTCCGCCGCCGCCGATCGGCACAGGCAGCATTTCCAGGTCGGGCGCGTCTTCCAGCATCTCCAGGGCGATGGTGCCTTGGCCGGCCATGATGTCGTAGTCGTCGAACGGGTGGACGAAGGTCAGGCCCTGCTCCTCGCGCAGCTTCAGCGCGTGGGCGTTGGCGTCGTCATAGGTCTCGCCCTCGATGATCACCGTCGCGCCGAAGTCGCGGGTATGCTGCACCTTCACGAAAGGCGTGGTCTTGGGCATGACGATGGTCACGGGCACGCCCAGGCGGGCGCCGTGATAGGCCAGGCCCTGGGCATGGTTGCCGGCGCTGGCGGCGATGACGCCCTTGGCCTTCTCGGCCTCCGAGAGCAGCATCAGCTTGTTGAGCGCCCCGCGCTCCTTGTAGGCGGCGGTGAACTGCAGGTTCTCGAACTTCACCCACACCTCGGCGCCGGTAATCTTCGACAGGGTCTTGGAGTAGCGGCACGGGGTGCGCTCAACGTGTCCCTGGAGACGGCCGGCGGCGGCCTTGATGGCGGCGAGGTCGAGAGTCATGGCGGATCAGCACTCTGGGCGCGGCGAAAACGAGCCGTGGCGGGCGTCTAACACAGCCGAGCCGTCCGGGCACGCCTGTTAGGGCGCGCGGTCCAGCAGGTTTTCTATCCCGGCCCAGGCCTCCGGCTCGGTCAGCATCGGCGCGTGGCCGACGCCGGGAACCTCGACCACCGCCATGTCGGGCGCGGCGGCGCGCATGCGCGCGACGATTGGCGGGTCGATCAGGTCGGAGATCCCACCCCTCACCAGCAGCACCGGCCGGTCCTTGGTCAGGGCCCGGAACAGCGGATACATGTCCGGCGCCAGGGCAGAACCGCCCTCCTGGCCCGCCGCGGCGGCGGCCTTGATCGGCGCCGAGATGTCGGGGTCGTAGGCCAGGACGAAACCGCCGTCCGCCTCATCGAACAGCCGCCGGGCGAAGACGTCCCACTCGGCCTCGCCATAGGCGGGGAAAGCCGCCTGGTTGATCGACTGGGCATAGGCGACGGCTTCCGCCCAGGTCTCGAACCGGCTGGCGCCGCCCGCATAACCGGCGATACGGGCCAGGCCGACGGGCGACAGCTCGGGGCCCACGTCGTTGAGCACGGCGGCGGCGATGGCCTCGGGCTTGAACGCGGCCAGGACGAGGGTGATCAGTCCGCCCATGCTGGTGCCGACGAACACCGCCCGCTCGATCCCGGTCGCCGCCAGCAGGGCGACGATGTCGCCGGCATAGGTTCCGGGCTGATAGTTCATCGGCTGCGGATCGCGGGCCGACAGGCCCCGGCCCCGCACGTCGACCGCCAGGACGCGGCGGCCCGTGGCGGCGATCCTGGGAGCCAGATCCTCGAAGTCGCGGGCGTTGCGGGTCAGGCCGTGGATGCAGATCACCGGCAGGCCCATGACCTTGCCGACGGGCGCGTAGTCGCGGGCGTGCAGCGGCAGGCCGTCGCCGGAGGTCCAGAAGAGGTCGGTGAAGGCGGTCATGTGGTTCTCCGTGGTTCCGCGACTTGCCCCCACCGGCTGCTCCGCAGCCGTCCGCCCCCATAGGGGGCAGATCGAGCGCGCCAGCGCGGAGGGGCGAGTGACTAGCCCCCGTAGACAAAAGGCGAGTCGATCTCGGCCAGCAATGGCGCCGCCTCATCCCGCGCGTTGGCGCCGATCTCGCTGTTGGGGATCGTCCAGTCGATGCCGACCGCCGGGTCGTTCCAGCGCACCGCCCCTTCAGCCGAGGGCGCGTAATAATCGGTGCACTTGTAAAGCACCTCGCAGTCGTCGGTCAGCGTGCAGTAGCCGTGGGCGAAGCCCTGCGGCACCAGCAGTTGCTGCCGGTTCTCGGCCGACAGCTCGGCCCCCACCCACTGGCCATAGGTCGGCGAGCCCTTCCGGATGTCGACCGCGACGTCGAAGATCGCGCCCACGACGCAGCGCAGCAGCTTGTCTTGGGCGTGCGGCGGCTTCTGGTAATGCAGGCCGCGCTGGATGCCGCGCGTGGTCGAGCGGACGTGGTTGTCCTGCACGAAGATCCGGGTGAATCCGGCCTCCTCCAGCGCCGACTGGCGGAAGGTCTCCGAAAACCAGCCACGCTCGTCGCCATGGCGGGCGGGCGTGATAAGCAGGACTTCGGGAATCGCCAGGGGCGTGATTTTCATGGCCGGAACTCTCAAGGGACTCGCTCGCCACCGATGCCGTCTGTGAACGCCGATGACAAGAGCGCGCCCAGCGTCAGCGTGATCATCGTCTCGTACGAGAGCGGCCCCACCCTGGCGCGCTGCCTGGCCGGCCTGGCGGCCCAGACCTTCCGTGACTTCGAGATCCTCTTGGTCGACAACGCCTCGACCGACGGCGCGCCCCAGGCCGCAGTGGCCGCCGATCCGTCGATCGTCTTCCTCGAGCCGCACGCCAATCTTGGCTTCGCCGCCGGCAACAATCTGGCGGTGAAACGCGCGCGCGGCCGCTGGCTGGCCCTGCTCAACCCGGACGCCTTTCCCGAGCCGGGTTGGCTGCAGGCCCTGATCGACGGCGCGGCGCGGCATCCGGCCGTCGAGAGCTTCGCCTCGCTGCAGACCTCGGCGGACGATCCGAGCGTGCTCGACGGAGCCGGCGACAACATGACGTCCGCCGGCATCCCGTTCCGGGGCGGCTACGGCCGCAAGCTGTCGAGCGCCGTCCACGAGGGCGAGGTGTTTTCGGCCTGCGGCGCGGCCATGCTGATCGACAAGGCGCTGTTCGAAGACCTCGGCGGCTTCGACGAGCGGTTCTTCTGCTACTGCGAGGATGTCGACCTGGGCTATCGCCTGCGCCTGGCCGGTCGCAAGACCCTGCTGCTCCCCGACGCCCGCGTGGCCCATGTCGGCTCGGCCAGCACCGGCGTGCGCTCGGACTTCGCGATCTTCCACGGCTCGCGCAACCGAATATGGACCTTCGTCAAGAACACTCCGACCGCGCTCCTGTGGCTGACCACGCCGCTGCACGTGGCCGTGACCAGTGGGCTGTTGCTGCTACACCTGCGCCGGGGCGACGCCGGGCCGGCGGTGCGGGGCATTCGCGCGGCGCTGAAGGGTGATGCGTTCAAGGCCGTGCTGGCCGACCGCAAGGCGGTCCAGACGCGGCGCAAGGCGGGGTGGCTGTCGATCCTGCGCGTGATGGCGATCGACCCGGCCGCGTTCATCGGGCGACGGATCATTATTCGGAAGCTTCGGTAGGGCCGCCACACGGGTTGCGGACCTCGCCCTTCGACAGGCTCAAGATGAGGTCCAATTACGACCTGTGCAGCCCAAAACCTTATCCTGAGCTTGTCGAAGGACGAGGTTGTGGCCCCCGTCATTTGGCAGACAGATCCTCCACCAACCGCGCCATGAACGCCGCCCCGCGCTGCATCTGGCTGATCTCCACGAACTCGTCCGGCTGGTGCGCCTGGTCGATCGACCCCGGCCCGCAGATCACCGTCGAGAACCCCGCGCCCTGGAACTGTCCGGCCTCGGCGGCATAGGGCACCACGCGGGCCGGGCCGTTGTCGCCGGCCATGCGGCGGGCGAAGGCTTCGGCCACGCCGTCGACCTCGGGCGCGAAGGATGGCGTCAGCGAGCGGCGCTCGACCTTGACTCCCGCCTCGGGCGCACGGGCCTTCAGTTCGGCGTCCATCGCTTCGGCCCTGGCGAAGAAGTCGGCCAGGATCGCCATCGGGTCGAGTCCCGGCGGGGTGCGAAGGTCAAAGATGAACACGCATTCGCGGGCCAGGATATTGACGGCGGTGCCGCCATTGACCTGGCCGATGGTCAGGGTCGCGCCCTTGGGCGTGAACGGCGAATGGGGGTCGGCCTCGCGCTCCAGTGTTTCGGAGAGCTCGACCAGGCCAGCCATGAGCTTGATCGCCGCCATGTTGGCCGAAACGCCCAGGTGGGTCAGGCTGGAGTGGGCTTCGCGGCCGCTGACCGTGACCCGGAACGAGGCGATGCCCTTGTGGCCGCTGACCGCGACCATGTCGGTGGGCTCGCCGACCACCACCAGAGCCGGCTTGGGCAGGTCGCGGGCGATGACCGCGATCATGTCGGGCGCGCCCAGGCAGCCGACTTCCTCGTCATAGGAGAAGGCCAGGTGAACGGGCTTGCTCAGCGTCGCGGCTGCCAGGTCCGGCGCGGCGGCCAGGGCCAGCGCCAGGAAGCCCTTCATGTCGCAGGTCCCGCGCCCGTAGAGGCGACCGTCCTTTTCGGTCAGCACGAAAGGATCGGTCGACCACGGCTGGCCATCGACCGGCACCACGTCGGTATGACCCGACAGCACGACCCCACCCTCGACCGCCGGGCCGATGGTGGCCAGCAGGTTGGACTTGGTGCCGTCGACATTGGGCACCCGCCGCGAGGGCACGTTCAGGTTCGACAGATAGGCCTCGACCCACTCGATCAGGGCCAGGTTGGACAGGCGCGAGGTGGTGTCGAACGCGACCAGCTTGGCCAGGACGTCGATCGCGCGGTCGGAAAGCGCTTCGGAAGAGGAGGACATGGCCCGAGCCTAGACCCGTTCCGGCCGCGCCGCCTACCCGGGTCGGGCAAGATCGCGACCAGTGATCGCCGACGGGGCAAGACCGTGCCGAACCGGCGACGATTTCCTCCCGTCGCGAGCGATTTCGTGCTCGCCCGGCGCGGCCTGGCGCTTTTCTTCGGCGCGGAAGGTCTCTAGAGGGAGCGGACCATGATCCTGACCCTCTCCTGCCCCGACCAGCGCGGCATCGTCGCCAAGGTCTCCGCCTTCCTGTTCGAGCGTGGCTGCAACATCCTCGACGCCCAGCAGTTCGACGACCAGGAGACCGGTCAGTTCTTCATGCGCGTGGTGTTCGACGCCGACGCCGCCGATCGCGAGGCCCTGCGCGCCGACTTCACGGTTGTGGCGACCGCCCTGTCGATGAAGTGGACGCTGCGCAATCGCACCGACCGCTATCGCGTGCTGATCCTGGCCAGCAAGTTCGACCACTGTCTGGCCGATCTCGTCTATCGCTGGCGGATCGGCGAGCTGCCGATGGACATCGCCGGGATCGTCTCGAACCACCCGGCCGAAACCTACGCCAATGTCGACCTGTCGGGCCTGCCCTTCCATCACCTGCCGGTGACCAAGGAGACCAAGTTCGAGCAGGAAGCCGAGCTCTGGAAACTGATCCAGGAGACAAAGACCGACATCGTCGTTCTCGCCCGCTACATGCAGGTGCTGTCGGACGGCCTGTCGGCCAAGCTGGCCGGACGCTGCATCAACATCCACCACTCGTTCCTGCCCGGCTTCAAGGGCGCCAAGCCCTATCACCAGGCCCATGCGCGCGGCGTGAAGGTGATCGGGGCCAGCGCCCACTACGTCACCGGCGACCTGGACGAAGGTCCGATCATCGAACAAGACGTCGAGCGCATCAGCCATCGCGACACGCCCGAGGACCTGATCCGCAAGGGCCGCGACATCGAGCGCCGCGTGCTGGCCCGGGCCCTGCGCTACCGTCTGGAAGACCGCGTGCTGCTCAACGCCCGCAAGACGGTGGTGTTCACGGACTAAGGCCGCCCGCGCCTTGCGTGGACCTCGTCCTTCGACAAGCTCAGGATGAGGTCCATTTAGAGGCCCAGCAGTAGAAACCTCATCCTGAGCTTGTCGAAGGACGAGGTTTCGGCTCCTCGCCAACGCGCCCGATCCAAGGCCCCGGGTTGCATCGGCGGGGATTTCTGAGCTACGGGGCGGGCTTAGTTCTCGGAAGGGCCCCCATGTCGCATAACCTCCGCATCATGGTCACCGGTGGTTGCGGCTTCATCGGATCGGCGGTCTGCCGCTACCTGGCGAGCCTGGGCGGCGACGTCGCCATCCTGAATTTCGACGCCATGACCTATGCGGCGTCCGAGACCAGCCTGGCCGACATCCAGGGCAACAACGCCTATTCGTTCGTGAAGGGCGACGTGGCCGACGCCGGCGCGGTCGCCCAGGCGATCGCCGCGTTCAAGCCGACCCACATCATGCATCTGGCCGCCGAGTCGCATGTCGACCGCTCGATCACCGGCCCCGGCGCTTTCATCCAGACCAATGTCATCGGCACCTATGTGATGCTGCAGGCGGCGCTGGAGTACTGGCGGACGCTGGACAGCGCCGCGGCCGAAGCCTTCCGCTTCCACCACATCTCGACCGACGAGGTGTTCGGCAGCCTGGGCGCCGAGGGGCTGTTCTCCGAGACCACGCCCTATGATCCGCGCTCGCCCTATTCGGCCTCAAAGGCCTCGTCCGACCACATGGTCCGCGCCTGGCATCACACCTATGGCCTGCCGGTGGTGGTCTCCAACTGCTCGAACAATTACGGCCCCTATCACTTCCCCGAGAAGCTGATCCCGCTGGTCACTCTGAACGCCCTCGAGGGCAAGCCGCTGCCGGTCTATGGCAAGGGCGACAACATCCGCGACTGGCTCTATGTCGACGACCACGCCAAGGCGCTGGTGCTGATCGCCACCAAGGGCGTGGTCGGCGAGAGCTACAATGTCGGCGGCCGCAACGAGCGCACCAACCTCGAAGTGGTGGAAGCCATCTGCGACCTGCTGGACGAGCTGCGGCCCCAAGCCGGCCTCAAGCGCCGCGACCTGATCCAGTTCGTCCATGACCGCCCCGGCCACGACGCCCGCTACGCCATCGACGCCACCAAGCTGGAAACCGAGCTGGGCTGGAAGGCGCAGGAGAATTTCGACACCGGCCTGCGCAAGACCGTCGAATGGTACCTGGCCCGCGAGGACTGGTGGCGGCCGCTGCGCGAGCGCTATGACGGCCAGCGCCTGGGCCTGAAGTCGGCTTGATGTCGACTCCCCGGATCGCCCTGTTCGGGGCCAACGGCCAGCTGGGCCAGGACATCTCGGCCATCGCTGCGACGCGCGGCCTTAGCCTGATCGCCCTGCAGCGCCCGCGGTTCGACGCCGCCGACCGCGCGGGTCTCGACACGGCCTTGGCGGATCTCGACTTCGACGTCGCCATCAACAGCGTCGCCGTCACTCGGGTGGACGACTGCGAGAAAGACCCGGCTCCGGCCCTCGCCATCAACGCCCAATTCGCCGAGGCGCTGGCCAAGGTCTGCTCGGTCAGGAAGGCGCGGCTGGTGCAGGTCTCGACCGACTATGTGTTCGGCGGCCAGGCTCAACGCACGCCGCTGGACGAAGAGGCCGGCGCGGCGCCGGTCAATGTCTATGGCGCGACCAAGGCCCTGGGCGAAAACCTGGCCCGGCTGGAGCATGATGACGTCATCGTCGCCCGCGTGGCCTCGCTGTTCGGCGTGGCCGGGGCCAGCGGCAAGGGCGGAAACTTCGTCGAGACCATGATCAAGTTCGGCCGCGAGCGCGGCGCGCTGAAGGTCGTCGCAGACCAGATCATGTCGCCGACCAGTTCATGGGACGCCGCCGAGGCCCTTCTCGACCTGATCAAGGTCGAGGCCCGCGCCGGCCTCTATCACGTGGTCAATTCCGGCGCGGCCAGCTGGCATCAGTTCGCCGAGGCCATCATCGACCGCGCGGGCGTGTCCGCCACCGTGTCGCCGATCCCCACGAGCGAGTTTCCGACCCCCGCCCGCCGGCCGCCCTACAGCGTCCTGGCCAACGGCAAGGTCGAAAAGGCGCTGGGCCGGACGATGCCGGCATGGCAAGACGCTCTGGACAGATATCTTGCCGCCAAGGGCCACCGCTAAGAACGGCCCAGGCCGCTCGGGGCAGTAGAGGTACTATTCCTATGAAGGGCATCATCCTGGCCGGTGGATCGGGCACCCGCCTCCATCCGGTGACCCTGGGCGTCAGCAAGCAGCTGCTGCCGGTCTTCGACAAGCCGATGATCTATTATCCGATCTCGATCCTGATGATGGCGGGCATCCGCGACATCATGATCATCAGCACGCCCCGCGACCTGCCGCTGTTCCAGGGCCTGCTGGGCGACGGTTCGGGCTGGGGCGTCAATTTCGTCTATGCCGAGCAGGCCGAGCCAACCGGCCTGGCCGACGCCTATCGCATCGGCGCGGAGTTTGTCGGTACCGGCCCCTCGACCCTGATCCTGGGCGACAACCTGTTCTACGGCGCCGGCATGGGCCGGATGCTGGAAGGCGCGGCGACCCGCGCCCAGAACGGCGCCTCGGTCTTCGCCTATCTGGTCAAGGATCCCGAGCGCTACGGCGTGGTCGAGTTCGACGACAACAACCGCGCCATCACCATCGAGGAAAAGCCGGTCCAGCCGCGCTCCAACTGGGCGGTTACCGGCCTCTATATGTACGACAACAAGGTCGTCGACTACGCCCGCGACCTGAAGCCCTCGCCCCGCGGCGAGCTGGAAATCACCGACATCAACCGCATCTATCTCGAGAACGGCGCCCTGTCGGTCGAGCGGATGGGCCGGGGCTTTGCCTGGCTCGACACCGGCACCCACGACAGCCTGCTGGAAGCCTCGGAATTCGTGCGGGCCATCGAGCACCGCCAGGGCCTGAAGATCGGCTGCTGCGAGGAAGTCGCCTACCAGAACCGCTGGATCAACACCGACCAGCTGCTGAAGCTGGCCCACGACCTACAGAAGTCGCCATACGGCGCCTATTTGCGCTCGATCGCCGTCAGCTGAAGCCTTCCCCCGGAGCGTTCGCCGCCCGTCCCGATCGTCCTTGAGCGGCGTGTCGCTAGGCGGGCGGCCGGCGGAGTTTTCGCCTCTGTTTCGGGAGCGCGAAGCGGCCTAAACCTCCAGGAGAATCAGCGGGTCGGGACCGCCGGATGAAATGTTTCACAAGCTCCAAAGGCCTGTTAAGAAGGCGCCCGCTTCGGTGGGACGAGGTGTTTGGGGAATTTCGCTCGGCGCCAACGGTTCGAGTGAGTGTCCAGATTTGTTTGCCGCCAGCAGGAATGGCTTCTGAATGAGCCTCGTCGGGAGTTTCAAAGCCGCCATACAGGATCTGTATCGCGGCGCCGGCCTGGCGCCCCTGTGGTGGCGCGTCAGCATCGAGCAGACCGCCACCCGCTATCGCCGCACCCTGCTGGGCCCCTTCTGGCTGGCCAGCAGCACCCTGGCCACCGCCCTGTCCCTGGCCCTGGTGTTCGGCCAGATGTTCGGCGGCAATTTCCGCGACAGCCTGCCCTTCATCATGATCGGCGTGGTGTCGTGGTCACTGACCGGCGGCGTCCTGCCCGAGATCGCCAACACCTTCGTCACCGGCTCGGGCGTGATGCAGGTCCAGAAGCTGCCCGTCAGCTTCCACGCCTACATGCAGATCAGCCGCGTCCTGATCAATTTCTTCCACCAGATCGTCGGCCTGTGGCTGATCATGCTGGTGCTGCGGCTGGCCGTGGTCCCGCACTGGGAGCTGCTGGTCGCCCTGCCGATCGTGCTGCTGATCGCCTTCTTCCTGAGCATTCCGCTGGGCATGCTGTCGGTGCGCTTCCGCGACATCAACTACATGACCAGCTTCGTCGCCCAGGGCCTGTTCATGCTGACGCCGGTGTTCTGGCGCCGGGCCCAGGTGCCCGAGCACATGCACTGGGTCGTCGACCTCAATCCGTTCGCGCACACGCTCGAGATGCTGCGCCAGCCGCTGATGGGCCATCCCATCCCGACCGGCGACCTGATCGCCTCCCTGGCGATCCTGGGAGCCTGCGCCGTGGCCGCGGTGGTAAGCTTGACCTTCTTCCGCCGTCGCGTCGTGTTCTGGCTGTAGGGCAAGATGACCTGTTCCATCGAACTCAAAGACGTCACGCTCGACTACAATCTCTACAGCGTGCGCGCCCAGTCGCTCCGCAACGCGGTGCTCGACATGGCCGTGGGCGGCCGGATGATGCGGGCCGGCAAGGACGTCACGATCATCCGGGCGCTGTCGAACATCAACTTCAAGCTCGCCGAGGGCGACCGCCTGGCCCTGATCGGCCACAACGGCTCGGGCAAGACCTCGCTGCTGAAGGTGCTGGCCGGCGTCTATGAGCCCAGCGCCGGCGTCGTCGACGTGCGCGGCAAGGTCAGCTCGATGATCTCGATGAGCATCGGCCTGGACCCCGAAGCGTCGGGCCTGCAGAACATCAAGAACCTGGCGATGATGCAGATGATGCCGGATCGCGAGATCAAGCGCCGCCTGCCCGACATCATCGAGTTCTCCGAGCTGGGCGCCTTCGTCCACATGCCGTTCAAGACCTATTCGGCCGGCATGATGGCGCGCCTGACCTTCTCGGTGGCCACCCAGATGGACGCCGATATCCTGATCATGGACGAGTGGATCAGCGCCGGCGACGCCGAGTTCCAGAAAAAGGCCGCGGCGCGGCTGACAAGCATGGTCGACAAGGCCAAGATCGTGGTGATCGCCACCCACGACCACAGCCTGGCGCGGAAGGTCTGCAACCGGATCATGACCATGGAGGGCGGCGTGCCGACCTTCCAGGGCTCGACCGCCGAATGGATCGAGAGAAGCAACGCCGCGTGAGCGCCAGACATCCCCAGGCAAGACTTCCCACTGCGCTGAAGGGCCTGGCCCCCGCCGAGACGCCCGGTCGGTTCCGGGCCGTGACCGACGATCCCCAGATGCTCTGGCGGGTCGAGAAGGATGAGCGAGCCCGCTTCGAGGGCGCGTCGGCTGCGCGGGTCACCGTCCGGCTGAAAGCTCTGGAAGGCAAGATCGTCGAGCCCTGTATCTATGTGGACTGGGGCGACGGCTTCAGCGCCGAGTCGCGCAAGGCGCTCGGCTACGTCTCAGAGGGCGTCTACACGGCGGTCGCCCATTCCAACGCCGGCGGCCTGCGCCGCATCCGCTTCGACCCGTCCAGCGAACCCTGCGTGTTCGAGGTGACCGAGTTTTCCGTCGAGCCGGCGTCCGAGCCCTCGCCCAACGTGCGGCGGATCTCGGGTCCGCGCCGGCTGATCCGCTCGGTGACCCGCCGCCTGCCCGGCCGGGCGCAGAACGCCCTGCGCTTGACCGCCGCCGCGGCCCGTGATCCGCGCCATGGCCTCAGCCGTCTGCTGCAGGCCGCGCCGTTCGGCCGAGGGCCTTGGCGCGACGCCTATGTGCGAAGCTTCGAGGTGGCCCGCAACCTGCGCAGCCCGCAGTTCGCCGCCCCGGCCCTGACGGCGCCCCGCCGCGCCGCCGACACGCCCAAGGTCCTGGCCTTCTACCTGCCGCAGTTCCACCCGTTTCCCGAGAACGACCGGTGGTGGGGCAAGGGGTTCACCGAGTGGACCAATGTCAGCAAGGCCACGCCGCAGTTCGCCGGCCATCTGCAGCCGCGCCTGCCCGGCGAGCTGGGCTTCTACGACCTGCGCGCGCCCGAGACCCTGCGCGACCAGGCCCGCCTGGCCAACCTGGCCGGCGTCGACGCCTTCTGCTTCCACTACTATTGGTTCGGCGGCCACCGCCTGCTGGAACGGCCGCTGGACGCCTTCGTCGCCGACGAGACCATCGACCTGCCGTTCGCCCTGTGCTGGGCCAATGAGAACTGGACCCGGCGGTGGGACGGCCAGGAATCCGACGTCCTGATCGCCCAGAACCACTCGCCCGAAGACGACGTAGCCCTGTTCGACGACCTGGCCCGCTACATCGCCTCGCCCCGCTATGTGCGGATCGACGGCAAGCCGCTGATCGTCGTCTATCGCCCCGACATCCTGCCCGACGCCGTCGCCACCGTGACCCGCTGGCGCGAGCGAGCCCGCGCGGCGGGGCTGGGCGAGTTGTTCCTGCTGTGCACCAACGCCTTCGGCTTTTCGGAGTACCGCGCGGCCGGCTTCGACGGTCTGGTCGAGTTCCCGCCCCACGCCCTGGCGGTCGGCGAGATCACCCGCGAGGTCCAGCTGCTGAACACCAGCTTCGGCGGCAAGATCTACGACTACGCCGCCGTGGTCGACGACCGTGTCGACAACCTGGCGGGTCGCGAGGATCCGCGCCGCTATCCCGGCGTGATGCCGTCTTGGGACAACGAGGCCCGCAAGCCGGGCATGGGCAATGTGTTTCACAACGCCGCCCCGGATCTCTTCCACCGCTGGGCCGGCGCCGCGCTCGACTGCACCGCGCGCCTGGCGCCGGCCGGCGAGCGTCTGGTGTTCGTCAACGCCTGGAACGAGTGGGGCGAGGGCGCCTATCTCGAGCCCGACCGCTGGTTCGGCCACGGCTCGGCCCAGGCCCTGCGTGCGGCGATCGAGGCCCGCGCCCCGCGCATCGCCGCCGACCATCCGCTGGTCGTCGCCTCGGCCGCCGCGCCGAAGACCCACGACGCCGTCCTGCTGCTGCACGTCTTCTACGCCGACCTGATCGAGGAGTTCGCCGCCCGCGTCGCCCCGCTGCGCGACCGGCTGGACGTCATCGTCACCTTCCCCGACCTGTGGTCGGACGCCGAGCTGGCCGCCCTGGCCAGGGCCATTCCCGGCGCGCGCCTGGTCCCGACCCCGAACCAGGGCCGCGACATCGCCCCGTTCCTCTTGGCGCTGAAACTGGCCGACGACCTGGGCTATGGCGTGTTCTGCAAGGTCCACTCCAAGAAGTCGCCCCACCTGTCCGACGGAGCCCAGTGGCGCGACACCCTGCTGGAGGGCCTGATCGCCCCGGCTGCGACCGACGCCGCCCTGGCCCGTTTCGCCGGCGATCCGCGCCTGGGCCTGCTGGCCCCGGCCAGCGCCCGCATGCGGCTGGGCGACCACGCGGTGATGTTCAACAACGGCCCGGCCATGGCGGTTCTGGCCCGCAAACTGGGCTTCCGGCACAACGCCGAAACCGAGTTCGCGGCCGGATCGATGTTCTGGGGTCGCATGAAAGCCTTCAAGGCTCTTCACGCCGCGCCGATCCAGGACTATCCCTTCGAACCTGAGCTGGGTCGCATTGACGGAACGCTCGCCCACGCGTTCGAACGCGCCATGGGCGCCGTGGTCAGCGCGGGGGGACACAGCGTTCAGTGGGATCTGTAGCGCGGATGCTTGACCTTTCCGGCCGTCTGACTCGGGCCATGCATCGCCTGCGACCGCGCTCCGCGCCGTTGTGGCGACGCGCGCTCGACCTGAAGGTCGTTCCAGACCTGACCGCCCTGCCCCACGTCGACAGCCTGGGCGAGGCCTTCGCGTCGTCGGCGACGGGGGGCGTCATGCGGTTCACCCACGACCACCACATCCGCGAGGATGTGATGCGCGAACGCCTGATCGGGCGCACCGCCGGCGAGGATTGCCCCGAGTGGCACGCCGGCGCGGGCGGGGCTCCGGCCTACGGCGTCACCATCAGCCGCCTCCGCGACGTGCTGCATGCGCCCGAGTTCGGCGCGGTGATCGACCGGTCGGGCCAGGTGATGAAGTCGTCGATCGGCGAGGCCCTGTACCTGACCCCAACCCTGGGGGCCTTGCCCTATGTGACCGTCGCCGGCGGTCTGGCCACCATGGCCCCGCCGGCCCGCCTGCCGCACGTCAACAGCGCCGCGGTGTTCATGGCCTGGGGCGGACGGTTCAACTACGGACACTTCCTGCTGGACTGCCTGCCGGGCCTGGCGACGCTGAAGCTGGCCGGCCTGCTGGACGAGCGCCGCCTGATCGCCCCGCCCCTGACCGACTGGCAGCGTCAGGGCGTGCGGCTGCTGCTCGGCGCCGAGCCCGTGTCGCGTCCGGTCGAGATCGCCGCCCCGCTGATCAGCCTGGGCGACGTTGTCTTCGCCAGCACCATGGACCACTTCCTGCACGCCCCGAACCATCCGCTGGACTGGGTGCGCGAGCGGATGCTGGCCAATACCAACGTCGCCGACGGCGGCGCCCGGCGGATCTATGTCAGCCGGCGCGGCGACGACAAGCGGCTGATGGTCAACGAAGGCGAGCTGGAAGCCGAGCTGGAGGGGCGCGGCTTCACGGTGGTCAAGCCCGAGCTGCTGTCGGTGGACCGGCAGATCGCCCTCTTCCGCGACGCCGACCTCATCGTCGCCCCGACCGGCGCCGCCCTGGCCAACACCCTGTTCTGCAAGCCGGGCGCGAAGGTGTTCGAGATCCAGCCCAGCAACTTCACGGGCATCTGGGTGCGGGGAGTCTGCCACTATGTCGGGGCCGACTGGCATGGCTTCTTCGCCCCTTCGCCGATCGAGGAAAAGGAGATCGTCATCGACGGTCTGCTTCGGCCCAACACCTCGTTCCAGTGGCGCACGCCGCTGCAGGCTTTCCTTGAGTTCCTCGACGCGCGCCTCTAGAGCGGAATGACCCTCGGGCCCGGCGCCCGAACCGTCTGTTGAATTGCGCGATCATGCACCTGCCGCACGGCGGTTCCCTGGAAGAGCTCGGCCTGGACCGCTTCGACCCCGCGCGGCGACCCGGCCCGCTGACCCGCCTCACCTGGCGCGCCGGCCTGCGCGCGCCCCGCCCCGCGCTGAAGGTCGAGCACAGCTGGGCCGGCGACCTGCTGGACATCAGCCATGTGGTCGCGCCACAGGCCGAGCGCCCCGCCAACCCCGACCACGCGATCCACTGCACGCTCTATCAGTCGCGCCGCTTCGTGGTGGCGCGCGGCCGGGACCTGGGCATGCTGCGGCTGAGCGCGGGGATCTTCGCTCCCGGCCTGGGCCTGATCGACGAGTTCAATGTCGGCGGCGTCGACCACATGCCGGCCCACCTGGTCGAGGCCGATGTCGGTCCCACCCGCGTTCTGCCCGCCTCGGCTGTCGAGCGCGTGCCCGGCCTTTCGATCCCGTTCTGCCACTACGGCTACCAGGCCTTCGGTCACTTCGTGCTGGACGGCCTGCTGCAGGTCTATCTGTTCCGCGATCTGCTGGCTTCGGGCGAGGCGCGGCTGGCCCACTGGCCGCTGCCCAAGCCCTGGATGGAGCCGCTGCTGGAGCGCTGCGGCGTCCCGGCCGCATCGCGGCGGGTCCTGCGCAAGTCCGTCGTGCTGTTCGAGCAGGCCGGCGTCTCCTCGGCCCTGGCCGGCCACGGGGTCTATTTCCCCGGCGCCTTCTCGATCCCGTTCTTCGCCTGGCTGCGCGAGGTGCTGGCGCCCGCCGCCGGGACGGAACCCCCGCTGCCGGGCGTCTATGTCCGGCGGGGCGCGGGCGAGACCCGGGCGGTGCGCGACCAGGACGCCCTGGAGGCCCTGTTGGTCGCGCGCGGCTTTTCAATCATAGACCCGGCGGTGATGGACGCCGCCGACCAGGCCCGGACCATCGCGCGGGCCGAGGTGCTGGTGTCGGCCTGGGGTTCAGGCCAGACCCTGGCCCCGCTGCTGCGCGGCGCGCGGCGGGTGATCGAGCTGACGCCCGACACGGTGACCGATCAGTGGTTCCTGCGCCAGGCGGCGGTGCACGACCTGGCCTATTGGCCGGTGATCCACACGGCCTCCGAGACCGGCGAGATCGTCGCCGACCTGCCGCGCATCGAGCGCGCCCTCGCCGGCTGAGCTTGGCAGGCCAAGAAAAAGGCCCCCGCCGGAAGCGAGGGCCTCTGTCGTCCTACTCGGCCGCTTTCGCCACCGCCTCGGCGGTGATGCCGAATTCCTTGTAGAGCCGCTCGAACGGGGCGCTGGCGCCGAAGCCGGTCATGCCGACGAACGCGCCGTCCTCGCCGATGAAGCGCTCCCAGCCCTGGCGGATGCCCGCCTCGACCGCGACGCGCTTGGTCGCCGTGCCGATGACGGCCTTGCGGTAGTCGGCCGGCTGCTTGTCGAACAGCTCCCAGCAGGGAACCGAGACCACGCGGGTCGGCTTGCCCTGGCCCTGCAGGATATCGCGCGCGGCGACAGCCACGCCGACCTCGGTGCCGGTGGCGAAGATCGTCACCGCCGCCTCGCCGCCCTCGGCCGCCAGCAGCTCATAGGCGCCCTTGGCCGACAGGTTCTGCTCGCCCGAGGCGCGGACGCCCGGGGTCTTCTGGCGCGACAGGGTCATGACCGACGGGGTCGTGGTCTGCTCCAGCGCGACCTTCCAGCACTCGGCGGCTTCCACCGCGTCGGCCGGACGGAAGACCAGGAGGTTCGGAATGGCGCGCAGGGACGCCACGTGTTCGACCGGTTGGTGGGTCGGGCCGTCTTCGCCCAGGCCGATGGAGTCGTGGGTCATCACGTGGATGACCTTGGCGCCCATCAGCGCGCCCAGGCGGATGGCGGCGCGGCTGTAGTCGGCGAAGGCCAGGAAGGTGCCCGAATAGGGAATGACGCCGCCATGCAGCGCCATGCCGTTCATCGCCGCGGCCATGCCGAACTCGCGCACGCCGTAGTGGACGTAGCGGCCGGCATAGTCGGGCGTGTCGAACGCGCCCATGCCCTTGACCAGGGTGTTGTTCGAGCCGGTCAGGTCGGCCGAGCCGCCGATCATTTCCGGGATCGACGGGATCAGGTGATCCAGCGCCGCGCCGGAGTGGACGCGCGTGGCGTTGGCCGGCTTGGTCTCGGCCATCTTGGCGATGTGGGCGTCGACAGCCTCGAAGGCGTTAGCCGGCAGGGCCCCCGAGATCGCGCGGTTGAATTCGACGCCCTTGGGCGAGGCCGACAGGCGGCCTTCCCAACGCTTGCGGACGCTAGCGCCGCGACGGCCGATGCTCTTCCAGGCCTTGGCGATGTCGTCCGGCACCGTGAACGGCGCGGCGTCCCAGCCCATGGCGACGCGAGAGGCGGCGATCTCGTTGTCGAACAGGGTGTAGCCGTGGCTGTGGGGGTCGCCTTCCTTCGGACCCGCGCCCTTCGAGATCAGCGTCTTGCACGCGATCATGGTCGGGCGGTCCTGCTTGGTGGCCCAGCGCAGGGCGGCGGCGATCTTGCCGTGGTCGTGGCCGTCGACGACCTTGACCGCCCAGCCGGCGGCCTTGAAGCGCGCGACCTGATCGCCGGTCTCGGAGATGGTGGCGACGCCGTCGATGGTGGTGTTGTTGTCGTCGAACAGCACCGTCAGCTTGTTGAGCTTCAGGCGGCCGGCGATGCTGATGGCTTCATGGCTGACGCCTTCCATCAGGCAGCCGTCGCCAGCGATCACCCAGGTGCGGTGATCGACGAGGTCGGAGCCGAAGCGGCTCGACAGGTGGGCCTCGGCCATGGCCATGCCGACGGCGGTGGCCAGGCCCTGGCCCAGCGGACCGGTGGTGGTCTCGACGCCGGGGGTGTGATGCACTTCCGGGTGGCCGGGAGTGAGCGAGCCCCACTGACGGAAATTCTCGATCTCCTTCATCGTCACGGCCTTGAAGCCGGTCAGGTGAAGCAGGCTGTAGATCAGCATCGAGCCGTGGCCCGCCGACAGCACGAAGCGGTCGCGGTCGGCCCAGTCGGGCTTGCTGGCGTCGAACTTCAGAAACTTGCCCCAAAGCACCGTCGCGACGTCGGCCATGCCCATCGGCATGCCTTGGTGTCCGGACTTGGCCTTGTGGACCGCGTCCATGGAAAGGACGCGGATCGCGTCGGCCATCTTGATGGGCGAAACGGGCATGGGGGTCGACTTTGTCGTTTGTTATGCAGGGCTGCGCGGGCGCGAGGTCGCACGATGACCCCCGTGGGTCAAGTTTCGCGGGCTTTCGCGTGACACTTCGATGTCGCATCGGTGCTTTGCAACAACGGCCGGACGGGCTATAGCTGGATCGAGACTTATGCTCATTTTCAGCATAACTAAGGGGCCAGCCTTGGCGAACCTTCCGTTCTTCTCGCCCTACCGCCATGGCTTCGTCCGCGTCGCCACCGCCGTGCCCAAGGTCAAGCTGGTCGATCCGGCCGCCAACGCCGTCAGCGTGCTGGACCTGGTGCGCGAGGCCGACGCGGCCGGCGTGGCCGTGCTGGTGTTCCCGGAGCTGGGCCTGACCGGCTATTCGATCGACGACCTGCTGCAACAGGACGCCCTGCTCGACGCGGTCGAGGCGGCGATCACAACCTTGGCCCAGGCCAGCGAAACGCTCGCGCCCCTGTTCGTGGTCGGCGCGCCGCTGCGCGACGGCGGTCGGCTCTACAACACCGCCGTCGCCATCCAGGGCGGCCAGGTGCGGGGCGTGATCCCCAAGAGTTTTCTGCCCAACTATCGCGAATTCTACGAGCGGCGCTGGTTCACGCCGGGCGCGGGCGCGGTCGGCAAGACCCTGACCCTGGCCGGCGAGACCGTGCCGTTCGGGACGGATATCCTTCTTCGCTGTGGCGGCCCGTCGCCGTTCACGGTCGGCGTCGAAATCTGCGAGGACGTCTGGACGCCCACCCCGCCCAGCACCGCCCAGGCCATGGCCGGGGCCGAGATCCTGCTGAACCTGTCGGCCAGCAACATCACCATCGGCAAGTCCGAGACCCGCCGCCTGCTGTGCGCCAGCCAGTCGGCGCGGGCCATCGCGGCCTATGTTTATTCGGCGGCGGGGGCGGGCGAGAGCTCGACCGACGTCGCCTGGGACGGCCACGCCGACATCCACGAGCTGGGCGCCCTGCTGGCCGAAACGCCACGCTTCTCGACCACGGCCGTGATGGCCATGGCCGACGTCGATGTCGACCGCATCCGCCAGGAACGCATGCGGGTGGTCAGCTTCGGCGACGCCACGACCCTGGCTCCGCCCGCGACGCCGTTCCGGATCGCGCCGTTCGACTTCACGCCGCCCAAGGGCGAGCTGGCCCTGGCCCGCGCGGTCGAGCGCTTTCCGTTCACGCCGTCCGACCCCGCCAAGCTGCGCGAGAACTGCTACGAGGCCTACAATATCCAGGTCCAGGGTTTGGCCCGCCGGGTCGAGGCGTCCGGCCTGAAAAAGCTCGTCATCGGCATCTCGGGCGGCCTCGACTCCACCCACGCCCTGATCGTCGCCGCCAAGGCGATGGACCAGCTGGGCCTGCCGCGCGCCAACATCCTGGCCTACACCCTGCCCGGCTTCGCGACCTCGGACCGCACCAAGTCCAACGCCTGGAAGCTGATGACGGCGATGGGCGTCAGCGCCGACGAGATCGACATCCGCCCGGCCGCCGAGCAGATGCTGAAGGACCTGGACCACCCCTATTCGCGGGGCGAGCCGGTCTATGACGTGACCTTCGAGAACATCCAGGCGGGCCTGCGCACCGACTATCTGTTCCGCCTGGCCAACCACAACGGCGCGCTGGTCGTCGGCACCGGCGACCTGTCGGAGCTGGCCCTGGGCTGGTGCACCTACGGCGTCGGCGACCAGATGAGCCACTACAATCCCAATTCGGGCGTGGCCAAGACCCTGATCCAGCACCTGATCCGCTTCGTGGCCGCCTCGGGCGACGTCGACGCGGCGACCGCCGACCTGCTGGAAGACATCCTCAACACCGAGATCTCGCCGGAGCTGGTGCCGGGCGAGCAGGTGCAGGCCACCGAGAGCTTCGTGGGGCCCTACGCCCTTCAGGACTTCAACCTCTACTACCTGACCCGCTACGGCATGAGCCCATCGAAGATCGCCTTCCTGGCCTGGACCGCCTGGCATGACGCGACCCTCGGCGCCTGGCCGGTCGGAACGCCGGACGCTCAGCGCAAGAGCCACGACCTGGCCGAGATCAAGCGCTGGCTGGAGCTTTTCCTGAAGCGCTTCTTCGCCAACCAGTTCAAGCGCTCGGCCATGCCCAACGGCCCGAAGATCTCGTCCGGCGGCGCCCTGTCGCCACGCGGCGACTGGCGCATGCCCTCGGACGCCGCCGCCGACATCTGGCTGGCGGAACTGCACGCCAATACGGCGATCTGAGGCGATCGCGCTAAAAAGTTCGAGCTTTGTGCGGTTCGTCACCAGCGGCCGTTAAGAGACCCGTGCTAGTTGACGCTTCGATCCTGAGTGGGGGTCGAGAGACTGTGGGGGACCTGTGAGCGCGATTTATCCGGTGATCTTGTGCGGCGGCTCGGGCACGCGTCTGTGGCCAGCGTCGCGGGCTGACCAGCCCAAGCAATTCCTGAAGCTGATCGGTGACAAGTCCAGCTTCCAGGACACCGTGCTGCGAGTGGCGACCCTGCCCGGCCGAGCCGAGATCGTCATTGTCACCGGCGGCGCCATGGTCGACTTCGTGCTGGCCCAGACCGCCGAGATCGGCGTACCGGTCACCATACTGGTCGAACCCGAGGCCCGCGACTCGGCCCCAGCCGTCGCCGCTGCGGCCGCCTATGTCCAGTCGCGCGACCCCGAGGGCGTGGCCCTGATGCTGGCCGCCGACCACTATATCGCGCAGCCCGAGATCTTCGGCGAAGCCGCCGTCACCGCCGCCAAGGCCGCGGCCGAGGGCTGGATCGTCACCTTCGGCGTCAAGCCGACCGCCCCAGCCACCGGCTTCGGCTATATCCAGCCCGGCGAGGCGCTGCTGGACGGCAGCGTCAGCACCGTCGCCGCCTTCGTCGAGAAGCCCGACCGCGCCACCGCCGAGGGCTATGTCGACGACGGCTATCTGTGGAACAGCGGCAACTTCGCCTTCAAGGCCGGCATGCTGCTGGGCGAACTCGACGCCTTCGAGCCCAGCATCTCGGACGCCGCCCGCGCCTGCGTGGCCGCCCTGACCATAACAGACGGCGTCGCCCGCCTGGACAAGGCCGCCTTCTCCGGCGCCGCCAAGATCTCGCTCGACTATGCGGTGATGGAACGGACGAAGAAGGCCGCCGTCGTCCCCGCCGCCTTCTCGTGGTCGGACCTGGGCGCCTGGGACGCCATCTGGGACGCCTTCCCCAAGAACGAGGCCGGCAACGCCGCGTCCGGCGACGTGGCCCTGATCGACAGCCAGAACGTGCTGGTCCGCTCGACCGGACCCTTCGTTGGCGTCATCGGCCTGTCGGACATCGTGGTGGTGGCAGAACCCGACGCCATCCTGGTCTGTCATCGCGACGCCAGCCAGGCCGTGAAGACCCTGGTCGACGGCCTCAAGCGCGATGGCCGTTCGATCGCCACCGGCCGCGACCGCGGCGATGGTCCGCGCAAGGTGCTGAGCACCGTCGGCGGCTCGGAAGTGTCGGTCTGGACGTTGAAGGCCGGCGAGAGCGCCGAGCTTCCCGTCGGGTCGGTTCAGGTGCTGACCGGCGACACCAGCCTGGACGGCGCGCTGAAGACGATCGAAGCGGCGACCTCGGTCACCGCCTCGACCGCCGCGACCCTGCTCGTCACGCGGCGGCTGTAACCGCTCGGTCCATCTCTCCGATGGCGCAGACGATGTGGTAGAACGAACTGGCCGGCGCGGCTTCCTCGACGAAGGAGCCGTCCGGTTTCAGCTTGTCGCGCCACAGTCCCGGCACGGGCGTACGCAGATACTGCAACAGTCCTTCGGCCCCCGCCGCCGCCACGCCCCACCACTTGTCATCGCCGGTGATCTCGGCGGCCAGGACGCCGGCCTTGATGCGTTCGGTCTGCGGCCACAGGCGCGCGCCGGCGTCGTGAGCGCTCATGTCGTCGAGCATGGAATTGATCGCCACGCCTCGATCAGCGTCGCAACCGACGGCTTCGGCCAGGTCCAGCATGCGCAGGGCGGCGGCGATGGCGTCGGGGCGTCCGGCCAGCTTGCCCCAGCGCAGCAACAGCCAGCCCCACTCGTACTGGTGGCCCGGCTCCCAGATGCGGCCGTCGACGCCCGGACCGGTTCTCCAGTCGGCGGCGAAGAACTCGCGCAGCGCGCCGGTCTCGGGTGAGATGAACTTGGACAGCGCCAGTTCGGCGATTTCGTCGGCCAGGGCGCGCCAGGCCGGATCGCTGTCGACCTCGTTCCAGGCCAGGCAGGCTTCGAACAGGTGCATGTGCGGATTGGACTGCAACGGCAGGGTCTCGGGGACGGTCAGGTGGAAGCCGCCCAGCGGATGCTTCAGCGTCGCCATCAGGGTCTCGCGCACCGACACGGCGATCGCCTTGAGGTCGGTGCGCTCCGGCCTGACCTTGGTGGCCAGGCCCAAGGCGAACATGGCGAAGGCCTGATCATACAGCGCGGCGCTGTCGTCCAGGCTGACGCCGCCCGGCCCGACCAGGGCTCGGAACAGGCCGTCAGGCTTGCGATAGACCTTCAGATAATAGTCCAGACCGTGATCGACCGCCTCGCGCCAGGGGCCATCCCAGCCCAGCTCGCCAGCGGTCGAGAAGGCGTAGATCTGGCGTGGCAGCACCCGGCCCCGACGCGGTGAATCCTTGGCCTCGCCCGACTGTTCGATGGTCTCGAAGAACCCGCCGCCCGCATGGTCTGCGCCGACCTTCCACCAGAGCGGAAAGGCCGCGGACAGCGCCCATCCCTTCAGCAAATCGCGCAGGCGAACGGCGTCGGCGAAGGCGTCGGTCATCGGGTGCTCTCCAGGTGCGGGTGTTTTCTAGGCGAAGTCGGCGGGTCCCGCCAAGACGGAGCCTTGTTGCGATGCGCTCTCAGGCGATAAAGCTCGATCCATGGACACCCAGCCGCCTCTTCGCGCCGTCTTCCTCGACCGGGACGGCGTTCTCAACATCGATCATGGCTATGTCAGCGATCCCGAAAAGCTGGACTGGATCGACGGCGCGCGCGAGGCGGTGGCGGCCCTGACCCGCGCCGGGCTGAAGGTGATGGTGGTCACCAACCAGTCGGGGATCGGGCGCGGCTATTTCGACGAGGCGGCCATGAACGGCTTCCATGCCGAGATGCAGAAGCAGCTGGCGCCGCTGGGCGGCAAGATCGACGCCTTCTATTTCGCGCCCCACCACGAAGACGCCGCCACCCCGGCCTATCGCGTCGCCGACCATCCCGACCGCAAGCCCAATCCCGGCATGCTGCTGCGCGGGCTGGCCGACGCCGGCCTGACGCCCGCCGAGGCGGTGATCATCGGCGACAAGGACAGCGACGTCGAAGCCGGCCGTCGCGCCGGCATGCCGGGCTACCTGTTCCCCGGCGGCGACCTGCACGCCTTCGTCGTCGCGGTGTTGGGCGACCGGGTCCCGGGCCTCAAATGACCCTGAAAGTCCTGCAGTTCGGCGCGACGGGACAGGTCGGCCAGGCGCTGGTCGCGGCCGCGCAAGGCCAGGTCGAACTCACCACCCTGTCGCGGGCGCAGGTCGAACTGACCGACCCGGCCGCCATCCGCGCGGCGATCCTGGCGGCCGACTGCGATCTCGTCTGGAACGCCGCCGCCTTCACCATGGTCGACAAGGCCGAGGCCGAGCCGGAAGCCGCCTTCGCGGTCAACGCGACCGCGCCGGGCGCCATGGCGGCGGCCTGCGCCGAGCGCGGCCTGCCCTTCGTCCATCTGTCGACCGACAGCGTCTTCGACGGCCAGACGAGCCGGCCCTATGTCGAGACCGACCCCGCCGAACCGATCAGCGTCTATGGCCGCTCGAAGCTGGCGGGCGAAGAGTCCGTTCTGGCCCACCCGCGCACGGCGGTGCTGCGGGTGTCATGGGTGTTCTCCCGCTACGGCCGCAACTACGTCTCGTTCATGCTGGAGCTGGGCCGCTCTCGCGACGTGCTGAAGGTGGTCGCCGACCAGCATGGCAGCCCGACCGACGGCGAGGCCCTGGCCGGCTTCATGGTCGCCAACGCCAGGCGCTGGGCCAGCGCTGAGGCCGCGGACCCGGCCTTTGGCCTTTTCCACTTCGCCAATGCCGGTGAGACCAGTCGCTTCGACTTCGCCAAGGCCGCCATCGACCGCGATCCGCTGACCCGCGCCCGGCTGGAGCCGACAACCCAGGCCGCCTTCGCCGAGCCCGCCGCCCGTCCGCCGCGCTCGCCGCTGGACAGCGGAAAACTCGCCAGGGTGTTCGATTTCACGCCACAACCCTGGCGGTCAGCTGTCGAGCGCGTCGCGGACCAGCTTGTGCTGGCGTGGCCGGCCCCGGCGCGATAAACCGGGCAAAACCCCCATAAATTCAGCGTAAGAGCATCATGCAGATCTTCCTCGACAGCACCGACACCAAGGTCATCGCCGACCTCAATTCCACGGGTCTCGTGGACGGCGTCACCACCAATCCGACCCTGATCGCCAAGTCGGGCCGTCCGATGCTGGAAGTGATCGCCGAGATCTGCGACTTGGTGCCCGGCCCGATCAGCGCCGAAGTCGCCGCCACCACCCATGAGGCGATGATCGCCGAAGGCAAGAAGCTGGCCGGCATCGCCCCCAACGTGGTGGTCAAGATCCCGCTGACCCGCGACGGCTTGATCGCCTGCGCCGCCTTCGCCAGCGAGGGCATCTCGACCAATGTCACCCTGTGCTTCTCGCCGACCCAGGCCCTGCTGGCCGCCAAGGCCGGCGCGACCTTCGTCTCGCCCTTCATCGGCCGCCTGGACGACTATGGTTTCGACGGCATGGACCTGATCCGCGACATCCGCACGATCTACGACAACTACGGCTACGAGACCGAGATCCTGGCCGCCTCGGTGCGCAACGTCGCCCACGTCAAGGAGGCCGCCTTGGTCGGCGCCGACGTCGTGACCATCCCGCCCTCGGTGTTCTCCGACCTCTACAAGCATCCGCTGACGGACAAGGGTCTGGAGCAGTTTTTGAAGGACTGGGCGGGCACCGGCCAGTCGATCCTCTAAGACCGATTCCATAAGGATTACAGCGATCTGGCGAACCCCACGCGGGCCTGCCGGATCGCTGTAAACTTATCACGGATTATTTCGCAGCGGCGAAGCTGGTTCGCAAATGCGAATTCGTGCGTTAGGGTGGGGCTGCCACAGGGGAGACCGCCATGGTCCCGACCGACGCCACCGCCGAGATCCGCCTCGCCAATTCCGACGAGGCCGACCGCTTCTCGACCTTCGTCCGCGGCTTCCTGTCGGCGAACGGCTTTCCCTTCGTGATCATCCACGACGCCCCTGAGCTGGCTGGCCAGCTGCGCCGGGTGGTGTTCGAGGACGCCAAGATCAGCGCCAAGTTCGCCAGCGAGTGGCTGCGCCTGCGCGGCACCGCTGGCCAGGCCTAGAGCCGCCTTCTACCTCGTTAGAGGTCCAAAATGCTTGTCATCCCGGAAGCGCGTAGCGCTGCCGGGACCCAGGGGCCGGCGCATTGCGGCTGTGCTGGGTCCCGGCTCTCCCCCGGCCTTCGCCGGGGTGCGGCCGTGATGACAAGAATTTTGGCGTCTAGAAAGCCTCAGGCCGAGAGCCGCGCCAGCACCTGGGGGTGATCCTTCCAGGCCGGCATCCTGGCCATGTAGGCGATCGTCTCGGTCTCGGCCTGGCCGCGCGGACTGCCGCGCCGCTCCTGCCATTGCACCATCCGCTCGAACCGGGTGTCGAAGTCCTGCAAGGTCCCGTCCTCGGTGACACAGTACTGGCAGTAGTGGCCGTTCTCGATCGGTTGGCCGCAGCTTTCGCAGTTGTGGCTCATGGTCGGGCTCCTTTCAGCTGGGCGACGAAGGTCTGGAAGAGATCGAGCAGGGCGTCGCGCTGCTCGGGCGAAAGACCGGCGGCGGCGCGCGCCAGCTGGTCGTGATCGAGCACCTCGCGCGCCTCGGTCAGGGCCGCCTGGCCGGTCGGGGTCAGCCAGATCAGGCTGCGGCGAGCGTCGAGGGGATCCCGGTCGCGGGTCAGCAGCGCCTTGCCGACCAGATGGTCGACCATTTCGCTCAGCGTGCTGGGTGCGCGATCGATGTGCCTGGACAGCTCCGAGGACGTCAGCGGGCCGGCCGCCGCGAGGTGGTCGAGCAGGGCCACGGTCTCGGGCGACAGCCGCTCGCGCTTGTCGCGCACGCGCCGCGCGGCCGTGACATAGACGGTGCGGAACAGGGCCTCGAAGTCGGTGGCGAAACGATCGGTCATGCGGTGACGCTAGGATCGCGCCATTACTTCGTAAATCCCGAACGATCGGCGTTCGTCGAGCTTGGCCTGCCCCTTTGCTTCTTGCGCGAACCGGCCCTATCTAGGGGAAATCGTTTCTCAAGGACGCGGAGCTGCGCCATGAACGACCCCAAAACCGCGCTTCCGCCCGTCGTGGGGTCCGCGCTCGACCTGATCGGCAACACCCCGATGATCGAGGTCAAGAACCTCGACACCGGCCTTTGCCGCCTGTTCCTGAAGCTGGAAAACCAGAACCCCGGCGGCTCGATCAAGGACCGCGTCGCCCGCGCCATGATCGACGCGGCCGAGAAGGACGGCCGGCTGAAGCCTGGCGGCACCATCATCGAGGCCACGGCCGGCAACACCGGCCTGGGTCTGGCCCAGGTGGCGACGCTAAAGGGCTACAAGCTGATCCTGATCGTTCCCGACAAGATGGCGCGAGAGAAGATCCTGCACCTGCGGGCCATGGGCGTGGACGTGCGCCTGACCCGTAGCGACGTCGGCAAGGGCCACCCCGAATACTACCAGGACATGGCCCAGACCCTGGCCCAGTCGATCCCCGGCTCGCTGTACGCCAACCAGTTCGAGAACCCGGCCAATCCCTACGCCCACGAGACCACCACCGCCCCCGAACTGCTGGCCCAGATGGACGGCGACATCGACGCCATCGTGGTCGGCGTCGGCTCGGGCGGCACCCTGACCGGCGTCGGCCGCTTCATGCAAAAGCACTCGCCGAAGACCCAGATGGTGCTGGCCGATCCGGTCGGCTCGATCCTGTGCGACTACGTGGCCACCGGAACCTTCGGCGAGGCCGGCAGCTGGATCGTCGAGGGCATCGGCGAGGACTTCATCCCCGACAACGCCCAGATGGACCTGGTCTCCAAGGCCTATTCGATCAGCGACCGCGAGAGCGTCGACACCGCCCGCCTGCTGCTGAAGAAGGAAGGCATCCTGGGCGGCTCGTCGTCGGGCTGTTTGCTGGCCGCGGCGCTGAAATACTGCCGCGAACAGACCGAGCCGAAGCGGGTGGTCACCCTGGTCTGCGACACCGGCTCGAAATACCTGACCAAGATGTTCAACGACTTCTGGCTGGCGGCCCACGGCTTCGACGGCCGAGAGCTGCACGGCGACCTGCGCGACCTGATCGCCAAGCGCTATGTCGACGGCGGCGTGGTGGCCATCGGCTCCGACGACACCTTGCTGACCGCCTATAACCGCATGCGCTCAAGCGACGTCAGCCAGCTGCCGGTGGTCGATCACGGCAAGCTGGTCGGCATCCTCGACGAAAGCGACATCCTGGCCGCCGTCGAGGGCGACGAGGAACGCGACCTGCGGTTCAAGACCCCCGTGGGCAGCGCCATGACCCGCGCGGTCAACACCCTGCAGTCGACCCAGGGCGTCGACGCCCTGCCGGAAGTCTTCGATCGCGACGAGGTGGCCCTGGTCTGCGAGGGCGAACAGTTCCTGGGCGTGATCACCCGGGTGGATTTGATCAATCACCTGCGGATGAGCGCGTGATTGTTGCGGAAACGTTCTCGCGGAGTCATGCTGCGGTGGCGAGGATCAAGACGAGGATCGCATGACCATTGAAGTCCAATTGCCGCCGGCCTTGGAAAAGTTCGCACAGGACTGCGTGGCCGAGGGCCGCTACGAGGACGTCAGCGACGTGGTCAATTCGGGTCTGCGTTTGTTGCTTCAGGCCGAGGAACGCCGGCAGCGCTTGAATGCTTCCTTGGATGAAGCCATCGCGGAAGCCGACCGTGATGGTTATTTCACCGCCGCTGAGGTCGCCACGGAAATGAGGGCCATCATCGAGGCCGTGGGTCGCGAAACCGCGAACTGGTAGCGTGCCGTCGGCGTCGATCACGCCACAGGCGCGGCGAGAGCTTCATGCGGCGGCCCGCTGGATTGCTCACGATAGTCCGCGCGCGGCCCTGAAACTTGTGGCGACCATGACGGACGCGGCCGACGCCTTGGGCCGAAACCCCCATCTGGGCGTCGAACAGCCGAACCTCGTGCGTCGTCCGTTTCGCTTGTTTCCGATGAAGGGCTACCCTTACGTTCTCGTCTATGACCCCACGCCTAGTCCGCCAGTGATCGCCCGCATGCTCCATGGCGCTCGCGACCTAGCCGAAATCCTGAAGTCTCTCTGACCCGCGAGCCCGCATGACCGACACCCCCGGCAAGAACCGTCTCGCCTTCGAGACCCGCACCATCCACGGCGGGCAGTTCCCCGACCCGACGACTGGGGCGGTGATGGTGCCGATCTACGCGACCTCGACCTATGTCCAGTCAAGCCCCGGGGAGCACAAGGGCTTCGAATATAGCCGCAGCCACAACCCGACCCGGTTCGCCTTCGAGCGGTCGATCGCCGACCTGGAAAGCGGCGCGGCGGGCTTCGCCTTCGCCTCCGGCCTGGCGGCGGCCTCGACCATCCTCGAGACGCTGGACAGCGGCGCGCATGTGATCGCCAGCGACGACCTCTATGGCGGCTCGTTTCGGCTGTTCGACAAGGTGCGGAAGCGCTCGGCGGGTCTGAAGTTCAGCTTCGTCGACATGGGCGACCTGTCGGCCATCGAAGCCGCCATCACCCCAGAGACCAGGATGATCTGGGTGGAGACCCCGACCAACCCGATGCTGCGCCTGGCCGACCTGGCCGCCATCGCCGAGCTCGCGAAAAAGCGCGGCCTGATCACCGTCGCCGACAACACCTTCGCCAGCCCCTACGTCCAGCGCCCCCTGGAGCTGGGCTTCGACATCGTCATGCACTCGGCGACCAAGTACCTGAACGGCCACTCCGACGTGGTCGCGGGCGTCGCTGTGGTAGGCGACAACGCCGAACTGGCCGCCCAGATGAAGTTCCTGCAGAACGCCGTCGGCGCGGTGCTGGGCCCGTTCGACAGCTTTCTCGCATTGCGCGGCGTCAAGACCCTGGCCCTGCGCATGGAGCGCGCCTGCCAGAGCGCCCTGACCATCGCCCAGTGGCTGGAAGCCCGGCCCGACATCGAGCGGGTGATCTATCCGGGGCTCCCGAGCCACCCGCAGCACGACCTGGCCAAGCGTCAGATGCTGAACGGCTTCGGCGGCATCATCTCGGTCGACGTCAAGGGCGGCCTGGCCCCGGCCCGGCGGATGCTGGAGCGCACGCGCCTGTTCACCCTGGCCGAAAGCCTTGGCGGGGTCGAAAGCCTGATCGAGCATCCGGCGATCATGACCCACGCCTCGATCCCGGCCGAGCAGCGCGCGGCCCTGGGGATTTCCGACGGCCTGGTCAGGCTTTCGGTGGGGATCGAGTCTTGCTCGGATCTGATTTCCGACCTCGACGCGGCCTTGGCAGCTTGAACATCAGGTGATGCTCCCCCTCGCCCGGCATGACCGGCGAGGGGTCCTTGGCCTTGGTCGGGCGCGGCGGCTCCAGGTCGACGCGCGCCGGATCGTCGGCCAGCAGGTGCGCGGCCAGCATCAGGTCGGTCTTGACCGAGGCGAAGTCTTCCCTGGCCGTCCAGGCGCGGATCGCCGCCTGGGCGAAGGCCTCGGAGAGGTCGGTGACCTCGATTTGCACGGCCGGGTCCTTGCGAATGCGCGGATCGCTCTCGGCGCGCTCGCGCAGGCGCTTGAGCACGGCGACCAGGTCCGTCTTCAGCGGCACCTTGAACAGAACATCGACCCGGCGATTGCGGTGAGTCGAGTAGTTCATGATGACGTCGCCGAACACCTTGCTGTTGGGGATCATCACCTTGATGTTGTCGGGCGTGGCGATCTCGGTGAACAACAGGTCCAGCGCCTTGACCGTGCCGATGCGGGTCGAGGTTTCGATGGTGTCGCCCACCCGGTACGGACGAAACAGCAGGATCATCACCCCGGCCGCCACATTCGACAGCGCGCCTTGCAGGGCCAGGCCGATGGCCAGCGAGGCCGCACCCAGCACGGCGATGATCGAGGTGGCCTGCACGCCCAACTGCTGCAACACCGCCACCAGACCCACGGCCACGACGGCATAGCGCACCAGCGACGACAGGAAGCTCTCCAGCGTCGGGTCAGGGTTCTTGCGGTGCACGCGGCCCAGGCCCCGCTTGGCGACATTGGACAGCCAGCCCGCGATCCAGAAGGTCAGCAGCAGGATCAGGGCGGCGACCACTAGGTTCACCGCCACCTTGCCCAGCCAGTCGAGGAAGTGCCCCAGCATGGTCTCGTCGGCCTTCACATTGGCGATCGAAGGAAGCTTGGCGTCGGGCGGAATGATACTGGTCTTGGTCATGAAGGTCTCGATGGCGCCCCCGCCACGAGCGGTCAACGGCGAGGCCCCGCGTCGTGTTCCCGACACGCCGCACCGCCGAAAGATGCGGCCGCGCTTCGTCGTTTCGAAACAGTCGGTTACATCAATTGGCTCGAACTCGCCTCGATCCGCCCTTAAGAGCGCCGCCCATGAGCATGCCCTTCATCGACCTCGCCGCGCAGCAGCGCCGGATCCGCGACAAGATCGACGTCGCCATCGCCAAGGTGCTCGACAGCGGCGCCTATGTGATGGGCCCGCAGGTTCGCGAGTTCGAGGCCCAACTGGCCGCGTTCGGCCAGGCCAAGCTCGCCCTCTCCTGCGCCAACGGCACCGACGCCATCGCGCTGCCGCTGATGGCCTGGGGGATCGGCAAGGGCGACGCGGTGTTCTGCCCGTCCTTCACCTTCGCCGCGACGCCGGAAGTCGTGCCGTGGGTCGACGCGACCCCGGTGTTCGTCGACGTGCTGCCCGACACCTTCAACCTGGACTCCGCCAAGCTGGAAGCCGCCATCGCCGGCGTGAAGGCCGACGGCAAGCTGAAGCCCAAGGTGGTGATCGCCGTCGACCTCTTCGGCCAGCCCGCCGACTATCCGGCCCTCAAGGCCATCTGCGATCGCGAGGGGCTGAAGCTGATCTCCGACAGCGCCCAGGGCTTCGGCTGCACGCTCGACGGCAAGCATCCGCTGCACTGGGCCGATGTGGCCACCACCAGCTTCTTTCCGGCCAAGCCCCTGGGCTGCTACGGCGACGGCGGGGCGGTGCTGACCAACGATCCGGTGCTGTGGGACCTGATGGACAGCTACCGCGTCCACGGCAAGGCGGTCGGTCCGGACCTGGAAGGCAAGACCTTCGACCACGACCCCAAGTATCTCAACACCCGCATCGGCATGAACTCGCGCCTCGATACGATCCAGGCGGCGATCCTGATCGAGAAACTGGCCATCTTCCAGGAGGAGATCGACCTGCGGCAGGTCGTGGCCAACCGCTACGCCGACGGCCTGGCGGGCGCGGTGCTGGCCACGCCCAAGGTCATCGACGGCGGCGTGTCGGTCTGGGCCCAGTACGTCATCGAACACGAGAACCGCGACGGCCTGGCCGCGCACCTGAAGACCCAAGGCGTGCCGACGGCGGTCTATTATCCGGTGCCGATGCACGTCCAGGCGCCCTACGCCCACTTCCCGCGCGGCGCCGGCGGCCTGCCGGTGACGGAAGCCAAGGCCGAGACGGTGCTGGCCCTGCCGATGCACCCCTATCTGGGCGAGGCCGACCAGGCGAAGATCATCGACGCGATCCGGGCCTTCAACGGCTGAGGTCACTGGCCCCCACCTGATCGCTTCGCGATCGTCCGCCCCCATAGGGGGCAGATGAAACGCGCCGACTCATCTTCCCCCTATGGGGGAGGAGCGCGAAGCGCGGAGGGGGCAAGGGGTATGCGCGACGAACAAGCCGCCCTATATCCCGCCCCACACGCGTCTCGCGCCCGCCGGCGCCACGGCGTCCGGCGGAAGACAGCATGTCCGACACGACCAACCCTCCGCCGCACCCCGGCATGGGCTTCAAGCAGTTCGTCGCCCTGATCGCGGCGATGATGGCCACCAACGCCCTGGCCATCGACTCCATGCTGCCCGCCCTGCCGCAGATCGGCGACTCGCTGGGCGTGCTCAGCGCCAACAAGCACCAGTGGATCATCACCGCCTACCTGCTGGGCTTCGGCGCGGCGCAGCTGTTCTATGGCTCGCTGGCCGACCGTTTCGGGCGCAAGCCGGTGCTGATGGTCGGGCTGGCGCTCTATGTGCTGTTCGCCGGCCTGTGCGCGTTCTCGACCTCGTTCGAGATGCTGCTGATCGCCCGCGCCCTGTGCGGCGTCGGGGCGGCGGCCACCCGGGTGCTGTCGGTGTCGATCGTCCGCGACTGCTACAGCGGCCGGCAGATGGCGCGGGTGATGTCGCTGTCGTTCATCGTCTTCCTGGCCGTGCCGATCATCGCCCCGTCGGTGGGCCAGGCCATCGTGCTGGTCGCGCCGTGGCCGTGGATCTTCGGCGTCCTGGCCATCTTCGGCCTGCTGGTCATCGCCTGGGCGGCGATCAAGCTGCCCGAGACCCTGCACCCCGATGACCGCGTGCCGCTGGAAGTCGCGCCCGTGCTGGCGGCCTTCAAGGAGTGCCTCACCAACCGCGTCGCCGTCGGCTACACCCTGGCCGCCACCCTGGTGCTGGGCGGCCTGTTCGGCTTCCTGAACTCGGCCCAGCAGGTGTTCGTCGACGTGCTGGGGGCGGGCAAGCTGTTCACGGTGATCTTCGCGGGCATCGCGGCCGGCATCGCCGTCGCCTCGCTGGTCAATTCCCACATCGTCGGCAAGCTGGGCATGCGGCTGGTCTCGCACGCGGCCCTGTGCGGCTACATCACCTGCGCCGGCATCCATGCCCTGGTCGCGCTCAGCGGTCACGAGACCCTGTGGACCTTCGCCATCCTGCAGGCCTCAATGATGTTCTGTTTCGGCCTGACGATGTCGAACTTCGGCTCGATCGCCATGGAGCCCCTGGGCCACCTGGCCGGCACGGCGGCCTCGGTGCAGGGCTTCATGACCACCATCGGCGGGGCCCTGTTCGGCTTCTGGATCGGCCAGCTGTTCGACGGCACCGTCGTGCCCCTGACCCTGGGCTTCACCGGCTTTGGCCTCGCCGGCCTGATCGCCGTGCTGATCACCGAGAAGGGCCGACTGTTCCACGCCGGCCCGTCGGCGGCTTAAGCAGTCCTGGCGCGGTCCAGCGCCGCGTAGAGGGCGCGGATGTCCAGGGGCTTGGCCAGCCAGTCGGTCATGCCCGCCTCGCGGCAGGCCTCGACCTCCTCGGTGGCTACGCCGGCGCTGAAGCCGATCACCGGCACATCGTGGTTCAGCCCCTGGCTCGCCCGCAGACGGCGCGTGGCCTCGCGGCCGTCCAGGCCCGGCATGTTGACGTCCATCAGCACGATGTCGAAGCGCTCGACGGCCAGGCGCTCCAGCGCCGCCAGCCCGTCCGGCGCGGTCGCCAGGGTCACGCCCAGCGGCTCCAGCACCAGGGCCAGGGTCCGGCGGTTCACCTCGTGGTCGTCGACCGCCAGGATGTTCAGCGCCGCGATCGACGGGGCCCCGGCCTCGTCCGGCGCGACGGCGGCGACCTTCTCCTCGCGGCCTTGGGCGAGCGTCAGGGCCAGGCGGAAGATCGCGCCCTGGGGCAGGCCAGGACGGGCGTCCAGCTCGCCGCCCATCAGCCGCGCCAGCTGCCGGCTGACCGCCAGGCCCAGGCCCGTGCCGCCATAGGTGCGCGCCGTCTCTTGCGAGGCCTGGGTGTAGGGGGTGAACAGCCGCGCCATGGCGTCGGGGGCGATGCCGGAGCCGTTGTCCTGCACCTCGATCACCACCTTCAGCCGTCCCTCGCCCGCCGGCTCGGCGTCCAGGCGCAGGGCGATCTCGCCCTCGTCGGTGAACTTCACGGCGTTGGACAGCAGGTTGTTGAGGATCTGGCGCAGGCGGAACGGGTCGCCCCGCACCCAGACCGCCGGCTGCTCGCCCGGCGGCTCGCGCAGGCTGAGGCCCTTGGCCGACGCCCCGGCGGTCCAGAAACGGGTGGCGTCGCGGATCGCGCCCAGCAGGTCGAAGTCGCGCTCCTCCAGGCTCATGGCCCGGGCCTCGATCTTGGCCTGGTCCAGCATGTCGGTCAGAAGGCCGGTCATCAGGTGGCCGGCGTCGACGATCAGGTCGGCGGTGGCCGTGGTCTTCTCGGGACTCGAGCCCCGGCGGATCAGGTGGGCCCCCGCCAGGATCGCCGACAGCGGGGTGCGCAGCTCGTGGCTGACGATGGCGGCCATGGCGGCGCGGTCGGCCACGGCGTCCTCGGCCTGGATGCGGCGGGCGTCGGCGTCCTCGCGCGCGGCGATCACCGCCCGGCGGGCCAGGTGCATCCGGCTCCAGATGCCGTGCACCACCAGCATGAAGAACACCACCGTCGCCGCCAGGATGGTCACCAGGCCGTGCGGCCGGCTTTGCCAGAACCACAGCGGCATGGCCGCCAGGCTGAGCGCGTAGGGCGTGGCCCCGATATAGAACAGCGGCCGGCAGTCGACGCCCGAGGCGACGTTGTTGAGCATGCCGCCGGCCAGCACCAGCAGGCCCACCACCACCAGAACCATCTCGCCGCCCATCCACAGCAGGGTGGCGACCACCGCGTGGACGATGGCCATCACCGCCATCGCCGCCAGCGCTAGCACAACATGGCCGTGGACGTTTCGGCTGGGAAAGCGGCCCTTGGCGAACGGCCGCACCGCGATGAATTCCAGGGTCTGGACCGTGGCGCTGGTCAGCAGCCAGAAGACGATCAGGTCGCCTCGCCCCACCAGGTGCAGGGCCCAGGCCAGCAGGCCCGTCAGCCCGCAGCGGACGACGATCTGCTTGTAGCGCTCGTCGGCGTTGGCCGGCAGGTGCGGCAACAGGGAGTCCAGGAACTGAGGCATACGCGATCTCCTGGACCCCGGGCCTAGTCGGACATGGCAAACAACAGATGAACGCTATCCGCTAGTCGAGCATTCGCTCCAGCGTTTCGAGTACGTCGGCCTCGCGCGCGGGCTTGTCCCAGCGAATTCGGCTGATCCGCGGGAAGCGCATGGCCACGCCGGACTTGTGCCGGGTCGAGCGCTGCAGCCCCTCGAACGCCACCTCGAACACCAGGCCGAAATCGAGATCGGCCCGCACCGAGCGCACCGGCCCGAACCGCTCGATGGTGTTGTCGCGCACGAACTTGTCGATCTGCTTCAGCTCCTCGTCGGTGAAGCCGAAATAGGCCTTGCCCACCGGGGTCAGGGCCCGCTCGCCCCGCTCGTCCTCGCGCCAGACGCCGAAGGTATAGTCGGAATAGAAGCTGGACCGCTTCCCATGCCCCCGCTGGGCGTACATCAGCACCGCGTCGATCAGCCGGGGATCGCGCTTCCACTTGAACCACGGCCCCTTGGGGCGGCCGGGCTCGTAGACGCTGTCGCGGCGCTTCAGCATCAGGCCTTCGGAGAGCTGGGCGTCACCTTCCGGCGGCTCGGCGCGCAGGGCGGTCAGTTCCTCCCAGGTCGAGAAGGGCTGCAAAGGCGACAGGTCGATGCGCGGGCTGTCGATCCGGGCCACGAAGGCCTCCAGCCGCGCCCGCCGCTCGACGAAGGGCAGGCTGCGCACGTCGGTCTCGCCGTCCAGCAACAGGTCATAGGCGCGGATCCCGGCCGGGAAGGCCGCAAGCTGCTTGGCGTCGACGCTCTTGCGGTTCAGCCGCTGCTGCAGGTCGCCGAACGAGGCCAGGGCCCCGTCGCGGATCACCACCAGTTCGCCGTCGATCGCCCCGTCGAAATCCAGCGCCGCCAGCACGTCGGGAAAGGTCGCCGAGATGTCGTCGCCGGTGCGGGTGTAGAGCCGCCGCTCGCCGCGCTCGCTCACCGCCTGCACGCGGATGCCGTCCCACTTCCATTCGGCGACGTAGGCGGCGGGATCGAGCTTGGCGAAGTCCACGGCCTCGTCGATCGCCTGGGCCAGCATAACCGGCCGGAAGCGTCCCGGCGCGTCGGGCGAAGGCCGTTCCGAGCGGCCCTCCAGCCAGGCGAAGAGATCGCCATAGGGCGGCTCCAGCGCGTGCCAGATCTCCTCGATCTCACCGATCTCGACCCCCCCACGCAGATTGGCGCCGAGGTTGGCGCAGGCCTGCTTGGCCAGGCGCGAGGACACCCCCACCCGCAGGCCGCCGGTCATCAGCTTCAGCAGCGCCCAGCGGCCGTCGGCGTCCAGGGCGTCCAGCCAGCCCTCGATCAGCCGCTGCACCTCGGAGCGCGAGGCGGTGCGCAGGGCCTCGATCACCTCCGAAAGCTCCGGCTCGCGATTGGGGCCTGGCCGCGCCGGCCAGGCCAGGGCGACGGTCTCGGCCAGGTCGCCGACATAGTCGTAGGACCAGGCGAACAGCTGAGCGTCCATCCGCGCCTCGATCGCCTTGCGGATGAAGGCCGGCTTGGCCGCCGAGAACGACAGGGCGCCGGTCAGGGCCGCCAGGGCGAAGCCGCGATCCGGGTCGGGCTGGCCGCGCAGGAAATCCTCGATCAGGGTCAGCTTGGCGTTGCGCGAGCTGGTCAGGGACAGCCGGTCCAGCAGGGTGGCGAAGGCGCGCATGGACATCGAACGCCTCCCCGCCCGCTCGGTTCAGGTCAGCTTGCGCGGGTTTCGTCGAGCTGGCCCAGGATCATGATCTTCTGCCAGATCTTGCGGCCCAGGTCCGAGGTCAGAGTCTCGATGTCGTTGACCGCCGAGACGATCACCGGATCGTCGCTCTCGCCGGCATAGAGCGCCGCCAGCTTGGCGGTCAGGGCCAGCATCTCGGCGCAATAGTCCAGGTAGCGGGCCAGCTGGAAGCGGTTCATCTCGCGAGCCGGCGAGGAGGCGGTGCGCGGGCCCAGCACCAGGGTCGGGTCCTTGGTCAGCTGGTGCATGTCGATGACGTGGGCGTAGGAGCGCAGCTCGTGCAGGGCCTTCTGCACCCGGCCGCGTTTCCAGCGGGTCTCCAGCGACAACAGGAACCAGGCCGCCGCCCCCGACAGCACGATCAGGTTGACCGCCGACTCCAGGCCCGAGGCCAGGCCGAAGCTGTCGGCCTTGTTCAGGCTGGCCATCCAGTCGAGCCGAGCGAACAGCCCGACCTCCAGGCCGATGGCGACCACGACGATGGCCAGGACCAGAAACCGCAGGCCCAGATAGGGCCGCGACAGCCGCCTGGCGCGCTTTTCGGTGATGCGGGCGGTCGCGGTCAGTTCGGCGCAGACCCGCGCCAGGCCGGCGTCGGGAAAACGCTCCGACACCCGGGCCCGCAGGTGGTCCAGGGTTTCGACCACCTTGGCCGCGTCCAGCTTGCGCCCGCCATCCGTCCTGGCCATCGGCTCTCCCCGCTTCGGCGCAAACGCTAGCATGGCCAAGGCGCTTGAAGTCAATTCAAACACATGTTTGAATTGACGGACCAGGAGACCGGTCATGAGCTTCCAGCCGCCCGAACCGTTCGTTCCCCATCCCCGCAAGAGCCCGCTGACCACGCCGTGGGAGCCGCTCTACGCCGACATCCGGGAGGATCGCTGGGTGCTGGGGCTCGAGATCCGCGACCCGCACACCAATTCTCGCGGCGCGCCCCACGGCGGGCTGATCGCCGCCCTGGCCGACAACGCCATGGGCCTGTCGTGCGGCGTCCAGCTGACCCGCGAGAAGATCCCCTCCAACGGCCTGGTGACGGTGTCGCTGTCCGTCGACTATCTGGGCGCGGCGAAGCTCGGCCAATGGCTGGCGTTCGACACCGACTTTATCAAGCTGGGCAAGAGCCTTTGCTACGCCGACGCCACCGTGCTGGCGGACGGCAAGCCGGTGGCGCGGGCGCACGCGACGTTCAAGGTGGTGTGAGGGGTCGGCGCCCTGTTCGTCATCTCTCGCAAAACGTTTGTCATCCCGGCCGCAGCGAAGCGGAGAGCCGGGACCCAGGGGCAACCGCACTGCCTTGGCCCCTGGGCCCCGGACAGCCTCTGCGAGGCTTCCGGGATGACAAGAATTTTGGGCTGAGCGCGAGGATAGAACTCGCTCTATCCGTTGAAATCGTGATGCCGAACGCCGCAAATTCAACACGTTACGACTTTCTCAGATAGCGCTTTCCACCGCGCCGAAAACGGCCCTCATACTGTTCCTAGCCCAAGGCAAGGGAAGGGACGTCGGCCGGCGACCTGATGGGCCTTGGGGTGTGATCGCGCGGGAGCGAGGGCGGGGGACGTAAACCCGCCCATCGGGAGCAAGCCAAGGCTCCCGCCCGTCCGAAGGTCCGCTCCGGGTCCCTCCGGAATCGGCGTGGCTTGCAGCTTTCGAGCTGGGTCCGTCGCGAGGAGGACAAATCCGGGTGGGGCAAAAGGCTGAACAGGCCTGCGCGCCCCGGCCAGAGGGAAAACGGTCACGCGGAGCGGACGGCTTCGTCGAAACGGTACTTAGAAACACGCTCATCCGGACGTCGTCCGGACGCTCCGCGACCCTTCCCACCATCGCAGCGAAAGCGCGAGGTTGCCGACGCTCGTGAGGACCCCCTCAGTCGCTCCGCGACAGCTCCCCCGAAGGGGAGCATCTGCGCGGCGTAGATCCTCCCCCTTTGGGGGAGGTGGCCCAGGGGGCCGGAGGGGGTCCTCCACGGCGTCAGAAGGAGCACCAGAAATCACTCCCCCTCCTCCTCGTCATACCCCACCAGCCGCAACGCCCGGGCCGGCAGGCCTTCCAGCTCGCACCACCGCAGAAGGGCCTCCTCCCGACCATGGGTGATCCACACCTCGCCCGGCCGCAGCTCGCTCAAGGTCGCCGTCAGCTCGTCCCAGTCGGCATGGTCGGAGAGAATCAGCGGCAATTCGACTCCCCGCTGGCGGGCTCTCGCCCGCACCCGCATCCAGCCCGAGGCGAAACAGTCGACCGGATCGGGGAAGCGCCGCGACCAGCGGTCGGCGATCGCCGAGGGCGGGGCGATGACGATCTGGCCGGCGAAGTCCTTCTTGGCCTGGCCGGTGGTGGCGGGCAGCAGCGGCCCCAGGTCGACGCCATGGGCCTCGTACAGCGCGTTCAGCCGCTCCAGCGCGCCATGCACATAGATCGGCTGGTCCCAGCCGCCCTCGCGCAGCAGCCTGATCACCCGCTGGGCCTTGCCCAGGGCGTAGGCCCCGACCAGGTGGGTGCGTTCGGGGAACTGGGCGACGCTGGCCAGCAGGTTGGCGATCTCGCCCTTGTCGTCGGGATGGCGAAACACCGGCAGGCCGAAGGTGGCCTCGGTGATGAACACGTCGCAGGGGACTGGCTCGAACCGCGCGCAGGTCGGGTCGCGGCGACGCTTGTAGTCGCCGGAGACCACCATGGTCAGGCCCTTCCAGCGCACCACCGCCTGGGCCGAGCCCAGCACGTGGCCGGCCGGGACCAGCGTCACCTCGACGCCATTGTGGGTGATGCTCTCGCCGTAAGGCACGCTCTGGCGCCGCTCGGTGAAATCCTCGCCATAGCGGGTGGCCATGATCGCCAGGGTCTCGGGCGTGGCCGCCACCGTCCCATGGCCAGCACGAGCGTGGTCGGCGTGGCCATGGGTGATCACCGCCCGGTCCACGGGCCGGACCGGGTCGATATAGAAATCCCCTGGCGGGCAATACAGCCCGTCCGGTCGGGGACAGAGAAGGTCTTCAGGCTTGATCACAGTGGATATGACAACGCTCGCGCTGCTAATCCTAGTTCCATGAGTGAGCACAATGAACAGACCCGCCTCATCGCCACGGCGATGAACGAGGGCAGCCCGCAGGCGCGGGCGCTCGGCTTCACCACCCTGGAGATCGGCGACGCGGTCGCCATCCTCAAGGTGCCCTATCGGCCCGAGATCGTCGGCGATCCCGAGACCGGCGTCATCGCCGGCGGGGTCATGACCACCCTGCTCGACCACGCCAGCGGCCAGGCGGTGCATGCGGCGCTGGAGGCCTGGACCTCGATCGCCACCCTGGACCTGCGCATCGACTACATGCGTCCGGCCGAGCCGGGTCGCGACGTGCTGGCCCGCGCCCATTGCTACAAGGTCACCCGCTCGGTCGCCTTCGTCCGCGCGGTCGCCTACGAGGACGACCCGGAGGATCCCGTGGCCACCGCCCAGGCGACCTTCATGCTCGACAGCAGCGCCGGCAAGAAGCCCGGCGCCAATCTGAAGCCGCCGCGCTCCAAGCCTCCGACCACGGGAGGCGCGGCATGAGCGACGCCGACACCCGCCTGGTCGCCGTTCTCGGCTCGATCCCCTACGCCCGGTTCCTCGGGATCACGGCCGAGCTGGCCGGCGACGAGATGACGGCCATCCTGCCCTTCGCCGACCACATCGTCGGCAATCCCATGCTGCCGGCCATCCATGGCGGCGTTTTGGGCGCCTTCATGGAGATGACGGCCCTGGCCCAGCTGTCGGTGGCCTCGCCGATGAAGCGTCAGCCGCGCACCATCGACGTCTCGATCGAATATCTGCGCTCGGGCCGGCCTCTGACCACCTACGCCCGGGCCAGCATCAAGAAGCTGGGCCGGCGGGTCGCCAACGTCCATGTCGAGGCCTGGCAGGAAACCCGCGCCGCGCCGATCGCCACGCTGCGCGGCATCTTCCTGGTCGCGCCGTCGGAGGAGTGAGGTGACCCGCGCGTCACGGGGCGGACGCGATGGCGGAAAGGCCGTGCGCAAGGGCGACCTGCCCTCCAAGCCATGCCTGGCCTGTGGGCGGCCGTTTACGTGGCGCAAGAAATGGGAAGCGGTGTGGGATGAAGTAAAATATTGCTCCGATAGGTGTCGATCACATAAAATTACACCAATGTAATGCGAATTGATGGCTGGAAGTTTCTTAAAAAGCCTTCATGACGCAAAGGTAACGGGTATTCACCAAACGGCGGGCCTATATCCCTCATCACCGGACGCGAACAACCGCGCCGGCCAACAAAGGGATCAAGACCATGACCATCAAGTCCAACGCCTTCGCCAACGTCGCCACCCTGGTTCTCGCGGTTCTGCCGCTCGTCGTGATCGCCGGTTCGCTCGTCACGAGCTTCTAAGTGATCGCCGCGTAGCTCCGCCGGGCGGCTGTCCCCACCGGACGGCCTCGGCGGAGCAAGGCGTTTCAGACGCCGCCAGGACGCACAACTCTCAAGCGTTCAACATTTCCCAAGACTACAGACCCCGTCATCTTGAATACATTTGCCGCTGTTGACGTAATATTGCGGCGATATATGGCCGGATAGCGGTCATACTGGGTCGAAACTGACCCTCTAAACCCTTGTCGTTCCGACGCCGTGTCGCGGTTTGGTTCGGATTTCAAACAGGGGATGTTTCAAACATGACAGCCAGACGACAGGCCTTCCTGGCCTCGAGCGCGCTTGTCGGCAGCCTGCTCATCGGCTCCGCGGCGTTCGCCCAGTCCACCGCCACCAGCGAGCTCGACACGCTGGTCGTGACCGCCGCCAAGGGTCCCAAGACCATCGACGGCGCGATGGCCGCCGAGACGGCGCCGAAGTCGAAATACACCATCACCAACCAGTTCCTGGCTCGCCAGCAGGACGGCCAGACCGTGTTGCAGTCGCTGAACCTGGTGCCCGGCGTGGTCTTCCAGAACAGCGACCCCTACGGCTCGTCGGGCGGCTCGATCCGCCTGCACGGCCAGGACGGCGCCCATATCGGCTTCCTGGTCGACGGCGTGCCGCTGAACGACGGCGGCAACTACGCGATCTACTCGAACCAGCAGGTCGACGCCGAGCTGATCGAGCAGGCCAACGTCAACACCGGCTCGACCGACGCCGACACCGTCACCGCCTCGGCCACCGCCGGCGTGATCAACTACACGACCCTGAAGGCCACCCACGACGCCGGCGTCGTGCTGAAGGCCGGCCTGGGCACCGACAACTATCGCCGCGTGTTCGGCCTGGTCCAGACCGGCGACTTCGGTCCGCTGGGAACCCGCGCCTGGGTCTCGGCCAGCTACCAGAAATACGACAAGTTCAAGGGCGAAGGCTCGCTCGAGAAGAAGCAGATCAACGCCCGCATCGAGCAGGACCTGGTCAAGCCGGGCGACTTCCTGGCGCTGAACCTGAACTACAACGAGAACCGCAACTCCAGCTACTACGCGCCCTATCTGGCCACCTCGACGGCCTCGATCGCCGCCGACGTCGACCGCTATGGCGACGACGTCGACTACAACACCTCATGGACCACGCCGACCGCGGTGAACGGCACGGCCGACACCGTCCCGACCGGCAATTCGACGACCCTGCTGGGCTTCTACGGCCCGCGCATCAACCCGTCGAACACCGGCACCATCCGCGGCCAGTCGCGCTTCACCCTGGCGCCGAACGTCAAGCTGACGGTCGACCCCTCGTTCAACTACACTCTGGCCAATGGCGGCGGCACGACCAGCCTGTCGGAAACCGCGATCCAGCTGCTGAACGCGGCCGGCACGTCGGGCGTCGACCTGAACGGCGACGGCGACACCAAGGACACCGTCCAGGTCTATTCGCCCAGCAACACCAACACCCGTCGCTATGGCGTCAACACCTCGCTGATCTGGGACGTCACCGACCATCACCGGGTGCGCTTCGCCTACGCCTTCGACCAGGCCCAGACGCGCCAGACCGGCGAGTACAGCCTGCTGACCAGCGACGGCTTCGCGGCCGACGTGTTCAGCGGCAAGGACGGCTACGGCACGCCGATCTACAACGCCGACGGCCAGGTCGCCCAGAAGCGCAACCGCTTCTCGGAAGCCACCTTCAAGCAGCCCAGCGTCGAGTATCGCGGCGAGTTCCTGGACGAGCGGCTGGTCGCCAACATCGGCGTCCGCTTCCCGACCCTGGACCGCGAACTGCACCAGTACTGCTACTCGAAGGCCGGCTCGACGACCTATTACTGCACGTCCAAGACGGCGACCTCGACCGCCGCCCTGGCCAAGGGCGCGGTAGCCCAATCGGTCGTGATCAACGGCTCGACCTACTTCTCGCCGTTCGCCGCGACCCGCAGCTTCGACGCGGTCCTGCCCAATGTCGGCCTGTCCTATCGCCTGAACGACACCGGCGCGGTCTATGTCAGCTATTCCGAGCAGATGTCGTCGCCCAAGGTCGACAACCTCTACACCCTGACCAGCACCGGCGCCCTGGGCTCGGTCGAGCCGGAAACCGGCAAGACCGCCGAGATCGGCTATCGCTTCCATACGCCCAGCGTCATGGCCTCGATCAGCACCTACAAGACCGAGATCAAGAACCGGATCGTCAGCACCGTCGACCCGACCGACAACACCTATATCGACCGCAACGTCGGCGCGGTTGAAATCAAGGGCGTCGACGGTCAGGTTCAATGGCGCATCGACGAGCATCTGACGACCTACGCTTCGGCCGCCTATACCGACGCCAAGCTGCAGGACAATCTCTATGTCAGCAGCACGCTCGGCTACGCCATGACCGCCGGCAAGCAGGTGGTCGAGACCCCGAAGTGGACCTTCTCGGGCCGCCTGACCTATGACGTGGGCCGGTTCTCGTTCGGCATCCAGGGCAAGTTCGTCGGCGACCGCTACATCACCGACGTCAACGATCTGGAAGTGCCGCACTACACCGTGTGGGACGCCGACATCCGCTACGATATCGGCGGCGACGGCTGGAAGAAGTCCTACGTTCAGCTGAACGTGACCAACCTTTTCGACGAGAAGTACTACGGCAACCTCAGCGGAACGACGACCAGCGCGACCCCGGGCGCAGCCGGCTACGGCCAGCCCTACGCCCTGCTCGGCGCGCCGCGCGCTGCGGTGATCAGCCTGCGGACCGCCTTCTAGGGTCCGTTTTTCCTTCCCAGCAGACTTCGGGGCGGTCCAGCGATGGGCCGCCCCTTTTTTTATGCGCCCAGCAGGCCGGCGGCCGTGCGGTGCAGGATGGCGTGGCGATCGGCCAGCCGGTCGATGTCGGGGTCGTAGCCACCGCCGATCACGCCCGTGACCGGGATGTCCCGCGCCAGGCACAGGCCCAGCACATAGGCCTCGCGCCGGCCGATGCCGTCATTGGTCAGGGACAGCCGCCCCAGCTTGTCGTCGGCATGCGGGTCGACCCCTGCGTTGAAGAACACGATGTCCGGATCCACCCGGTCGATCAGGGCCGGCAGGATGTCGCTCAGCGTCGCCAGATAGGCCTCGTCGCCCGTGCCGTCGGCCAGGTCGATGTCGAGGTCGCTGGCGGCCTTGCGGGCCGGGAAGTTCTTCTCCGCGTGCATCGAGAAGGTGAAAACCGACGCATCGCCCTCGAAGATTTTCGCCGTCCCGTCGCCCTGGTGCACGTCGAGATCGACGACCAGCGCCTTGCCGATCGCGCCCTCTTCCAGCAGCCGTCGCGCGGCCACGGCGACATCGTTGAACACGCAAAAGCCTGCCCCGCTGTCGGTCGAGGCGTGATGGCTGCCGCCGGCGGTGTTGCAGACGATCCCGTGCTGCAGGGCCAGCCGGGCGGCCAGCAGCGTGCCGCCGGTCGCCGCCCGGGCCCGCAGGGCGACGGACTCGGTGTTGGGCATGCCGATCCGGCGGACGACGTCGGCCGGCAGGGACAGCTCGATCACCCCGCGCACATAGGCCTCGTCATGGACCAGCCGCAGGGTCTCGAGGTCGATCGGTTCCGGGCGATGGAAGCCGTCCGGTCCCGGAACGCCCTCGGCTTCCAGCAGGGCGGCCAGGCGCGAGAACTTGTCCATCGGGAAGCGGTGCCCCGCCGGCATTTCGGCGCGGAATGCGGGATGGTGGACGACCGGCGGTCTGGAAGGTGAGGACATCCTGCAACGATGGTCATCGCATAGTGCTGGCGCAAGGTCGCGACTTGCCCCGGTGGCGCTAGAGGAATATCGCACTGCACCATGCAGACGACCGAGAACCTCGCCGACATCCTCGACCTCGAACCGATCGAGGTGAACCTGTTCCGGGGCGTCAGCCCGAATGACGGCTTCCCGCGCATCTTCGGCGGGCTGGTCATCGCCCAGGCGCTGCTCGCCGCCTACAAGACCGTGCCCGAGCGCATCTGCCACTCGCTGCACGCCTATTTCATCCGCCCCGGCGATGTGAACGCCCCCGTGCTCTATGAGGTCGAGCGGGCCCGTGACGGCGGCACCTTCACCACCCGCCGGGTGGCGGCGATCCAGCACGGCGAGCAGATCTTCAACCTGGCCTGCTCGTTCCAAACGCCGGAACAGGGCTTCGAGCATCAGTCGCCGATGCCCGACGCACCGGCCCCGGACACCGTCCCGACCGAGGGCGAGTTCCTGCGGTCGCTGGGCGACCAGATCCATCCGAAGATGCTGGCCTTCCTGGAAAAGCCGCGCCCGATCGACATCCGCTGGGTCGACCCGCAGAACCCGGTGAAGCCCGAGAAGAAGTCCGGCACCAAGGAAGTCTGGCTGCGAGCCCGCGCCCCGCTGGGCGACGACATCAAGATGCAGCAGGCCGCGCTGGCCTACGCCTCGGATATGGCCTTCATGGAAAGCGCCCTGCGCCCGCATGGCCTGATCTGGACGACGCCGGGTCTGCAGGCCGCCAGCCTCGACCACGCCATGTGGTTCCACCACCCGTTCGACTTCAACGACTGGACCCTGTTCGCCCAGGACAGCCCCAGCGCCTCGCAAGGCCGCGGTTTGGTGCGCGGCCAGATGTTCAGCCAGGACGGCAAGCTGCTGGCCTCGGTGGCCCAGGAATGCCTGATGCGGGTGCGGAAGTAGCCGACGCCTAGGCCGAGGTCTTCGCGACCGCGATCGTCGCCACGCCGGCGTGGACGAGGGCGCGCAACAGCGAGCCGATCTGCATGCCCACGGTCAATTCGCCGGCCAGGGCCATGCGCACCGCCTCGGCGGCCGGGACCCAGAACCGCTCCATCCGCTCGGTGGGATCGTCGTTGGGCTCGGCGACCTGAACGACGTTCCGCGCCAGGATGGTGTGGACCTGGTTGGTGTGGGTGCCGGCGTTGGGCCAGGCCTCGCCGACCAGGCTGAAGTCGCCGGCGCAGCCGGTCTCTTCCATCAGTTCACGCCTCGCCGCCGCACAAGGATCGGTGTCGGAGTGCTCCATGCCGCCGGCCGGCAGCTCGATCGTGAAGCCGCCCATGCCGTGGCGGTACTGCTTGACCAGCAGCAGGTTGTCGTCGGCGTCCAGCGCGACGATCTCGACCCAGTCGGGATATTCCAGGACGTAGAAGGGCGCGATCACGGCCCCTTCGTCGGTGACGCAGTCGTCGGCCCGAAGGGCGATCCAGCGATCCTTGTGGACATAGCGCGAAGCGGTGACCCGCCACTTCCCGTCGGACGCCATGCCCTGGAGCTCCTAGTCGTAATTGCGCTCGACGCCCTCGGCGTCGTCATCGGCCTCTTCGACCGGGCCTTCCGGTTCTCCCACCAAGGCGGGCGGGTCGGCGAGGATCAAGCGTTCGGCGATCTTCACTTCGGGCACGGCCGCCCGGGTGAAGGGCAGGTACCAGGTTTGGCCGCCCAAGGCAGGGAGGATCTCGAGCAGGTCGCCGGCCCCGAAGTTCTGCACGCTCTTCACCGACCCGAGCAGGGCGTTGTCTGAAACATGGCGCACGGGCAGGTCGACCAGATCGGTCAGGTAATATTCGTCCTCGTCGGGCTCGGGCAGGGCCTCGCGGGGAACATAGAGGCGCAGACCACGCAGGGCGTCGGCGGCGTCCTTGGTCTCGATGCCCTTGCAGCGGGCGACGAGGCCTTCCTTGGCCACGCGGGCCGAGAGGATGGTCAGGGCCGGCGAGCCGTCCTGACGCGTCAGCGCCTTGAAGCCGGCCAGGCTCTTGGGGTCTTCGGTATAGGTCGTGATCTTCACCTCGCCGCGCACGCCGAAGCCGCCGGCGACGCGGCCGACGAGGATCAGGTTGGCGGAGGGCGTGTTGCTCATCGACGAGACGACATCGCCGCCCCGATCCGAAGACCGGGGCGACAACGTCAAAGGCCTTAGCCTTCGGTGGTTTCTTCCGAAGCCGGGGCTTCTTCAGCGGCGGCTTCAGCGGCCGGAGCCTCTTCGGCGGCCGGAGCTTCCTCGGCCGGAGCAGCAGCAGCGGCGGCCGCAGCGGCGGCGGCTTCAGCGGCGGCGGCCTTTTCGGCTTCGGCGGCGGCCTTGGCGTCTTCCTTGGCCTGGGCTTCGGCGGCCTTACGGTCTTCTTCGCGTTGAGCGCGCTCGGCGTTACGCTCTTGGGCCTTCTTGCCCGGAGCGCCCTTTTGCGGGTTGTTGCCGTGGGTCCACGAACCGATGCCGGCATCGGCCAGGAAGCGAGCGACGCGGTCGGTCGGCTGGGCGCCCTTGGCGATCCAGGCCTGGATCGACTCGACCTTCAGCGTGACGCGAGCGGCGTCGTCCTTCTTGAGGAGCGGGTTGTAGGTGCCGACCTTCTCGATAAAACGGCCATCGCGCGGCGAGTGGCTGTCAGCGACGACGATCGAGTAGTACGGGCGCTTCTTGGCGCCGCCACGGGCGAGACGGATCTTCAGCATTGGGGCAGTCCTTAGTTTGAGTTCTATTTCTTGAACGGGTTGAAACCGGGCGGCAGACCGCCGCCCAGGCCGGAAAGGAGGTTCGGCTTGGCGTCGCCGCCACCGCCGAGACCGGGAAGACCCGGCAGGCCTCCCGCGGAATTCTGTTCGGGCGGGGCGACCTTGCCGCCGCCCATCGCCTTGAGGCGGGACATGTCGCCGCCGCCCATCATGCCGGCCATCTTGGCCAGGCTCTTGCCGCCGTCCTTGGACATCGCCTTGAACATGTCGGCCATCTGGCGGTGCTGCTTCAGCAGGCGGTTGACCTCGGCCACGTCCACCCCGGCGCCGGCCGCGATGCGGCGCTTGCGCGAGGCGGCCAGGATGTCGGGCTTCTTGCGCTCCAGCTTGGTCATCGAGCTGATGATCGCCTGCTGGCGGCGGAAGATGCTGTCGTCGATGCCGCTTTCGGCGATCTGCTTCTTGACCTTCTGGACGCCCGGCAGGAGGCCCATGATGCCTTCCATCCCGCCCATCTTCTGCATCTGGGACAGCTGGGACGACAGGTCGTTGAGGTCGAACTGGCCCTTGGCCAGCTTCTTGGCCATGCGCTCGGCTTCGGCGTGGTCCAGGTCCTGGGCGGCCTTCTCGACCAGGGCGACGACGTCGCCCTGACCCAGGATCCGGCCGGCCACGCGGCGGGCGTCGAACACGTCCAGCGCATCGATCTTCTCGCCGGCGCCGAGGAACTTGATCGGCAGGCCGGTGACATGGCGCATCGACAGCGCCGCGCCGCCCCGGCCGTCGCCGTCGGCGCGGGTCAGGATCAGGCCCGTCAGCGGCAGGCGTTCATGGAAGGCCTTGGCGGTGCGGACCGCGTCCTGGCCGGTCAGGCTGTCGGCGACCAGCAGGGTTTCGGTCGGGACGGCGATGCGGGCGATTTCCGCCGCTTCGCTCATCATCGCCTCGTCCAGCGTGGTGCGGCCGGCGGTATCGAGGATCAGGACGTCATAGCCGCCCAGCTTGGCGGCGCTCATCGCCCGCTTGGCGATGTCGACGGCGCTCTGGCCGGCGACGATCGGCAGGCTCTCGACCTCGACCTGCTTGGCCAGCAGGGCCAGCTGTTCCATGGCGGCCGGACGGCGGGTGTCGAGCGAGGCGACCAGCACCTTCTTGCGCTCGTTCTTGCTCAGGCGCAGGGCCAGCTTGCCGGTCGTGGTGGTCTTGCCCGAGCCCTGCAGGCCGGTCATCAGGATCACCGACGGCGGGTTCAGGGCCAGGTTGAGACCCGTGGGGACCTCACCGCCCAGCATGTCGACCAGGCCGTCATAGACGATCTTGACCACCTGATCGGCCGGCTTGACCGAGCGGATGACCGCCTCGCCCGAGGCCAGTTCCTTGGCCTTGCTGATGAAGTCCTTGACCACCGGCAAGGCGACGTCGGCTTCCAGCAGGGCGACGCGGACCTCGCGCAGGGCCTCGTCGATGTCCTTGTCGGACAGCACGCCGCGACCGCCAAGACGGTCGAAGACGCCGGAGAGCCGCTCTGTAAGGCCGTCGAACATGTCGAACCCTGTTTGAACCCAAAGCTCCAAACGCGATCAGCCCCCGTGGACGATCACGTCGACGGGGGTCCTCGCCGTCCTCGTCCAGATGGATCCCGCGCTAGCGGGCTGGGGTCGTGACGGTAGAGGCGCTGCTGATGAAGCGCCGGAAGGGCGCGCTTATGCACAGAAAATGGGGAAGAGTCAAAGTGCCCCGATCACGACGCGCACTGGACAAGACCGTCGTCGATCTTCCAGTTTGCCGGTCCGGCAACCTCAAGCTCCGCGAGATCCATGGCGTCGACCAAGCCCTACTACGCGGAAAGCGGATCCTCGGCGCTTCACTATGATCTCCTGACCGCCGCCGACAAAAGCCTGACGGGCGACATCGAGGTCTATGCCGGCCTGCTCGACGGTCCCAGCACGGTGCTGGAGATCGGCGTCGGCACGGGCCGGATCGCGCTGGACTTGGTGGCGCGCGGCCATTCGGTGACCGGCCTCGACCTGGCCCCGACCATGCTGCGTCAGGCGGAGGCCAAGCGTCAGGCCCTGACGCCCGAGGCGGCGTCGCGGCTGAAGCTGGTGCGGGGCGACATGGCCTCGCTGAGCCTGGGCGAGACCTTCGACGCGGTGTTCTGCACCTTCTTCACCCTGGCCCACGCGCCGGCCGGGGCGGCGTGGCGGAACGTGTTCAAGGGCGTGGTCCGCCATCTTCGCCCGGGAGGCCTGGCCGCCTTCCATCTGCCGCTGGAGGACCAGATGCGCCAGCCGGCGCCGCCAGCGGACCGGCCGGTCTTCGTCCAGCCCCTGGCCGACGGCGGCAGCCTGGCCTTGTTCGTGCTCGATCGCGGCTTCAATCCGAAGATCGGCCGCATGGACCTGGTGCTGGACTATGTGACGACGAAGGCCCCGGGCGCGGCGCCCAGCCACAGCCGCGAGCGGTTGACCTATTATATCGCCGACCCGGATCCCTATGCCCAGGCGGCGGGCCTGGAGGTGGCGATGGCCCCGGTCGATATCGGCGGCGCCGGGGCCATACACGTCTATCGCAAACCCTGAGGCTTACGCCGTGCCGAGATAGTCGCGCTTGCCGATCTCGACGCCGTTGTGGCGCAGGACGGCGTAGGCCGTGGTCAGGTGGAAGAAGAAGTTCGGCTGGGCCTGGGTCTGCAGATAGGCCAGCCCCTTGACCACGCTGGTCTCGCCACGGCGCACCAGGGTGATGTCGCGATCCTCGGCGCCGGCAAAGGCGGCGGGGTCCAGGCCTTCGACATAGGCGATGGCGCGGTCGATGCGAGCGATCAGTTCGTCGAAGCTGGTCTCGGTGTCGTCCCAGGCCGGAACCTCCTCGCCGGCCAGGCGCGCGGCGCAGCCCTTGGCGAAATCGGTGGCGATCTGCACCTGGCGGATCAGCGGGAACATGTCCGGATAGAGCCGGTCCTTCAGCAGGGCCTCGGGATCGATCTTCTTGGCCTCGATGTGAGCCTGGGCCTTGGTCAGCACGCCCTTCAGGCCTTTCAGGCCCTGGACGAAGACGGGGACGCTGGCCTGGTGGATGGAAATGGACATGAAAGCTCCGCTTGAAGGGTCCGCGCACAGATAGGGCGGCAGGCCGCGAACGGGAAGCACGGAACGCGAGGCGATAGCCGGGGGTTTACGAACCTTGAGTTCAACCTTTGAGGTTTCCCCATGAAAGTCAGCGACGCCATGACCCAACAGGTCGTCACGGCCGCCCCGAGCGACTCCATCCGCAAGGTCGCCCAGACCATGGCCCAGATCGACAGCGGCGCCGTGCCGATCGTCGAGAACGGCAAGGTCGTGGGCCTGGTCACCGACCGCGACCTCGTCCTGCGGGTCGTCGCCGAGGGCCGCAGCTTCGACTCGCCGATCTCCGAGGCGATGAGCGAGGGCGAGGTCCAGAGCATCACCGCCGAGGACAGCCTCGCCGACGCCACCGCCAAGATGGCCAATCACCAGATCCGCCGCCTGGTCGTCCTCGACGATTCCGGCAAGCTGACCGGCATCCTGTCCCTGGGCGACGTGGCCAAGGATTACGGCGCCAAGCAGGTCGGCAAGACGCTGGAAGACATCTCCGCCGACGACTAGGCGTCTCGACATCCAAAGAAAAAGGGCGGCTCCGCGAGGAGCCGCCCTTCGTCGTTTCGGAGTGCTGAAGACCTAGACCAGCGAGGGGTCGATGGCCTTGCAGGCTTCCATCAGGCCCTGAACCGACGCGACCGAAGCGGCGAACATCGCCTTTTCGTCTTCGTTGGTTTCGAACTCGACGATCTTTTCCGCGCCGCCGGCGCCGATGACGACCGGCACGCCGACATAGAGGCCGTCCAGACCGTACTGGCCGGTCAGGAAGGTGGCGCACGGCAGGACGCGCTTCTTGTCCTTCAGGTAGCTGGTGGCCATGGCGATGGCCGATTCAGCCGGGGCGTAGAAGGCCGAACCGGTCTTCAGCAGGGCGACGATCTCGCCGCCGCCGCCGCGGGTGCGCTTGACGATGGCGTCGAGCTTTTCCTGGGTCAGCCAGCCTTGCTTGACCAGTTCCGGCAGCGGCAGGCCGCCGACCGTCGAGTGACGGACCATCGGCACCATGTCGTCGCCGTGACCGCCCAGGGTCCAGGCGTGGATGTCTTCGACCGACACGCCGGTGGCTTCGGCCAGGAAGTAGGCGAAGCGCGCCGAGTCCAGGACGCCGGCCATGCCGATGACCTTTTCCTTGGGCAGGCCCGAGAACTGCTGCAGGGCCCAGACCATCGCGTCGAGCGGGTTGGTGATGCAGATGACGAAGGCGTTGGGAGCGTGGGCCTTGATGCCTTCGCCGACGGCCTTCATGACCTTCAGGTTGATGCCCAGCAGGTCGTCGCGGCTCATGCCCGGCTTGCGCGGCACGCCGGCGGTGACGATGCAGACGTCGGCGCCCGCGATGTCGGCGTAGTCGTTGGCGCCCTTCAGGGCGACGTCCTTGCCGAACACGGCCGAGGCTTCGGCGATGTCGAGCGACTTACCCTGCGGGGTGCCCTCGGCGATGTCGAACAGGATCACGTCGCCCAGCTCTTCGCGAGCGGCGATGTGGGCCAGGGTGCCGCCGATCATACCGGCGCCGATGAGGGCGATCTTCGCGCGAGCCATGGGGTCTCCATCAAGGCTGTGGACGAGAAATGTCGCGCGCGGTCTACGCCCGCCGGGCCTTACTCTCAAGCCCTCTTTCCCCATTCGCTGCACTGCGGCAGAACTGTCTGAACAACGATAAGGACGCGTGGGGATGAGCAAGACCGATCCGGGGCGCTATTTCGAGGACTTCCGGCTGGGCCAGACCCTGGTCCACGCCACGCCGCGAACGGTCACGGCGGGCGATGTGGCGCTTTATACGGCGCTCTACGGACCGCGCTTTGCGCTCTTCTCGTCCGATGAATTCGCCCGTTCCTGCGGCCTCCCCGCGGCCCCGGTCGATCCGCTGGTCGCCTTCCACATCGTGTTCGGCAAGAGCGTGCCGGACATCAGCCTGAACGCCGTGGCCAATCTGGGCTACGCCGAGGGCCTGTTCCTGGCCCCGGTCTATCCCGGCGACACCCTGATGGCGGAGTCCGAGGTGATCGGGCTGAAGGAAAACTCCAACCGCAAGACCGGTGTCGTCTATGTGCGGACCACCGGGACCAATCAGCATGGCAAGGCCGTGCTGCGCTATGTGCGCTGGGTGATGGTGCGCAAGCGCTCGGCAGAGGCCGAGCTCGTCGAGCAGTCGGCGCCCGAGCTGGCGGAGGCCGTGGCGGCGACGGACCTGATCATCCCGGCCACCCTGGATTTCTCCAAGTATGACTGGGCCCTTGCCGGCGCGCCGCACGCCTTCGAGGACTATGAGATCGGCGAGCGCATCGACCATGTCGACGGCATGGCGATCGAGGAGGCCGAGCACGCCATGGCCACGCGGCTGTGGCAGAACACCGCCAAGGTGCACTTCAACCAGTTCGAGCGGTCCAAGGACCCGTCGGGCCGGCGGCTGGTCTATGGCGGGGTGGTGATCTCGACGGCCAAGGCGCTGTCGTTCAACGGCCTGCAGAGCGCCGGCCTGATCCTGGCCATCAATGGCGGGCGCCATGTCAGCCCCTATTTCGCCGGCGGCACGGTGTTCGCCTGGAGCGAGGTGCTGGACAAGGCCGACCTGGGCGACGGCGTGGGGGCCCTGCGGCTGCGGATGGTGGCCACCCGCGACCGGCCCTGCGACGACTTCCCCGGCAAGGACGAGACCGGGGCCTATAATGACCACGTCATCCTCGACTTCGATTATTGGGCGGCGGTTCCCAAACGAGGAACGGCGCGTGGCTGAGTTCGTCCTCGATCCGGCCTTCGTGGCCACCTCCGCCGCGCTGGGCGACCTGCCGCTGTGCGAGGCGCGGCTGCAGCTGGACGCCCGCTATCCGTGGATCGTGCTGATCCCCCGCCAGGCCGGCCTGCGCGAGATCGAGGACCTGTCGCCCGTCGACCGTGTGGCGCTGATGGACGAGATCGTCCTGGCCGGAGCAGCGGTGCGGACCCTGGGCCTTCAGGTCGACAAGCTCAATGTCGGCGCCCTGGGCAATGTCACGCCGCAGCTGCACGTCCACGTCATCGGCCGGCGGGTCGGCGATCCGGCCTGGCCGGGTCCGGTCTGGGGCCACAGGCCGGGCGAGGCCTATGCGGCCGAGGCGCTGGACCAGGCCATCGCGGCGGCGAGATCCGCGCTGCAGCTCTAGCGCAGCTTCGGCTTCTTCTTCGTCGAAGCCTTCTTGGCCGTCGCCTTGCCCTTGCGGGCCGGGGTCGCCTTGGCCTTGGAGCCCTTGCCCTTCGACGCCGTGGCCTTGCCCTTGCCGCCGCTCTTCTTGGCGACCGCGGCGCACTTGGCCTTGGCCGCCTTCAGGGCCTTGCCCTTCTTGCCCTTGGTCGAGCAGGCGACCGGCGCGGGGGCGGACGGACGGCTGGCGGCGGCGCGGGCCGCGCCCCAGATCACCGGACCCCGGCTCTGGATCACATAGCCCGGCGGCAGGCTGGGCGGCGCCTCGCGCTCGGCGACCACCGACCGGGCGGCGCCGGCCTCGACCAGGTCGCCGGCCCAACGGGTTTCGCCGGTGGGGCGCAGGGTCAGCACGGTCGACTGGCCGGCCTTGGGGCTGAAGCGCACGATCAGGTCCGAGCCCGAGCGCTCGACGCTCTCGATCAGGCCCGTGGAGCCCACGGCTCCAGCCCGCCGGACGTCGCGCCAGGCACCCTCGACCGGACCGTAGCCGCCGGCCGGATCGACCATCTGCAGGGCGTAAAGCACCGAGCCGTCAGGCCCCGCCACCTTCCAGCCGCCGTCGAGCGGGCCCTGCAGACCTTGGGCGGCGACGATCGAACCCTTGACCCGCAGCTCGTAGATCTGCTCGGCCGGGACATAGGCGCCCTGGGTCACGGCCGGCTGGCCCGACGGCGGATAGGCCGGGGCGGGCGCTTCGGGGGCCGGGATCGGGAGGATGGTCGGCTTGTGATAGGGGACCGGCGCGGTCGGGGTCGCGTCTTCCTCGTCGGTAGTGCCGGTCTGGTCGATCAGGTCGCCCAGCGGATCGATGGCGGCCGGAACCTGCTGGTTCGGGGCCGGCGCGGGCGGGGTCTGGATCGGATCGGTCGAGGCCGGCGCGGGGGCCGGAGTCGGCGTGGCGACGGTCGACTGAGGCGCGGTCGCCACCGGCGCCTCCTGGGCCAGGACCGGCCCGGCGATCAGAACGGCGGAGAGAAGGAAAACCCGCATCGACATCCTTAAGCGGCCTTGGCGGCAATGGCGGCGGCCACGGCGACCAGGCGTTCGGCCTGGGCCAGATGCAACCGTTCGGCCATCTTGCCCTCGACCCGCAAGGCCCCCTTACCGGCGTTTTCGGGCGCCTTGAAGGCGGCGATCACCGCACGGCTCCAGGCGATCTCGCCCTCGGTGGGCGAGAATACCCGGTTGCAGATTTCCAGATGCTTGGGATGGATCAGGGTCTTGCCGTCGAAGCCGAAGTCGACGCCCTGGGCGCAGACGGCCTCCAGCGCCTCCAGATCCTCGATGTCGTTGTGGACCCCGTCCAGGATGCTCAGACCGTGGGCCCGGGCGGCGGCCACCGACAGCGACAGCAGCGGCAGGAACGGCGCGCGGTCGGGCGTCTGGCGGGCCCGCATCTCCTTGGCCAGGTCGTTGACGCCCATCACCCAGACCGACAGCCGGGTCGACTTGCTGGCCGCGGCGATCTCCCACAGGTGGAAGACGGCCTTGCCGGTCTCGATCATGGTCCACAGCCGGGTCTTGATCGGGGCCGCATGCAGGGCGGCCTCGTAGGCGTGGACGTCGGCCGCGTCATTGACCTTGGGGACCAGCACCGCGTCGGGCCCAGCTTCCGCCACGGCCTTCAGGTCATCGGCGCCCCAGGGGGTGTCGAGGCCATTGGTGCGGATGACGATCTCACGGGAGCCGAAGCCGCCGGCCTTGACCGCCGCCACGGCAGCGTCGCGCGCGGCCGCCTTCATCTCGGGGGCGACCGCGTCTTCCAGGTCCAGCACGATCACGTCGGCGTCGAGCGTGCGCGCCTTCTCCACCGCCTTCGCATTGGAAGCGGGCATGTAGAGGGCGCTGCGGCGCGGCCTGGCGACGTCGGACATCGAAACTCCCCACGAGTCTTGGCTTCCTTCTTAAGCATCGACGGGCCTTGGTAAAACCCATCACGCGTAAGGCGCGCTAATGTTGGTCCCGGATCGCGCGAAGCGGGTTAGGATCAGGGCATGACGACGCGCTATGACGACAGGGCCAAGAACGTGCTGGGCGGCGAGCTGAAGCCCTGCTCGCTGGACCCGGTGACCGGCTTCTACCGCAACGGCTGCTGCGAGACCGGGCCGCACGACCTGGGCCTGCACACGGTCTGCGCCATCATGACCGACGAGTTCCTGGCCTTCTCCAAGAGCATGGGCAACGACCTGTCCACGCCGCGCCCTGAGCTGGCCTTCCAGGGCCTGAAGGCCGGCGACCGCTGGTGCCTGTGCGCCGGGCGCTGGAAGGAAGCCCTGGACGCCGGCATGGCCCCGCAGGTGGTGCTGGAGGCCAGCCATGAGGAGATGCTGGCCATCGTTCCGCTGGGCGTCCTGAAGGACCACGCGGCGGTCTAGGCACGGCTTCGCCGCCTCGCGCTTTCGCTGCGATGGGGTGGGAAGAGGTGCGGAGCGCCCGGGCCTCGCCCGGATGTGAGTTAGATGAGTACCGTTTCGACGAAGACAGACGCTCCGCGTGACCGTTTTCCCTCTGGCCGGGGCGCGCGGGTCTTGTTCAACCCTTTGCCCCACCCGGATTTCCCCTGCCTCGCGACGGACCCAGCCCTGGGGCTGCAAGCCACGCCGATTCCGGAGGGACCCGGAGCGAACCTTCGGACGGGCGGGGACCTTGGCTCTTCCCCGATGGATGGGTTTACGTCCCCCATCCTCGCTCCCGCGCAATCACCCCTGACAGCCGTCGCAGTCGCCGGCCGGACGCCCTTCCCGTGCCGTCAGGTGGGATTGAGTATGGGGGTGGTTTCGGGCGCGGCGGAAAGCGCGGTGCGAGAAAGTTGCAGGGCGTTGAAATCGTTGGGATTGAGAGCGTGAACGCACGGTGTTCGCGGCCATCTGCCCCCTCTCCCAGAGGAAGAGGGAGGGGTTCCGAGGCGCGTTTCGCACCCGCGCGGTAGCCGTCCCCAGCCCCAGCCGTTAATCTCGCGGAGCCCTTCGAGCCCGGAGCCGGATCGTGACGACCAAGCACAGAATCTACACAACCAGCGTCGCGAGCGTCTATCCGCACTACGTCGCCAAGGCGGAGAAGAAGGGGCGGACCAGGGCCGAGGTGGACGAGATCATCCTGTGGCTGACCGGCTTCAGTCGCGAAGCGTTCGACGACCAGCTGGAGCGGCGATCGGACTTCGAGACGTTCTTCGCCCAGGCCCCCAAGCTCCATCCCGCCCGGGCCGACATCAAGGGCGTGATCTGCGGCGTTCGCATCGAGACGATCGAGGATCCGCTGATGCGCGAGATCCGCTATCTGGACAAGCTGGTCGACGAACTGGCCAAGGGACGGCCGATGGCCAAGATCCTCAGGGCCTGACGCTTCAGGACTTCGAGGTCAGGTCCGGCCGCGAAGCCAGGAAAGCCGCCTTTTCCGCGTCGGTCAGCACCTTGGCGCTCTTGCGCCGCACCACCTTGGGCGTGGGCCGCGCATAGGCGCCGGCCTGGGCGGCGGGCGCGGCGGGCTTCAGGTCGGTCAGGCGTTTGATCGGCGGCTTCATCGCGTTCCTCTCGTCGGCCCAGGCCGTCTTTACCGCGCCACGCTGGCTCGCGCGCGTTTCAGGCCCGGACGCGTATTGGGCGCCCCGGCTTCGTTCTGTTCCAGCGCCGCCAGGAGGTCCGCCTTCAGGGCGTTCAGCCTGCGGGTCTCGCTGAGCTTCCCGCCCTCGGCGGTCTGGACGTAGAAGGCGTCGACCGCCCGCTCGCCATAGCCATCGATATGGGCCGACTGGATGGAGAGGCCGTTCTGCGCCAGGGTCTGGGCCAGGGCGTGCAGCAGGCCCGGGCGGTCGCGGCCCGAAGCCTCGACCACGGTGGCGTCATCCGAGGACTCGTTGTCGAGCACCACGCTCGGGGCGATGGAGAAGGCCGCCGTGCGCGACAGCTCGCCGCCGCGCCGGGGCTCGAAGCTCAGGGTGTCGCCGCGGCTGGCGGCCTCCAGGGCGTCGGCCATGCGGCGCAGCGCCCGGGGGTTCTCGCAGCCCAGCGGGGCGCCGGTGACGTCCTGCACATGGAAGACGTCCAGCGCCTGGCCCTGGCGGGAGGTGAAGACCCGGGCGCCGACGACGTTGCCGCCGAGCGACGAGATGGCCAGGGCCAGGTCGGCGAACAGGCCGCGCCGGTCCTTGGCGGCGACCACGATCTCGGCGGCGTTGGAGCCGGGCGTCACCTTGCCCTCGGCGGCGGCCCCGCCCTGGATGGCGGCGCGGCGGGCCAGAGCGGCGTGGTCCTTCAGCTCCTGGGCCTGGAAGGCTCCGAAATAGGCGGCTTCCATGGCCGAGGCCCAGCCCTTGGCGGCGGGGTCATCGGCGACCAGGGCGTCGCGCGCGGCCTCGGCCAGGGCTTCCTGGTGGCGCTGGACATTGGCGGCGGCGTCGCTGCCGCGACCGCCCCGGAACACCGCCTCGGTGGCGTTGTAGAGCTCGCGCAGCAGCTGGCCCTTCCAGCCGTTCCAGACGCCTGGACCCACGGCACGGATGTCGGCGACGGTGATCACCAGCAACAGGCGCAGGCGCTCCGGGTTCTCGACGATGCGAGCGAAGGCGGCGACGGTGCCGGGATCGGAGACGTCGCGCTTCTGGGCGAAGTCGCTCATCACGAGGTGGTTTTCGACCAGCCAGGCCACCAGCTCGACCTTCAGTCGGTCGACACCCAGGCGTTCGCAGGCGCTGCGGGCCGAGCGGGCCCCGGCCTTCTCCTGGCCGCCCACCCCGCCCTTGCCGGTGTCGTGCAGCAGCATGGCCAGGAACAGGGCCTCGCGGTCCTCGATAAGCGGCATGATCGACACGGCCAGCGGATGCTCGTCGGCCAGGCGACCGGCGGCGATGTCGCCGATGATGCCCACGGCCCGCAGGGTGTGCTCGTCCACCGTGTACGAGTGGTACATGTTGAACTGCATCTGGGCCACGACGCGGCCGAACTCGGGGATGAAGCGCCCCAGCACGCCGGCGTCGTTCATCAGGGTCAGGGTGCGGTAGCTGCGCTTGCCGCGCGCCAGCAGGTGCAGGAAGGCTTTCGTCGCCTCCTCGTCGCGGCGCACGCGCGAGGTGATCAGGCCCAGGCTGCGGGTCACGGCCGTGAAGGCGTCGGGATGCAGGTCCAGATCGCGCTCGTCGGCGATCTTGAACAGGCGGATCAGGTTGACCGGATCGGCCTCGAACACCTCGGGCCCGTCGATGTTCAGACGACCGCCGTCCTCGTAGAAGCCGTCGACGTCCAGCGCCTTGCGCTTGGGTCGGCCGCCGCCCGGCAGGAAGCGGGAAATGCCCTTGGGCTCGTTCTTGAAGTGCTCGGCTTCCAGCTTGGCCGAGAAGGCGCGGGTCAGGGTCCCGACCTCCTTGGCGATCAGGAAGTAGCGACGCATGAAGCGCTCGACCGCCGGCGCGTCGCCCCGGTCGCCATAGCCCATGCGGCGGGCGATCTCGGGCTGCAGGTCGAAGGTCAGGCGCTCTTCGGGGCGGCCCGTCGTGAAATGCAGGTGCGCGCGCACGGCGTGCAGGAAGTCGAAGGCGCGGATAAAGGCTTTCGCTTCACGGCGGTCGAACACCTCCAGCTTGAAGACGTCTTCCGGGCGATCGACGGGGTGCAGATATTCGGCGATCCACATCAGGGTGTGCAGGTCGCGAAGACCGCCCTTCCCTTCCTTGACGTTGGGCTCGACCATGTAGCGGCTGGCGCCGGCGCGGGCCTGGCGATCGTCACGCTCCTTCAGCTTGGCGGCGACGAACTGGGCGCCGGTGCCCTTCATCACGTCGTCCTGGAACCGCTTCTTCAGCTCGGCCCCCAGGCGCTCGTCGCCGGTCAGGCGGCGGGCCTCCAGGATCGAGGTGCGGATCGTGTAGTCCTCGCGCGACAGGCGCACGCATTCCTCGACGGTGCGCGAGGCGTGGCCGACCTTGAAGCCCAGGTCCCACAGCGCATAGAGCATGAACTCGATCACGCTCTCGGCATGCGGCGTCTGCTTGTAGGGCCGCAGGAACAGCAGATCGATGTCGCTGAACGGCGCCAGGGTGCGCCGGCCATAGCCGCCCACGGCCAGCAGGCACAGGCGCTCGCCCTCGGTGGGGTTGCGGGCCCGGAACACGTGCACCGTCGTGAAGTCGTAGAGGGCGGTGATCACCTCGTCGGTGACGCCGCTGAGCAGGCGCGAGGTCTCAAGACCGCCCGCCCCGTTCTCCAGCCGCTCCTTGGCGATCATCCGGCCGCGAAACAGCGCCTGCTTGAGAATCTCGATGGCGCGGGCGCGCTGGGCGGCCTCATCGCCGAGGGCGTCCAAAGCGGCGGCGGACAGACGGGCGCGCAGGGCGTGACCGTCGACGACATGTTCCAGCGGGGTGGGGCGAAGGCGACGGGGCATGATGGTTATATGGTTTACCCGTCAGGTCTTGAGCAGACCCTTAAGGCGATAAAGCGCCTCAAGAGCTTCGCGGGGCGACATGCCGTCGACGTCCAGGTCCTTCAGGGCCGCATCCACGACGCTGGGCGCCGCCTTGGCAGGCGCCGACATGGCCTGGCTGACGGCGAAAAGCGGCAGGTCGTCGAGCTTGGCCGGTGATTCGTCCTTGGTCTCCAGGCGGTCCAGCACCTCACGGGCGCGCGCCACGACCGGTCCGGGCACGCCGGCCAGCTTGGCCACCTGTACGCCGTAAGAGCGGTCGGCGGGACCGGGCGCGGCCTCGTGCAGGAAGACCAAGTCGCCGTTCCACTCCTTGGCCCGCAGGGACAGGTTGGAGACGTGGTCCAGCCGTTCCTCCAGGGTCGCCAGCTCGTGATAGTGGGTGGCGAACAGAGCGCGGCAGCGGTTGGTGTCGTGCAGGGCCTCGGCGCAGGCCCAGGCGATGGCCAGGCCGTCATAGGTGGCCGTGCCCCGGCCGATCTCGTCCAGGATCACCAGCGCGCGCGGCCCGGCCTGGGTCAGGATGGCGGCGGTCTCGACCATCTCCATCATGAAGGTCGAGCGGCCCCGGGCCAGGTCGTCGCCCGCGCCCACGCGGCTGAACAGCCGATCGACCACGCCCAGACGGAAGCTGGCGGCGGGCACATAGCAGCCGGACTGGGCCAGGATGGCCAAGAGCGCGTTCTGGCGCAGGAAGGTCGACTTACCGGCCATGTTCGGACCGGTGACGATCGACAGCCGCGCGGCGATCTCGCCCGAGGCGTCCAGCCGGCAGTCGTTGGGGGTATAGGGGTCGCCGGCCCGCTTCACGGCGGCCTCGACCACCGGATGGCGGGCGCCGCGCGCGTCGAAGGCCAGGGACTTGTCGACGATCGGCCGCACCGCGCCGGCGTCCTCGGCCCATTCGGCCAGGGCGGCGGCGACATCGAGCCTGGCCAGAGCCTCGGCGGCGATCTGGATGGCATCCGCGAGGAGGCGGGCGACCTCGCGCCAGGTCTCGAAGGCGGCGATCTCCATGGCCAGCACGCGCTCGGCGGCCTGGGCGATGCGGGCGTCGAGGTCGGCCAGCTCCACCGTGGTGAAGCGGACCTGGTTGGCCAGGGTCTGGCGATGGATAAAGGTGGCGTTCAGCGGCGGCTGGAACAGCGGGTCGGCCTTGCCGGCCGTGGCCTCGACGAAATAGCCGAGCACGCCGTTGTGGCGGATCTTCAGCGGCACGCCGCTCTCGGCCGCCAACTGGGTCTCCAGGCCGATGATCACCCGGCGGCTGTCGTCGCGCAGCGAGCGGGCCTCGTCGAGCTCCTCGCGCACCCCGGCGGCCACGAAGCCGCCGTCGCGGGCCAGGGCCGGCAGGTCGGGACCGAGGCCCGTCTCCAGCGCCTCCAGGAAGCCCGAAAGGCCCTCGTGCAGCGACGGCGTCAGGGCGCGGAAGGCGTGCTCCAGCTCGAACGGCGGCGAGGTCAGGGCGTCGCCCGAGCCGGCGATCATCGCCGCCAGGCTCTGACCGGTCTTCAGGGTGTCGCGGATGCAGCCCAGATCGCGCGGGCCGCCGCGTCCCAGGGCCAGGCGCGACAGGGCGCGGGCCATGTCGCCCGAGCCCTTCAGCACCTCGCGCAGGCGCTGGCGCAGCTGGCGGTGCTCGACGAACCACTCCACCGCGTCCAGGCGGCAATCGATGGCGGCAGTGTCCAGCAGCGGCCGGGCCAGGCGCGAGGCCAGCAGACGCGCGCCTCCCGAGGTGATGGTGCGGTCGACCACCGCCAGCAGCGAGCCATTGCGGTCGCCCGACTGGGTGCGGTCGATCTCCAGGCTGCCGCGCGTGGCCGGGTCGATGGCCATGACATCGGCCTCGGCCGCCCGCCGGGGCGCACGGAGCGCCGGCAGCTTGCCGGCCTGGGTCATTTCCAGGTGGGCGGCGATCAGGCCCAGGGCCCCGATCTCGGCCGGCGACAGCCCGCCAAAGCCGTCCAGGGTGTCGACGCCGTAGAGCCGCTTGACGCGGGTCTCCGACGCCTGCGGCTCCGACAGGGCCGACGGCATCGGCTGCACCAGGCCGCCGCAGATCTTCAGGGTCTGGGACAGGTTGTCGTCCGACAGCAGCCGGTCGGCCACCAGGGTCTCGGACGGAGCCAGGGCGGCCAGGATCGCGGCGACCGCATCCTTGGCCACGGAGAACACCTCGACCTCGCCGGTCGACAGCTCGACCGAGGCCACGGCGGCCTGCCCGGCCCGCACCGCGACGGCGGCTAGGCGGTTGGCGCCCCGGGCGTCCAGCAGGCCGTCCTCGGTCAGGGTGCCGGGCGTCACAACGCGGACAATGTCGCGGCGGACCACCGACTTGGAGCCGCGCTTCTTGGCCTCGGCCGGGTCCTCCATCTGCTCGCAGACGGCGACCTTGAAGCCCAGGCGGATCAGTTTCGACAGATAGGCCTCGGCCGCGTGCTGCGGCACGCCCGCCATCGGGATCGGCTCGCCGGCATGGGTGCCCCGGAAGGTCTGGGAGATGCCCAGGGCGGCGGCGGCCTTGTAGGCGTCATCGAAGAACAGCTCGTAGAAATCGCCCATCCGGAAGAAGATCAGCGCATCGGGCTGGCGCGCCTTCATCTCGAAGAACTGCTGCATCACCGGCGTCGCGCCGGTGGCGTCATAGGTCTGGACGGTCTGGGAAACGGGCGCGTTCATCGCCCGGGAAACTACAGAGCGTCGCGGCCCGCGTTAAGGGGCGGCGTTAAGGTTTCTCAGGCCGACTTTGGACTCTCCGCGTCTTGGGCAGCGCGCTCTCGGTTTGCTTGAGTTCCGCCAGCCCGCGATCCGCCTCTTCGCGCCTGGCGGCCTTCCGAGCCTCATCGAACACCTTGTATTCCGCCTTGGCGCGAGCTTCGGCCTGATCATGGCGGACACGGCCGCCGTGATCCAGAACAAGGCGGTTCAGACTCGCGAGCTGCTGATCGAGAAGCCGCGAGGCCTGTTCCATCAAAACCAGCCTGCCGATCTCGAGCTGATCGTCGAAAATGTCGAGCAGGATGGTCGTCAGCCTGTTCAGCTCCTTCAATTCGGCGGGCGCGAGATAGTTCTTGGCGACGATGGCGTCAGCCTGTCGGATCTCGTCCTTCGGCCCTGTCTGAAGGCCCATGTTGGGCTCCGCCGCATCCGAACGCGCCTTCAGCACTTCGGACGGCGTCTGGTTCACCACGGCATAGAAGAGCTTGGCTTGAGTTCGCCGATAGAAATCGGCCGCCGCCGGGGAGCTCGGCTCATAGTCCTGGCATAGGGAACAAATCCGGCGAAGTTCAGCATAGACGTTGGCCTCCGACGCCCGAATGTCGCGGACGATTTCGCGCAGTTCGCGGACACGATCCTGATCGTTCTCGTCCTTCAGCCGCTCGACATCGACCACGAAGCCCTTGGTCGCGAACCGAACGAGCACGCTCGTCGCCCATTTCCGAAACAGCGTGGCCTGGGCGGAGCTGACCCGGTAGCCGACGGAAATGACCGTATCGAGGCTATAGAGTGTGCCCGGACGGCCAGAGCCAATTACTTGCATTTTTTGCAAGTTATCCGCTTCGACGAGCTCACCTTCCTCGAAGATATTGGTCACATGACGATAGATCACGGACGGGTCTCGCCCAAACAGCGCCGCCATCTGCGCCTGGGTCATCCATAACGCATCACCATCGTAGCGTAGCTCGACCTTGAGCCCGCGCTCGGTCCCATAGATCAGAAAGCGGTGACCCGTATCGGCATCTTCGAGCAGATGCACCGGTGCAGCTTCGCCCTGTTCCAAAGCGCTTACCCCGCTGAACTTGATGAGAACATTAGTAGAACAACCTAGGCTTGAGCGCTACAAGAAATTACCCGTCACAAACCGCTGGCCCGCTCTCGCAACTTCGTGCCAGATCGCGCTGGGGTTGGGGGTTTCGCATGTCTGCATCCAAGGCGGTCGACGCCGTTCCGGAACGGCCGGCCGTGATGGGCAGGTACAAGCCCTATTGGATCGAGAAGCCGGACAGCGACGACATGTCGTCGTTCTATCCCGACCACGCGCAGCGCCACGACATCAACGGGCGCGCGACGCTCAGGTGCCAGGTCGGGATGGACGGGCGACTGAACGCCTGCGTGGTGCGGGCGGAGTCGCCCAAGGACGAGGGCTTCGGCGCGGCGGCCTTGTCGTTGTCGGAGAAGTTCCGGATGCTGCCGCCGGACCTGCCGGCCGGGCGCGCGCCGCCCGAGATCACCATCCCGATCGTCTTCCAGGTGCCCGAATACAATCGGCTGCAGCGCCCGCAGAAGCCGTCGAGCCCGGCGACCGCCAAGAACCGCTTCGAGCACCTGGGCGAAGTTCAGTCGTTGAAGCCGCTGACCGACGCCGTGGCCAAGGCCGGCGACGTCGGACCGATCGTGATCGGCGCGGCGGCGCTGCTGATCCTGGCGGTTCTGGTCCTGGCTCTGGGACGGAGCCGGCGACGAGGTCGGGACCTCTAGGTCGCCGTCGACCTAGCTGCCGGTGACCTCGTCCCAGAAGCGCTTGGCCTTGCCGACGAAATTGGCCGACTTGGGGTTCTGCTTCTCGCCGCACAGCTCGGCCAGCTCCTTGAGGAGCTCCTTCTGGCGGGCCGACAGGTGGGTCGGGGTCTCGACGAAGAGTTCGACCACCAGGTCGCCGCGCTGGCGGCTGCGCAGAGACGGCATGCCCCGGCCCTTGAGGCGGACGGTCTTGCCGGTCTGGGAGCCTTCGGGAACCTTGACCGCGACCTTGCAGTTGCCGTCGCAGGCCTCGCCGCCCAGCAGGCACGGGGCGTCGATGTCGCCGCCCAGGGCTGCGACCGTCATCGGCACCGGCACGGTGCACAGCAGGTCCAGGCCGTCGCGCTCGAACAGTTCGTGCGGGATCACCGACAGGAAGATGTAGAGATCGCCGCGCGGCCCGCCGCGGGCCCCCGCGTCGCCTTCGCCGGCCAGGCGGATGCGGGCGCCGTCGTCGACGCCGGCGGGGATGCGCACCGACAGGATGCGCTCGCGGCGCACCTGGCCATGGCCGTTGCAGTTGGCGCAGGGGTCCAGCACCAGGCGGCCCGAACCGCCGCAGCGGGGACAGCCGCGCTCGACCGCGAAGAAGCCCTGGGTGGCGCGGACCCGGCCGGCGCCGCCGCAGGTGCCGCAGACCGTCGGGCTGGTGCCGGGCTTGGCCCCCGAGCCGTCGCAGACCTCGCAGGTGATGGCGGCCGGAACCTTGATCTCGACCTCGGCGCCCGCATAGGCCTGCTCGAGGGTGATCTCCAGGTCGTAGCGCAGGTCCTGGCCGCGCTGGGGACCGTTCGACGGGCGGCGACCGCCCCCGAACATCTCGCCGAACACGTCGCCGAAGACGTCGCTGAAGATGTCGCTGGCGTCGAAGCCGCCCTGGCCGCCGCCGCCCTGCGGGCCGTTCACGCCGGCGTGGCCGAAGCGATCATAGGCCGCGCGCTTCTGGGCGTCGGACAGCACGCTGTAGGCTTCGTTGATTTCCTTGAAGCGGCCCGAAGCGTCCTCGCAGCCGCCATTGCGGTCGGGATGGTGCTCCATCGCCAGCTTGCGGAACGCGGATTTGAGGGCCGCGTCGTCAGCGGTTCGGGCTACGCCGAGAATTTCGTAATAGTCGCGCATCGTCAGCGTCTGGCGCTCAAAAGGCCCACGGGAGAGGCGTTGATAGGAAGAGAGGTGGGGCGGCCCGGGGCTCGACGCAAGGCGTCAAAAGCGCGCGGAGACCGCAATCGCGGCCGCGGAACGATCGATAGGCAAACGTTCCGCGGCGCGCGCATGGCGAAGGTTACTTCGCCGACTTGTCTTCGTCGACTTCCTCGAACTCGGCGTCGACGACGCCATCGTCCGCGGCCTGGCCGTCTTCGCCGTCAGCGCCTTGCTGCGAGGCGTACATGGCCTCGCCCAGCTTCATCGAAGCCTGGATCAGCGCCTGGGTCTTGGCCTGGATGGCCTCGACGTCCTCGCCTTCCAGAGCCGCCTTCAGATCGGTCAGGCCGGTCTCGATGGCGGACTTCTCGGCCGGTCCGACCTTGTCGCCGTGTTCGGCGAAGGCCTTCTCGGTCGAGTGCACGATGGCCTCGCCCTGGTTCTTGGCCTCGACGAGGGCCTTCTTCTTCTCGTCCGACGCCTTGTTGGCCTCGGCTTCCTTGACCATGCGCTCGATGTCTGCGTCGGAGAGGCCGCCGTTGGCCTGGATGCGGATCGAGTGCTCCTTGTTGGTCGCCTTGTCCTTGGCGTGGACATTGACGATGCCGTTGGCGTCGATGTCGAAGGTGACCTCGATCTGCGGCACGCCGCGCGGCGCCGGCGGAATGCCCTGCAGGTCGAACTGACCCAGGAACTTGTTGTCCGACGCCATCGGACGCTCGCCCTGGAAGGCGCGGATGGTCACGGCCGACTGGTTGTCGTCGGCGGTCGAGAAGGTCTGCGAGCGCTTGGTCGGGATGGTGGTGTTGCGCTCGATCAGCGGGGTGAACACGCCGCCCAGGGTTTCGATGCCAAGGGTGAGCGGGGTCACGTCCAGCAGCAGCACGTCCTTGACGTCGCCTTGCAGAACGCCGGCCTGAACGGCGGCGCCCAGGGCCACGACTTCGTCAGGGTTCACGCCCTTGTGCGGCTCGCGGCCGAAGAAGTCCTGCACCGCCTGCTGGACCTTGGGCATGCGGCTCATGCCGCCGACCAGGATCACTTCGTCGATGTCGCTCTTCTTCAGGCCGGCGTCCTTCAGGGCCTGCTCGCACGGACCGATGGTCCGGTTGATCAGGTCTTCCACCAGGGCTTCCAGCTTGGAGCGCGACAGCTTGATGTTCAGGTGCAGCGGGCCCGACGCGTTCATGCTGATGAACGGCAGGTTCACTTCGTACTGAGCGGTGCTCGACAGTTCCTTCTTGGCCTTTTCGGCCTCTTCACGAAGGCGCTGCAGGGCCAGCTTGTCCTTGCGCAGGTCGACGCCCTGCTCCTTCTTGAACTCGTCGGCCAGGTAGTCGACGATCCGAAGGTCGAAGTCCTCGCCGCCCAGGAAGGTGTCGCCGTTGGTCGACTTCACTTCGAAGACGCCGTCGCCGATTTCCAGGATCGAGACGTCGAACGTGCCGCCGCCCAGGTCGTACACGGCGATCTTCTTGCCGTCGTTCTTGTCCAGGCCATAGGCGAGCGCGGCCGCGGTCGGCTCGTTGATGATGCGCAGGACTTCAAGGCCGGCGATCTTGCCGGCGTCCTTGGTGGCCTGACGCTGGGCGTCGTTGAAATAGGCCGGAACGGTGATCACGGCCTTGGTCACGGTCTCGCCCAGATGGGTCTCGGCCGCTTCCTTCATCTTCTGCAGGATGAAGGCGGACACTTCCTGCGGCGAGTAGTCCTTGCCCTGGGCTTTCACCCAGGCGTCGCCGGTCGGACCCTTGACGATCTCGTAGGGCACCATGCCCTTGTCCTTCTCGACCACCGGGTCGCTCGCGTTGCGGCCGATCAGGCGCTTGATCGCGAACAGGGTGTTGGTCGGATTGGTGACGGCCTGGCGCTTGGCGGGCTGGCCAACCAGGCGCTCGCCGTCCTCAAGGAAGCCGACCACCGACGGGGTGGTGCGGGCGCCCTCGGCGTTCTCGATCACCTTCGGATTCTTGCCGTCCATGATGGCCACGCACGAATTCGTGGTGCCAAGGTCGATACCAATAATCTTGCTCATATTACGAACCTGTCGCTCCTGAATGGCGGACGGCGGTGACAAGGGCCTCAGACTCAAGCGCCCCGGTTATTCTCGCTCCGTCCCCGTCTGGTCGAACTCTCTAACGGTTGATCCAATCCTGTCGCGGCGACCGAAGTCGTGCGGGCAGAATGCGTTCTTCGAAGTTGACGAGCCCGTCAACCCCGCTTCGCAGGCGGATATGGGGGATAGCTACCACGCCGCAAGGCCATTCCCTCATTCTACGAAGGGGAATCTCAAGCTGAACAAGGGAAAACGGCCACGCCTGGGGGGCGCGGCCGTCGTCAAGTCCTGCGATGTGCGACCCAAGGCCGCCAAAGTTTCTTTGCGCGCTATTGCGCCTTGGCCACCCAGGCGGTGATGGCGGGCAGGCGGCTCTGGCGGATCTTCACCCGGTTGACGACCGAGGCGGCCGACTTCTCGGCGTCCTTGCGCGAGCCTTCGGCCAGGTTGGCGGCCGCGTATGCGCGGATCTTGTCGGCCATAGCCGGATCCGACGACGCGGCGCCCAGGCCCGGGATGAAGCGGGTGCGCGAGCTGGAGTCGACCTTGCTGTTGACCGCATCCTTGTGAACCACGGCGTAGTCGAAGGTCAGATCCGGATGGTTGGCGGCCACGCGGGAGATCATCGTGCTCGACTGGGTCTCGCCCGGCTCCGGCGTCAGGGCCAGGTCCAGGGCCTTGGCGGCCAGGGCCTCGTCCTGGGCCGAGGCCAGCAGGGTGTAGAGCTGCTGGCGGACCAGCGGCGTTTTCTCGACCAGGGCCTGGGCGTGCAGGGCGTCCCAAGTGGCGGCGTCGGCGTTCTGGGCGACGACGCCCAGGATGGCCTTGCGCAGCGGGCCGGGGATGGCCGAGGGGTCGGTCTTGTCGGCGGCGAAGCGTCGGTTGGCCTCGGCGATCACCGCGGGGTCTCCCAGGCCGCCCAGCGCGCTGATCAGCTCGCCGCGCAGGATGGCGACGGTGTCCAGCTCGCCGGCCTTGGGCTGCCAGCCGACCTTCGCCAGCAGCGGTGAGAGGCGGGCCTGGGCCATCTTGCGGAACGCCGCGCGCTCGGTCGGCATGCCTTCGTAATAGCCGTCGATCGACTGGAACACGCTGGCGATCTTCGACAGCACCTGCGGCTCGGCGTTGGTCGGGGTGGCCTTGGCCAGGTCGAGGAAGTCCGTGGCCGGCTGGTAGCCCGACAGGCCCATCGACCAGGCGTCGGACATCACGCCCAGCTGGTCGATCGCCGGCAGCTTGGCGAAGTCCTGCACCACGCCCTTGAAGCGCTGCTCGCCGTAGAGCGTGCGGAAGTAGCCGCTCTGGCCGGCGTTGACGATCACTGGGTCGCAGCCGTCGACCGTGACCGAGCCCTTGCCGCCCGTGATCAGGGTCTTGGCCTCGCCGCCGCCGACGGCCTTGACCGTCACCGGCGTGCGCCAGGTCAGGGGCTTGGCGTCGGGAGAGTCCTTGCTGAACTGGCCTTGGGTCAGGGTCAGGGTGGTCTTGCCGGCCGCGCAGGTCGCGTTGGTCACGGTGACCAGCGGCACACCCGGCTGCAGGGTGAAGTCGTGGGCGATGTCGGTGATCGGCTTGCCGGCGGCGGCCTCGATCTCGCGCCACAGGTCGTCGCTGACCGTGTTGCCGTGGGCGTGCTTCTTCATGTAGGCGCGCACGCCGGCCCGCCAGGCGTCGCGGCCGACATAGGCCTCGAGCATGCGGATCACCGCCTCGCCCTTCTGGTAGGTGATGGCGTCGAAGGCCTGGCTGGCCTGCTCGACGGTCTCGACGTGCTGCACCACCGGGTGGGTGGTCTTCAGGGCGTCCATGCCCATGGCGTATTCGCGCGCGCCGACGGCGTCGAGGGCGCTGTTCCATTCGGGGTGGAAGTGCTCGGTGGCCCGGCCCTCCATCCACGAGGCGAAGCCCTCGTTCAGCCAAAGGTCGTCCCACCAGGCCATGGTGACCAGGTCGCCGAACCACTGGTGGGCCATTTCGTGGGCCACGGTGGTGAACACCCGCTGGGCGTCGGCCTGGGTCGAGATCTTCGGATCCAGCAGCATGGCGTATTCGAAGGTGAAGATGGCGCCCCAGTTTTCCATGGCGCTGAAGAACTGGCTGCGGCCCGGCGCGGCGACGTTGTCGAGGGCCGGCAGCGGATAGGGGACGCCGAAATAGTCGTTGTACCAGGGCAGCAGGTCGGCCGCCGACTTCAGGGCGAAGTCGGCCTTGCCGGTGTCGCCGGTCTTGGCCACCACGCCGATGTCGACGCCGGCGGCCTTGACCTTGGCGCGCTCGAACTCGCCCAGGCCGAAGAACAGCAGATAGGTCGACATCTTCGGCGAGGTGGCGAACTTGACCAGGGTCTTGCCGCCGCCCAGGTCCTTGGACGAGGCGATCGGCATGTTGCCCAGGGCCAGCTGGCCGGTCGGCACCGTGGCCTCGACGCTGAAGGTGGCCTTGTAGAACGGCTCGTCCCACGAGGGGACGAAGCGGCGGAAGTCGGAGTTCTCGAACTGGGTGTAGAGCGCCCGCTTCTTGCCGGCCTCGGTCTCGTAATCCAGGGCGAACAGGCCGGCGGCCTGGGTGTAGATCTTGCCCGCATAGTCGATGGCCAGGACGTACTTGCCCTTGGCCAGCGGCTTGTCGAAGGTGAAGCTGGCGGTCTGGGCCTCATCGTCGACCTTGATCTTGGCCGCGCCGATCCCGGCGATCTCGGCCTTGGCGAAGGTCAGGTCGGCGGCCTGCAGGGTGACGGTGCTGGTCGGCTCGACCACCTCAATGGCGATCTTGACGCTGGCCGTGAAGCTCATCTTGCCGGCGTCGGGCGTGAAGGCCACGTCATAGTGCGAGGGCCGGACGTTGCGCGGCAGCTGGGTCGTGACATTGGCGGCGGTGGGCGAGGCGGCCGGTTTCGTGACGGGCGCGGCGAGGGCGCCGTTGGCGGCGAGAAGGATCACGGCGACCGCCGCGGAAGACAAAAGACGACGCATGGACGACCTTGAAATGGAATATTCCACCGGCCTTCCTGACCGGAGGCGCGAACCAACACCTTTCGTCCGGATCCGGCGCGTTAAATATCGGTAATGAACCAACGCCTCTCCATCATTCCGGGTTTCGACCTGTGGCCGGGCCTGCTGGACGCCGAGGCCCAGCACGCGCTGGTCGCCGCCGTGTTCGAGGCCGCCGAGGTCGCGCCGTTCGCGAACTACGCGACGTCCTATGGCAAGGCGATGAGCGTCGGCATGACCAGCTTTGGCCCGCTGGGCTGGACCAGCGACGCCGCGGGCTATCGCTACGCCGACCACCATCCCGGCACGGACCGGCCCTGGCCCGCCCTGCCCCAGCCCCTGCTCGATCTGTGGGCCAGCCTGGGCGACGCGGAGACGCCGCCGGACAGCTGCCTGGTCAATCTCTATCGCGACGACGCCCGCATGGGCCTGCACCAGGACCGCGACGAAGCCGATCCGCGCTTTCCGGTGCTATCGGTGTCGCTAGGCGACACGGCGGTGTTCCGCATCGGCGGGACGTCGCGCAAGGACCCGACACGGAGCCTGAAACTGACCTCCGGCGATGTCTGCCGCCTGTCGGGTCCGGCGCGCCTGGCCTTCCACGGCGTGGATCGCATCCTGCCGGGCTCGTCGAGCCTGGTCCCGGGCGGGGGGAGGATCAATCTGACGCTGCGGCGGGCGCGGTGACCAATCTCTGTCATCCCGGGCGAAGACCCGGGACCGCAATAGGCTCGGCGCTCCCGGCGGTCCCGGCTCGGCGCGCTTCGCGCTTGGCCGGGATGACAGCCTCGAACGAAAAAGGGCCGCCCCACCGGGACGGCCCTCTCATCATCTTATACCTGACGCAGCGGAAACCGGTTACCCGGACCGCCCCGGCCTAGCCGCGCAGCTTGCGCGTCAGCACTTCCAGGTCGTGGTTCAGGGCGCTGTCCTCGAGGCGCAGGGCCTCGATGCGGCGCACGGCGTGCAGCACGGTGGTGTGGTCGCGACCGCCGAAGCGACGGCCGATGTCCGGCAGCGACCGGGTGGTCAGCTGCTTGGCCAGCCACATCGCCGCCTGGCGCGGACGGGCCACGGCGCGGTTGCGGCGCTCGGACAGCAGATCGGCCTGCTTCATGCCGTAGTGGTCGGCGGTGGCCTTCTGGATGTCGTCGATGGTGATGCGCTTCTCGCCCGACCGCAGGTGCGGGCGCAGGATGGCCTGCACCTCGTCGAGCGACAGGCGCGACAGGCCCTCGCCGGCGCGGGCCGACAGGGTGTTCAGCGCGCCTTCCAGCTCGCGGACGCTGTCGGTGAAGCGGTCGGCCAGGAACTGCAGCACGTCGGGACGCATGGTCGGCTCGGAGCCGTGCGCCACCGACAGGGTCTGGATCTTGCGCTCCAGGATGCCCATCCGCAGCGAGCGGTCGGCCGGCTCCAGGCCGCAGACCAGCCCCGCCGACAGGTGCGAGCGCAGGTGGGCGTCCATCTCGGTCATGGCCGACGGCGGACGGTCCGACGAGAACACGACGCGCCGGCCTTCCTCGACCAAGGCGGTCAGGGTGTGGAACAGCTCTTCCTGGGTCGACTGCTTGCCGGCGATGAAGTGGACATCGTCGATGATCAAGAGGTCAGCGGCGCGCAACTCTTCCTTGAAGGCGGCCGTCTGGCGATCCATCACGGCGCGCACGAAGGTCGACAGGAAGCGCTCGGCGGTCAGATAGACCACGCGCTTGGTCGGAGCCTGACGCATGGCCTCCCAGGCCAGGGCGTTCAGCAGGTGGGTCTTTCCGAAGCCATAGGGGCCGTGAAACAGGACCGGATTGAAGTGGCCGTCGGCCCAGCTCGCCACGCGGCGCGCCACGGCGTGGGCGAATTCATTGGCGGGACCAGGGACGAAGGTCTCGAACGTGAAGCGCTCCTGCAGACCCTGGGTCCGAGAGGCCTTGCCGGCCGCGACGGGCGCAACCGCCGGAGCGTCGGTCGATACCGGCAGCACGATCTCGATCGGCTCGGCCTTGGCCACGTCGACATAGGCGCCGGACGAGGCTTCGAATTCCAGACGCGACTTCAGGTCGATGCGACGGGCCATCGGATCGTTGGCCGTCCACAGCTCGCCGATCCGGCGCCACGCGCCACGACGGATCCAGTCACGGGCGATCCCGGTCGGGGTGACCAGGATGACGTCCCCCGTCGGGCCCTCGCGCAGGTTGGCCGGAGCGATCCACGACCCGAAGGCCGCATCACCCAGCTCGCGCTTCAAAGCCACGCAGACCTTTTGCCAAACCCCACCGGCCGGCTCACAGGCAACCGCAGAGATCGCAGCCGAGAACTCTTGGCTCGCCACCCCACCTTTGATTGTCATCAGTCCACCGCCTCGCACAAAAACACCGCCGCATACCCAGCCGCACGCCCCCCATGGCGGAACGACCGGTTTTTCCTCAGCACGCACAGGTTCTTAGTCGCCGGACGCAGGTTGTCCGACGCCGCCATTTATCCATGGACTGGAAGAGCGCTGAGACGCTTAAACTAGCCAGCGGCCCGGGCCGGTCAAACGGAAAACTTGCGTCCGATCGCGGATATTTCTGTTGACTCGCGAGACCCCCTCGCCTGGCAAGGGAATAGTTAAGTCAGCTATTTTTCGGACGTCGTTATTTCAACAAAGCGTGCAGTTGAACACAAAGCAAAAGCCGGCTGAATTGCTTCAGCCGGCCCTCACAAATACTTGAAATCCTTGGACGAACGTCGTTCGTCTAGAATCTGGACTAGGCGGCGGCCTTGTCCAGCTTCTTCAGGCGGGCGGCCAGGCGGGACACCTTGCGCGAGCCCGTGTTCGGATGAACCACACCCTTGGAAACGGCGCGCATCAGCTCCGATTGAGCCTCGATGAAAGCGGCCTTGGCGACGGCGACATCGCCGGCCGAGATCGCGTCTTCGAACTTGCGGAGGAAGGTGCGCACGCGCGAACGACGCGCGGTGTTCACCTCGGTGCGGCGGGCGATCTTGCGGATCGCCTTCTTGGCGCCGGGATTGTTGGCCATGGAAGTTGGACCTCGAAACGGACAGCCGCGCGGGACGTCCGCGAAGCAGGGAAAATCTTGAGCGCGCGGATATACGGGAACCCTAGGCCCGGGTCAACGGGCCGTTTGCGGATTCCGTCGCCTGTCGGTCAGCGGCCCTTGAACGCGGGTTTGCGCTTCTCGACGAAGGCCGCCATCCCCTCCTTCTGATCCTCGAAGGCGAACAGCGAGTGGAAGAGGCGCCGCTCCAGGGCCACGCCCGTGCTGAGGGTGGTCTCGTAGGCGGCCTGGACCAGCTCCTTGTTCATCGCCACGGCCAGCGGCGACTGGCCGGCGATCTTGGCGGCGATGGCCAGGACCTCGGCGACCAGCGTGTCGGCCGGGAAGATCCGGCTGACCAGGCCCGAACGCTCGGCTTCTTCCGCGCCCATCATCCGGCCGGTCAGGATCATGTCCATGGCCTTGGACTTGCCCACAAAGCGGGTCAGGCGCTGGGTGCCGCCGATGCCGGGCGCGACGCCCAGATTGATCTCGGGCTGGCCGAACTTGGCCGTGTCGGCGGCGATGATGAAGTCGCACATCATCGCCAGCTCGCAGCCGCCGCCCAGGGCGTAGCCGGAGACGGCGGCGATGATCGGCTTGCGGCACTGCTCGACGGCGCGGGCCCCGGCGGTGAAGAAGTCGGCCTTGAACATTTCGGCATAGGACTTCTCCGACATCTCCTTGATGTCGGCGCCGGCCGCGAAGGCCTTGGCCGAGCCGGTCAGCACGATCGCGCCGACAGCGTCGTCGGCCTCGGCCGCCGCCAGGGCCTGGCCCAGCTCGCCCAGCAGCTGGGCGTTCAGCGCGTTCAGGGCCTCGGGACGGTTCAGGCGGATCAGGACGACGCCGGCGGCCCCTTCCGGGGCGGTTTCGACGATCAGGGTCTCGTAGGCCACGCGGAGGCTCCTTGGTGATGCGTCGCTTTTATAGAGGGCCGTGCGGCGAAGGGGAGCCCCGCGCGGCAAAGCTCGCGCATCGGTGAGACGGGAGGAACGCGGGGCCCGCCGGCCCGTTTGATCAGCCTCACGAGGAGACACGACATGGCCGAGCGCGACGACGTCTACGATCCGTCCACCCCCGAGGCGAACCACAACATCCAGCAAGGCGGCGGCGTCGGAGCCCGCGATCTCGCCAAGCAGGGCGAACCCGAGCAGATCGTTCCCGAAGAGGGCGACGAGGACGACGCGGCCGAAGAGCCGATCGGCCGGGCCCATCCCGTGGAGTGACGAAGACGCGGCGCGCCAGGCGCGCCGCTTACTCCGGATCGCCTTAGACCTGGGCGACGCCGCCATCGATGGCCAGTTCCGAACCCGCCATGAAGGCCGAGGCGTCGGAGGCCAGGAACAGCACCGCCTTGGCGACTTCTTCGGGCTCGGCGACGCGACCGACCGGGACCTGGCTGGCCATGTAGTCGAGAAGTCCCTGCTGCTGGACCGGATCCGAACCGGCCAGCTCGACCAGGCCCGGCGTCTTGATCGGGCCGGGACTGACGACATTGACCCGGATGCCGCGATCCTTGAGGTCCAGCGTCCAGCTGCGGGCCAGGTTGCGCACCGCGGCCTTGGACGCGCTGTAGACGCTGAAGGCGGCCGTGCCGGTGCTCGCCGTGGTCGAGCCCGACAGGATCACGCTGGAGCCGTCGCGCAGCAGCGGCAGCGCCTTCTGCACGGTGAAGATCACGCCCTTGACGTTACGATCGAAGATGTCGGCGTAGTGCTGCTCGGTGATCGCGCCCAGGGGCAGCATGTCGCCGCCGCCGGCGTTGGCGAACAGGGCGTCGATCTGGCCGTGGCGCTGCTGGACGGCGTCGTACAGGCGATCGATGTCGGCCAGCTTGGACATGTCGGCCTGGACGCCGACGATCTTGCCGCCGATCGAGGCCACCGCCGCGTCCAGCTCGGCCTGGCGCCGGCCGGTGATGAAGACGCTGGCGCCCTCGGCCGCGAACTGGCGCGCCGTGGCCAGGCCGATGCCGCTGGTGCCGCCGGTGACCACCACGACCTTGCCTTCGAATTGACCGCTCATCTGAATTCTCCTTGGCTTGCGGCGAACCGTTCGCCGTGGAGAAACAGATGCCTCTGGAACGATGAGGCCGGTAGCCAGGCAATATGGTAATGACTGTCCCGGAAATGGGACAATAAAATGCCGGACCTCAACGACTACTTGCTCTACGCCGCCGTCGTGACCCATGGCGGCTTCGCGCCGGCCAGCCGCGCCCTGCGCCAGCCGAAGTCGACCCTGAGCCGCCGCGTCGCCCAGCTGGAGGCGCGGCTGGGCGTGCGGCTGATCGAGCGCACCACCCGGCGGTTCCGGGTCACCGAGGTGGGCCAGGCCTTCTATGAGCGTTGCCGGATCGTGGCCCTGGACGTCGAGCAGGCCGACGCCGTCGCCGCCGAGGCCAAGAACGAGCCGCACGGCGTCATCCGCTTCAGCTGTCCCACCGGCCTGGTCGAGAGCCTGTCGCCGACCCTGCCGCAGTTCCTGGCGCGCTTTCCCAAGGTGCGGCTGCAGGTGATCGCGGTCGATCGGGCGGTGGACCTGATCGACGAGCGGATCGATGTGGCGCTGCGCGTGCGCACGGTCCTGGCCACTGACGCAGCCCTGACCATGCGGACCCTGGGCCGATCGCGGCGGATCCTGGTGGCGGGCCCGCAGCTGGCGGCGCGTTGCGACGGACTGGCGATCGAGGCGCTCGCGGGCCTGCCGACCCTCAGCCCCACCGACCAGTCGGGCGAGATCGCCTGGGAGCTGGTGGGGCCGGACGAGGCGACGCGGACGATCCGCCACGAACCGCGCCTGACCTGCGGCGACTTCCTGGCCCTGCGCGACGCGGCCGCGGCCAACGCCGGCGTCGCCTTCCTGCCCGACCACGCCTGCCGCGACGACCTGGCCACCGGCCGGCTGGTGCGGGTGTTTCCGGACTGGCGCTCGGAGGACGGCGTCGTGCACATCGTCTTCACGACGCGGCGCGGCCTGCCGCCGGCGGTGCGGGCGTTCATCGACCACCTGGCGTCGGTGTTCAGCCGCGACCGGCCGATCGGATAGACCTCAGACCTGGCAGACCGGACAGAAGAAGGTCGAGCGGCCCGCCTGGACCTCCCGGGCGATCACGCCCTTGCACCCCGGGGTCGGGCACGGCTCGCCCTCGCGGTCGTAGACGCGGAATCGGTGCTGGAAATAGCCCAGCGCCCCGTCGGCGGCCGCGAAGTCCTTCAGGGACGAGCCGCCGACCTCGACGGCTTCGGTCAGCACGTCCTTGATCGCCGTGGTCAGCGGGCCCAGCCGCTTGCCGGCGATCATGCCCGAGGGCTTGAACGGCGAGATGTGGGCCCGATGCAGGGCCTCGCAGACATAGATATTGCCCAGGCCCGCCACGGTCTTCTGGTCTAGCAGCAGGGTCTTGGGCCCCTGCTTGCGGCCGGCGAAGGCCTTGACCAGGGTTCTGGCGTCGAAGCCCTCGCCCAGGGGTTCGGGGCCCATGGTCGCGAACCAGGGATGGCGGTCGACGCGGTCGGTGGGGATCAGGTCCATGAACCCGAACCGCCGGGGGTCGTGATAGGTGACCACCGCCCCGTCCTCCGTCTCGAAGATGACGTGGGCGTGCTTGTCGTCGGGCTTGACCTCGCGAACGAAGTCGCCGGGCCGGATCGTCCCCTCGGGCGAGGCGATCTCGAACCGGCCGGTCATGCCCAGGTGCATCACCAGGGTGTCGCCGCGATCCAGCGGGGCCAGCAGGTACTTGGCCCGCCGATCCAGGCGCAGAATCTTCGCGCCCGTCAGCCGCTGGACGAAGCCGTCCGGCAGCGGAAAGCGCAGGTCGGGCCGGTTGGCGCGCACGCGGGTCAGGCGTGCGCCGCTAAGGACAGGCTCCAGACCACGCCGGACGGTCTCGACTTCGGGCAATTCGGGCAAGGAGGGCCTCAAGGTGATGACGCGACGCGGCGCGCGGTCTAAGAGCGAACCAGCATATAGAGAGCCTGGTCAAAAGACGTCATGAGCAAGCCTGCCGCGACTTTCGGTTTCAAGGACGTCGATCCTTCGGTGAAGGCCGGCCTGGTGCGCGGGGTCTTCGACCGCGTCGCCAAGAACTACGACCTGATGAACGATCTGATGAGCGGCGGCGTGCACCGGCTCTGGAAGGACGCCGTCGCCGCGCGCCTGAATCCGCAGCCGGGCGAGGTGATCATCGACTGCGCCGGCGGCACCGGCGACATGGCCCGCCGCTTCGCCAGGATGGCCCGCCGCGCGCAGGAGCGCCGGGGCGGCCCCGACGCCCTGGTCAATATCATCGACTACAACGCCGAGATGATCGCCGCCGGCATCGAGAAGGGCGGCGAGCCGGAGATCACCTGGACGGTCGGCGACGCCCAGCGCCTGCCGCTGCCAGACGCCTATGCCGACGCCTACGTGATCTCGTTCGGCATCCGCAACGTCACCGACATCGACGCGGCCCTGCGCGAGGCCCGCCGCGTGCTCAAGCCCGGCGGCCGCTTCCTGTGCCTGGAGTTCTCGCGCCCGGCCACCGAGGCGCTGGCCAAGGCGTACGACGCCTACAGCTTCAAGGTCATCCCGCAGGTCGGCGAATGGGTCGCCAAGGATCGCGACGCCTACCAGTACCTGGTCGAGAGCATCCGCCGCTTCCCCGACCAGCGCACCTTCCTGGCGATGATGCAGGAGGCCGGCTTCAAGCGGGCCACCTACACCAACTTCACCGGCGGCGTGGCGGCCCTGCACCAGGGTTGGGCGATCTAGCTCCATGGCCCGACTGTCCGCGTTCTGGCGCCTGATCGGCGCGGGCTGGATCCTGGTCCGGGCCGACGCCCTGATCCCGCGTGAGCTGGACCCTGTCCTGCCGCCCTCGGCGCGCCTGGTCGCCAGGACCTTGCGGATCTTCGCCGGTCCTCGCGCGCGCCTGGGCCGACCCGGGCAGCGGCTGGCCGGCGCGCTGGAGGGGCTGGGTCCGGCGGCGATCAAGATGGGCCAGTTCCTGTCGACCCGCGCCGACATCTTCGGGACCGCCTTCGCCGAGGACCTGTCGCACCTGAAGGACAGTCTGGCGGCCTTCCCGCTGGAGCAGGCCCGCGCCGAGATCGAGCGCAACCTGGCCCGGCCGATCGAGACCCTGTTCGCGGAGCTGGACGAGCCCGTCGCCGCCGCCTCCCTGGCCCAGGCCCACCCGGCCCGCCTGCTGGACGGGACGAAAGTCGCCGTGAAGGTGCTCCGCCCCGGCATCGAGCTGCGGGTGGCCCAGGACAGCGCCGTGCTGCGCCTGGCCGCCTCCCTGGCCGAACGCTTCGTGCCCGAGGCCCGCCGCCTGAAGCCCACCGAGTTCGTCGAGGTGGTGATCCGGGCGCTGGACCTGGAGATGGATCTGCGCTTCGAGGCCGCCGGCTGCGCCGAGCTGGGCGAGGCCATGGCCAAGGACGCCTACATGTCCGCGCCGAACGTGGTGTGGGACGGCGTCGGCAAGCGGGTCCTGACCCTGGCCTGGGCCGACGGCGCGCCGCTGTCCACGCCCGAAGCCCTGACCCTGCCGGGCCTGGACCGCAAGGCCCTGGCGGAGAACATCACGCGCGGCTTCCTGGCCCAGGCCCTGGACCACGGCCTGTTCCACGCCGACCTGCACGAGGGCAATCTGTTCGTCGCCGCGCCGAGCAAGGTGGTCGCCGTCGACTACGGCATCATCGGGCGGCTGGGTCCGGGCGAGCGGAAATATCTGGCCGAGATCCTCTACGGCTTCCTCAATCGCGACTATCCGCGCGTGGCCCGCATCCATTTCGACGCCGGCTATGTGCCCGCCCACCAGGATGTCGACGCTTTCGCCCAGGCCCTGCGCGCGGTCGGCGAGCCGGTGTTCGGCCGGGACGCCCGCGAGGTGTCGATGGGCAAGCTGCTGGCCCAGCTGTTCGAGATCACCGCCCTGTTCGAAATGGCCCTGCGGCCCGAGCTGGTGCTGCTGCAGAAGACCATGGTCACGGTCGAGGGCGTGGCCCGCCGCATCGATCCGGCCCACGACATCTGGGCGGCCGCCGACCCCGTGGTCCGCCGCTGGATCACCCGCGAGCTGTCCCCCGCCGCCAAGGTCCGCGACTTCGCGGAAGAGGCGCTGCGGGCGCTGAAGGCGATGGCGCGACTGGCGGAGACGCCGGCGCCGGCGGTGGTGGTGGCGACGGCCCGGCCTGGACGGCCGGTGCTGTGGTTCCTGGCCGGCGCGGTTGTGGCGATCTTCGCCTTGGCCGCCGGCGCGGCGATCTTCTAGCTCAACAAAACCTGTCATCCAGGCCGCAGCGAAGCGGAGAGCCGGGACCGCCGGAAGCTCGGAGCCTTTTGCGGTCCCGGGTCTACGCTGCGCTTCGCCCGGGATGACAATTGAGAGGGGGCTTTCTACAGCCCTAGCCGCCGCGCCCGGCCGGCGATCATCAACGCCAGCCGCTCCGAGATCAGCTGATCCGGCGACCCTGACGTCTTGCAGGCCCGGTCGGCGTTGAGGATCTCGCCCTGGATGTCGAGCAGGGTCTCCAGGGTCCAGGCGCGGGCCTGGCGCAGGAACTCGCGCTCCTGCTTCCAGAACACGCCGGAGGCCTTGGCGGCCTGGGCCAGGTCGATGCCGTTCTTGTGCAGGGTCAGGGTGCGGCGCAGTCGACCCAGATAATAGCCCATGGCCCGCACGGCGGCCGGACCGCCCTCGCCTTCGGCGGCGGCGCGGCGCAGGCCGGCCTGGGCCGGACCCAGGCGGCCGCCGAACGCATCGGCGGCGGCGTCGCTGAGCGAGGCCTCCGGCTCGACGCCCAGGAAGTCGGTGAGGTCGGCGGCGGTGGCGTTGACGCCGCTGCCAGGGCCCAGGAACAGGGCCAGGCGCTCGATCTCCATCCGCGCCACGCCGCGCTCCTTGGGCAGGCGCGAAACGAAGAGGTCCAGGGCCTCACTGTTGAGGCTGACCTTGTCCTTGGCCAGGGTCTCACGGGCCAGGCGGGCCATGTCGCCGGCCTCGTCCTCGTAACAGGGGATGACGGCGCAACCGGCGGCCTTCTCGCCGACCTTGCGCAGCGTGGAATCGCGCCCCAGGGCCCCGGCCTCGACGATGAAGAAGGCGTCGGGATTGAGCTCGCCCTCGACGTGGCGGGTCAGGGCCTCTGCGGTGGCCTTATCGGGACCGGCCTTTTCGCCGGTCAGACGCAGGCGCACCAGACGCCGGCCGCCCATCATCGACAGGGCCGACAGCTCCTCCTCCAGCTTGCCGGGATGGGAGTCGACGTCGCTCTCGGTCAGCTGGGCGGTGTCGAAGGGATCGTCGGGGCGGGCGAACAGGCGCTTGGCCAGCTGGTCGGCGCGGTCGCGCACCACCCCGCGATCCTTGCCGTAGATCACGACGGCGCGGATGTCGGGATTGGGATCCTTCAGGTAGCGCTCGACGTCCGGTCGCTTGGACAGGATCATGACGCGGTCGTCAGATCTTGGTCTTCGGACCCGCCGCCAGCCAGGTGGCCAGGTCGAGCTGGATCTTGCGGGCCACCTCGGTCGCCGCGCGTTCCTGGCCGTCGTTCTGGGCGGCGATGGCGGCGTAGGGCTGGTCGGCGGAGTCGTAGGTGACGGCGGCCTCGGCCGTGCCCTTGCGGATCTCGGCGTTGGTCTTGGCGTCGCCCAGGCGCCACTTCACCGTCATCCGCAGCTCGTAGCGGTTGGCGATGTTGTCGACGCGCACCCCGCGGGCGTAGCGCTGCTCGCGCACGTCCAGGGTCAGCTTGTAAGCCGGCGCCAGGCCGGCGTCGCGGGCCAGGACGTCGTCCAGCTGCTCGCGCAGCAGGAAGCCAGCTCGGCCGGCCGGGGCCACGGTCTCGATCGCCGCCAGGCCCGGCGTCACGCCCGGCGTTGCGTAGAGCGGCGTGAACCCGCAGGCCGACAGAGCCAGGGTCGAGAGCGCCAGCGCGCCAGCGAGCAGAGTGCGTTTCATCGGCATCTGTTGGAGGTCTCAGTTGGCCACGATGTTGACGATACGATCCTTGACCACGATCACCTTGCGGACCGTGACGCCCTCAAGGTGGGCCAGAACGGCGGGATCGGCCAGAGCGATCTTCTCGACCTCGGCCTCGACCGTACCGGCCTTGACCTTGATCTCGCCGCGACGCTTGCCGTTGATTTGGATCGGCAGCACGCGCTCGTCGTCGGCCGCCAGGGCCGGATCGGCCACGGGCCAGGCCGCGTCGACCACCAGACCCTCGCCGCCGATCGACGCCCAGGCCTCTTCGGCCAGGTGGGGCGTGAAGGGCGAGACCAGGCGCGCCAGAATGTTCAGCGCTTCCTTGCGCGCGGCCAGCACGCCTTGCGACGCGCTTCCCCCATCAGACAGGGCGGCCGGAGCCGCCTTCAGGGCGTTCAGGAATTCGTACAGGCGCGCCACGCCGCTGTTGAAGCGGAAGCCCTCGATGCTGTCGGTGACGAAGCGGATCAGCTTGTGGGCCGACTTGCGCAGGGTCACGGCGGCTTCATCCGACGCATCGTGGGCGAAGTCGCCGGCCGGCTGGCTGTCGAACTCGTTCCACAGACGGTGGGTGAAGCGCCAGGAGCCTTCGACCCCGGCGTTGGTCCACTGCACGTCGCGCTCGGGCGGGCTGTCGCTCATCACGAACAGGCGCGCGGCGTCGACGCCATAGGCCTCGAAGATGTCCTCGGGGGCGACGACGTTCTTCTTGGACTTCGACATCTTCTCGATGTCGCCGATGGTGATCGGCTCGCCGGTCGTGGCGTGGGCGGCCGAGCGCGTATTGCCCTCGACCGTGATGCGGATGTCCGACGGCTCGACCCACTCGCCGGCCGCGTTCTTGTAGGCTTCGTGGGTGACCATGCCTTGGGTGAACAGGCCCGCGAAAGGCTCTTCCACCGACAGCAGGCCCTCGTCCTTCAGGGCGCGGGTGATGAAGCGAGCGTACAGCAGGTGCAGGATGGCGTGCTCGACGCCGCCGATATACTGGTCGACCGGCATCCAGTGATCGGCCGAGGCCTTGTCGATGCATTCGTCGGCCGTCGGATTGGCGAAGCGGGCGAAATACCACGAGCTGTCCATGAAGGTGTCCAGCGTGTCGGTCTCGCGCTGGGCCGGGGCCCCGCAGGACGGACACGTGGTGTGCTTCCAGGTCGGGTGACGAACCAGCGGGTTGCCGGGCTTGTCGGCCTCGAAGGTGACGTCCTCGGGCAGCACCACCGGCAGCTGGTCCTCCGGCACCGGAACCGGACCACAGCTTTCGCAGTGGATGATCGGGATCGGGCAGCCCCAATAGCGCTGGCGGCTGACGCCCCAGTCGCGCAGGCGATAGACCGTCGCGCCCTGGCCCTGGTCCTGCGCCTCGATGCGATTGATGGCTTCCGACTTGGCGGCCTCGATGTCCAGGCCGTCCAGGAATTTCGACCTGTAGATCGAGCCGGGGCCGACATAGGCCTCCTTGCCGACGTCGAAGGTGGCCGGATCCTCGCCGGGCGGCAGAACCACCGGCAGCACCGGCAGGTCGTACTTGCGGGCGAAGTCCAGGTCGCGCTGGTCGTGGGCCGGGCAGGCGAAGATCGCGCCCGTGCCGTAGTCCATCAGGATGAAGTTGGCGATCCACACCGGCAGGGTGATGGTCGGGTCCAGCGGGTGGACGACGCGCAGGCCGGTGTCGCGGCCCAGCTTCTCGGCGCCCTCGATATCGGCTTCCGACGTGCCGCCCTTGCGGCATTCGGCGATGAAGGCCTGCAGCTCGGGGTTCTCGACCGCCAGCTGCTCGGCCAGCGGGTGCTCGGGGGCGATGCCCACGAAGCTGGCGCCGAACAGGGTGTCGGGACGGGTGGTGTAGACTTCCAGGCCGGCGGCGTGGCCGTCCGGAGCCTCACCGTCGAACTTGAAGGTGAAGCGCAGGCCCTTGGACCGGCCGATCCAGTTCTCCTGCATGATGCGGACCTTCTCGGGCCAGCGATCCAGGGTCTTCAGGCCGTCGATCAGGGCGTCGGCATAGTCGGTGATGCGCAGGAACCACTGGGTCAGCTTGCGCTTCTCGACCGGCGCGCCCGAGCGCCAGCCCTTGCCGTCGATGACCTGCTCGTTGGCCAGGACGGTCATGTCGACCGGATCCCAGTTGACCGAGGCTTCCTTGCGATAGACCAGGCCGCGATCCAGCAACTTCAGGAACCAGGCCTGCTGCTTGCCGTAATATTCCGGGTCGCAGGTGGCGAACTCGCGCGACCAGTCGATCGACAGGCCCAGGGCCTTCAGCTGCTCGCGCATCGCGGCGATGTTGTCGTAGGTCCAGCCCTTGGGGTGGACGCCCCGCTCCATGGCGGCGTTCTCGGCCGGCATGCCGAACGCGTCCCAGCCCATCGGATGCAGGACGCTGAAGCCCTGGGCGCGCTTGTAGCGGGCCACGACGTCGCCCATGGCGTAGTTGCGCACGTGGCCCATGTGGATGCGGCCCGACGGATACGGGAACATCTCGAGCACGTAGTATTTCGGTCGGCCGTCCGTGATGTCCGCCGTCTTGAAGACGTCGGCTTCCGCCCAGGCGCTGCGCCATTTGGGCTCGGTGTCTTTGGGATTGTAGCGGGCCATGCGAACCGAATGTCTGGATATGCGGAAAGGCGCTCCAAGAGGCGCGTCCGCGGACATATAAGCGGTTTCGCGGCCGAGGCGCGCTGAAAGTGCGGGCGAGAAGGCCTTCGCCGGGGGCGGCGAAGGCCTTTCGGGGCGATTTAGCCCTTGATGTTCGAAAGTCGAAGCTGACGCGCGCGGGTCAGGATCGCGTTCTCGATGTCGGTCGCCGTCTGGTCGGTGGCCGGCGCGTCGGTCCAGCCGCCGGCGGAGTCCTTGACCTGCTTGAAGATGTTGACGTTCAGGCCGTCGGCGCGCAGGCGCGTGTCCAGGATGTAGACGGTCGCCTTGAAGCGCTCGTCCGGCTTTTCCGGGCTGACGTACCAGTCGGTGACGATGACGCCGCCGTACGGGTCGGCCGAGGCCAGGGGCATGAAGGCCAGGGTGTCCAGCGACGCACGCCACAGATAGCCGTTGACGCCGATCGAGCCCTCGCTGGCCGGGGCCTTGTCGCCGCCGCCCAGACCCAGGCGCTTGAACGGCTGGAAGCCGCCCTCTTCCTGAGTGGTGAAAGTCTTGGGTCCCTTGGTGCTGCCGCAGGCGGACACGCCCATAACCGACAGCGCCAGTACGCCAGCGGCGACGCCGCGCAACACCGACCCACGCTCAAACGCCATAGTACCTCGCTCCAATGTCTCGCCGGCGCGATCGCGCACTCTGGCGCGCCCCCGCGGCCGGAGCCGGTCTATAGCATGGCCGCGCCGCCTCAAAACAGGAATCGCGTGACCAGACCGCCACAGGCGCCGTCTGAATCATGCCGATTGCGGTATCATGCGACCAAACGCCGGTTGACCGCGTTCAAGCCAGGCCTTTAATCGCTTTTAAGGGCGCGGGTTCCTATATGGAGTCCGTGGGGTTTTGGGGACAGGTGACGAGTAGCGATGTTCGCGACGCGTTTTTTCACGGCAGGAGCTTGCGCGCTGATCCTCACGGGTTCGGCGACGATCGCCAGCGCCCAGGTCAAGACCCGAGCCCCGACTCCTGACTTCACCGTCAAGAACGACTTCACGGCCACCCCCAAGGGCGTGTTCGCCCCGCAGGATTCCAAGAAGACCCTTCAGTGGGACGCCAAGAAGGGCAAGTGGGGCCTCAAGCTCGACCTCGACCAGCCCGTCGGCCGCGAAATGGAACTGAAGGACGTCGAAGCCGGCGCCTATTTCAAGGTGACCCCGTCGATCCGCGTCGGCGGCGCCGTGGCCCTGGGCGAGACCAACCCGGCCCTGGCCGCCCGCAAGGCCGAACCCGTCGAACCCGCCCCGCGCGTTCGGCTGGAAACCGCCTTCAAGTTCTAAGACGCCAGCGCCTCGACGGCCGCCACGCCGACGATTCCGATATTTTCCAGTGACTTGACAGTATCAGTTCGGATTCCGCCCAGGGCGTAGACCGGCTTGTCCGTCATTTCGAGCAGCGCACGCAGACCGTCGACGCCCAGGGGTGCGCCCGCCGACGGGCTGTTGCTGACAAACACCGGCGAGATCACCAGGGCGTCGATGTCGGGCGTGCTCGCCGCCAGGACGGCGTCTCGGCCGTGGGCCGCCACGGTGATCAGGCCGGTCGGTCGTTTCGTCCGCAGGACCGAGGCCTCGCCCCGCAGCCGCTCGGGCAGGTGCATCCCGTCGGCTCCAATGCTCTCCGCCAGATCCGCATCTGCCCCGGCCAGCAGGATCAAGCCGCGCGCATCGGCGACGGCCCGCAGCTTCAGGCCCTGATCCGTCGCATCTGAGGCCCCGAACGCCCGGAACACCACCCCCGCCCCGCGCGGCAGATGCTCGGCCACGGTCACGGGATCGGCGACCCGCGCCGGATCGGTGAAGAAAAGCAGGGACGGCAGGACGATTCCGCGCGCCGTCCTTGGCGGATACGTCGCGGCCGTCCTAGACAGGGCTTCCAGCTCGTTCAAGCGATCCCCTTCATGTCCGACGCCCTCACTGCCATCCGGTCCCGTATCGCCGCCGCCGAAACGGCGGCCGGCCGCGCGCCGGGATCGGTCGCGCTGGTGGCGGTGTCCAAGACCCAGCCCTGGGACCATATCGCCCCGGTTCTCGCCGCTGACCAGCGGGTGTTCGGCGAAAACCGCGTGCAGGAGGCGATCGAGCGCTGGACGCCGCATCGCGACGGCCTGGAGCTGCATCTGATCGGGCCGCTGCAGACCAACAAGGTTCGCGACGCGGTCGGCTTCTTCGACGTCATCGAGACGGTTGACCGCGAGAAGCTGGCCCGGGCCCTGGCCGCCGAGATCGCCCGCGCCGGCAAGGCGCCGCGCCTCTATGTCCAGGTCAATGTCGGGCAGGAACCGCAGAAGGCCGGCGTCGCGCCGGGCGAGGCCGAGGCCTTCATCGCCCTTTGCCGTGACGACCTGGGCCTGACGATCGACGGCCTAATGTGCATTCCGCCCGCCGAGGACGATCCGGCCCCGCACTTCGCCCTGCTGCGCGCCATCGCCGAGCGCAATGGTGTGGCGAAGCTGTCGATGGGCATGAGCGACGATTTCGAGACCGCGATCGCCCAGGGCGCCACCTCGGTGCGCGTGGGCTCGGCGATCTTTGGGGTGCGGGGCTAGGCGCGGCGTGAACCTCGCCCTTCGACAGGCTCAGGGTGAGGTTCAAATGCAAAGACCGATCCGTAGAAAACCTCATCCTGAGCCTGTCGAAGGACGAGGTTTGCGGACCCGCTAATCCGCCGCGATCCCGATTGCATCCCCCGGGCTGGCCTCCGCCAGCAGCGCCTCGAGATCCGCCCGCGCCAGGGCAACGCAGCCCTCGGTGCCCGGATAGCCGTCGCGCGCCAGGTGCAGAAAGATCGCCGAACCCATCCCCGAGACCGGCGGATCGTCGTTGTGGGCCAGGATCCCGACCAGGTCGTAGACGGGATCGTCGCGCCACATCCGCTCGGCGCTGGCCGGATAAGGCAGCTTGACCGGCCGGTTATAGTTCGGATCGCCCGGCGCGTCGCACCAGCCGTCGTCGGGTTCCAGGGCCTGGATCGGCAGGTCGGTCTTCGGACCCTCAGGATAGACGTCGGGGCGGTACAGCACATGGCGGAGGGTCCAGGTTCCCACTGGGCTCCTGTTGTCGCCCTCGCGCTTGTCGGCGGCGGCGATGACCCCGGCCTTGCCCAGGGCGCAGCGCACGGTGCGTTCCTTCAGCCGGATATGACCGTCCGGACGCGCCAGGAATATCATTGTCGGGTTCTCCACAGTCCCGAGGGTTGTCGCCGAGGGCCGCAGCGGTGCATGTTCCGACCCATGGCGCAACGCAAGACCCTTCTACTCATCGACGACGACGACGACCTGCGCGGCGCGCTGGCCGAACAGCTCGCCCTGCACGAGGAGTTCGCGGTGGCCGAGGCCGCCACGGCGGGCGAGGGCGTGCGCATGGCGCGCGAGATCAAGCCGGACCTGGTCCTGCTCGACGTCGACCTGCCCGACATGGACGGCCGCGAGGCCTGCCGGCTGATGCGCAAGGGCGGGGTGATGGCGCCGGTCATCATGCTGACGGCGGCGGCCAGCGACAGCGACACCATCCTCGGCCTGGAGTCCGGGGCCAACGACTACGTCACCAAGCCCTTCCGCTTCGGCGTGCTGCTGGCCCGCATCCGCGCCCAGCTGCGCAGCTACGAGGCCTCGGAAGACGCGCTGTTCCGCATCGGTCCCTACGAATTCCGCCCCTCGGCCAAGCTGTTGGTCGATGAAAAGCAGAAGAAGGTGCGGCTGACCGAGAAGGAAACCAACATCCTCAAGTACCTCTATCGCGCCGGCTCCAAGCCGGTGTCGCGCGAGGAGCTGCTGACCGAGGTCTGGGGCTACAACGCCGGCGTCACCACCCACACGCTGGAAACCCACGTCTATCGCCTGCGCCAGAAGATCGAGCCCGATCCGGCCGTGGCCAAGATCCTGATCACCGAGATGGGCGGGTACCGGCTGCAGCCGTGATTTGAAAAAGCTGTCATCCCGGGTGCAGCGCAGCGAAGGCCCGGGACCACGGCGCGCGCCTGCGCTTACGGCGGTCCCGGCTCGGCGCGCTTCGCGCTTGGTCGGGATGACAGCTGCTAAGGTCAAAAAGAAAAACCCCGGCCGCATCGCTGCGCCGGGGTTTCTCAACTCAGCGGATCGAAGAAACGCTTAAGCGTTGCCGACGATCTGGCCTTCGGCCTGGGCCTTGCGCGCGGCGTAGACGCCGGCGAAGTCGATCGGGTCGATCAGGAAGGGCGGGAAGCCGCCTTCGCTGGTGACGTCGGCGATCAGGCGGCGGGCGAACGGGAACAGGAAGCGGGGGCACTCGATCAGCAGCACCGGCTCCAGATCGGCTTCGGGCACGCCGCCGATGTGGAACAGGCCGCCATAGACGACCTCGACGTGGAACACGGCCTGGTCCTCGCGGGTGGCGCGGGCCGAAAGCTTCAGGTCCACTTCGAACAGGCCGTCGGTGCGGCCGCGGGCGTTCATTTCCACGCCCATGTCGATGGCCGGCTGGGCCGTGCCCGAGCGCAGGCTGTCGGGCGCATGCGGGCTCTCGAACGAGAAATCACGGACGAATTGGGCGATGATGCGGATGCCCGATTGAGCGGCCGCGTTGTCGTCCTGGGGCCCCTCGGGGGCGGCGGTCGTGTCGGTCATTAGGAATAAATCCGTACTCGGCGTCTAAAAAGGCCGCTAGGAGAGAGCGGCGCTGCTAACACGCGGGCGGCCCTGGCGCAACGCCGGGCGCCTGACGCGGGAGCTCGCCTCGCCTATATAGGCATGGCGACCCGCCAGTCGAAGCAGCCGCGGATATCCAGGTGTTCATTCAGATTCTCGTCCTTGCGGTCATCGCCGCCGTTGTCCTCTACCAACTCTACGCGACGCTGGGCCGTCGCGTGGGCCGCGGACCCGAGGATGTCGTCGCCCCCGCCAAGGCCGGCGCGCCCTCCGTCCCGACCGCCGAACCCCTGGTCGGCGGCCGCCTGGAAGGCGTCGCGGCCCTGCGCGCCCGCCAGCCCGACTTCGACCCCGCCCGCTTCCTGGCCGGCGCGCGCGGCGCCTACGAGATGATCGTCAAGGCGTTCGCCGCCGGCGACCGCGAGACGCTCAAGCCGCTGCTGGCTCCCGACGTCATGGCCAATTTCGAGAGCGCCATCGTCGCCCGCGAGGCCGAGAGCCGTTCGGAAAAGATCGAGATCCTGTCGCCGCCGCGCGTCGACCTGGAGTCGGTGACGGTGGAGGGCGACACCGCCCGCGCCATCGTCCGCATCCTGGCCGAGGTCCGCGCCCGGTCGACCAGCGCCGCCGGCGAAGCCGTCGACGACCGCCGCACCGCCGAGCTCTGGACGTTCGAGCGCAGCCTCAAATCGTCCAATCCCAACTGGACCCTGGTCCACGTCGGCGCCGCGGAGGCCTGATGTCCGCGCGTCTTGGCCTGATCGCCGCTCTGGTCTCCCTGACCCTGGCGGCCTGTACGACCACCGCGCCCCCGCCGCCGATCGCGACCGGACCGGTCGTCCCGCCCATCGGGACGCCGGCAGGCCCGACCACGCCGCCGCCATCCGGTCCCTATCTGAGCTTCGCCTCGCTGCCTGGCTGGCAGGAGGAAGACCACCTGGCCGCCCTCGACGCGTTCCGGGCCGGCTGCGGCGCGGCCCGCGACGCCGAGATGTCCCGGGTCTGCAAGCTGGCCCGCACCGACGGTCCGCGTGAGGAGTGGGGCGCGCGCCTGTTCCTGGAAGCCAATTTCCGGCCCCAGGCCGTCGGCGACCAGGGCCTGCTGACCGCCTATTTCGCCCCCAAGTACGACGCGCGCCTGTCGCGCTCGGCCGAGTTCAGCGCCCCGGTGCGCGGCGTGCCGGCCGATCTGGTGGTGCTGGACCTTGGCCAGTTCGAGCCCAGCTTCGCGGGCAAGAAGGTCACCGGCCGGGTCAAGGACGGCAAGTTCCAGCCCTATCCCGACCGCGCGACCATCGAGGCTTCGACTGCCGACAAGCCCCTGGCCTGGATGCGGCCCGAGGAGCTGTTCTTCCTGCAGATCCAAGGCTCGGGCATTCTGGTGATGCCTGACGGTCGTCGCGTGCGCGCCGCCTTCGCCGGCGGCAACGGCAAGCCCTTCGTCGGCATCGCCACGGCCATGCGCGACCGGGGTCTGCTGCCCGACAACAACACCTCGGGCGACGCGATCCGCGCCTGGCTGGCCGACAATCGCGGCCCCAAGGCCGACGAGATCATGCAGCTGAACCCGCGCTACATCTTCTTTAAGATCACCGAGGACGACGGCAAGGAAGCCGTGGGCGCGGCGGGGATCCCGCTGCCGGCCGGTCGGGCCATCGCCGTCGATCCCAGCCGCCACGCCATGGGCGAGCTCTACTGGCTGGACGCCGCCGCGCCGAAGCTGGCCGGCGCCTTTCCGGCCTATCGCCGCCTGGCGGTGGCGCTGGACGTCGGCGGCGCGATCAAGGGCGAGGTCCGCGCCGATCTCTATACCGGCACCGGCCCGGCGGCCGGGGCCGAGGCGGGCCGGGTCCGTCACGACCTGCGCCTCTACCGCCTGATCCCTGTTCCCAAGTCCTAGTCGTGAAACGTCCGCCGCGCCCGGAAGAGCTGCGCCTGTGGGGCATGGTGGCCGACACGGTGCGCGCCCGGCCGGGCGACAAGCCGCTGAAGCTGCGCGCCAAGGTCAAGCTCAAGCCGGTCAAGGCGCCCAAGGCCGAGAAGGCCCAGCCCACCTACCTGGCCTCGATCGCGCCGCTGCGTATCGACCCCGCCGAGATCAAGCCGGCCGCGCCGCGGGTCTCGAAATCCGCGCCCGAGCACATCGAACCCAATCGCCGTCGCCGCCTGATCAAGGAGCACGACCCGATCGGCGCGCGCCTGGACCTGCACGGCTTCGACCAGGACCAGGCCCGCCCGGCCCTGGAGGCCTTCATCCGCCGCGCCTATGAGGATCGCCACCGCGCCGTGCTGGTGATCACCGGCAAGGGCAAGATCGGCCACGGGGTGCTGAAGAAGCGCACGCCCGAGTGGCTGGCCTCGCCTGCGCTGCGGGAGATGATCGCGGGGGTGTCCCAGGCCGATCAGCGGCATGGGGGCGAGGGGGCCCTGTACGTTGCGTTGAAGCGGCGGGGGGGTAACTGACGTTCGATCCTCCCCCAAAGGGGGAGCATCTACCTCGATGCTTATTGAGGCCTCGAAGCCTTCTCGGCCAGCCCCGAGGTCCCCTCACGCGCCGCCAGCTTCTCCGCCACAGCGTCGAGCGAAACCCCCGAAGCCGCCAGCAACACCAGCCAGTGATACAGCAGATCGGCGCTTTCGGAGGCGACGGCATCAGGCCCCTGGGCCACGGCGGCGATCACCGTCTCGACGGCTTCCTCGCCCAGCTTCTTGGCGGCCAGCTTGGGATCGGCCAGCAGCTTGGCAGTGTAGGACGCCGTCGTATCACCGCCCTTGCGGCTGTCGATCGTGGCGGCCAGGCGCTCGAGGGTATCGAACAGCTTGCTCACGCCGCGCCTCGCACATCGTCCAGGCGAACCGCGATGCCGGCCTCGGCCATGGCCCGCTTGGCCTCGCCGATGCTGATCTCGCCGAAGTGAAAGATCGAGGCGGCCAGCACGGCGGCGGCGTGGCCGTCGCGGGCGGCCTCGACCAGGTGCTCGGTCTTGCCCGCGCCGCCCGAGGCGATCACCGGCACCGAAACCGCGCCGGTCACGGCCTTCAGCAGCGGAATGTCGTAGCCGATCTTGGCGCCGTCGCGGTCCATCGAGGTCAGCAGGATCTCGCCCGCGCCGCGCTCGACGACCTTGGCCGCCCAGTCGACGACATCCAGGCCGGTGTCCTTGCGGCCGCCATAGGTCCAGACGTTCCAGCCCGAACCGTCCTCGCGCAGCTTGGCGTCGATGGCCACCACCACGCACTGCGCCCCGAAGGCGTCGGCGCCGGCGGCGATCAGGTCGGGGTTCTCGACGGCGGCGGTGTTGGTCGAGACCTTGTCTGCCCCCGCCAGCAGCAGCCGGCGCATGTCCGACACCTGGCGCACGCCGCCGCCGACCGAGACCGGCATGAAGCAGACCTCGGCGGTGCGGGAGATGACGTCCAGCAGCAGGCCGCGCTTTTCGCTGGAGGCGGTGATGTCCAGGAACATCAGCTCGTCGGCCCCGGCCGCGTCATACGCTCTTGCTTGCTCCACCGGATCACCGGCGTCGCGCAGGGCCACGAAATTGACGCCCTTGACCACCCGCCCGTCCTTCACGTCGAGGCAGGGAATGATCCGGGTCTTCAGCATCAGGCCGCCGCCACCGTCAGGGCCTCGGCGGGCTTGATGGTGCCGGCATAGAGCGAGCGGCCCAGGATGGCCCCGGCGATCTTGACGCCCTCGCGGGCCTTCAGACGTTCGATGTCGGCCACGGCGGCGACGCCGCCCGAGGCGATCACCGGGATCGACACCGCGTCGGCCAGTTCGCCCACGCCCTCGACATTGACGCCGGTCAGGGCGCCGTCGCGGCTGATGTCGGTGACGATCAGAGCGGCCACACCCACGTCCTCGAAGCGCTTGCCCAGGGTGATGGCGTCGATGTCCGACAGGCCGGTCCAGCCGTCGACGGCGACCTTGCCGTCGCGCACATCGACCGCCACGGCGATCTGCTCGGGCCACAGGCGGGCGGCCTTGCGGACAAGGTCAGGGTCATGGACGGCGATGGTGCCCAGGATCACCCGGGACACGCCCGCCTCGATCCAGGCCTCGACGCCCTCCAACGTGCGGATGCCGCCGCCCAGCTGCACGGGGATCGAGATCGACTCCAGGATCGACTGCACGGCGGCGGTGTTGACCGACTTGCCCTCGATGGCGCCGTTCAGGTCCACCACGTGCAGCCACGAGAAGCCGTCACGCACGAAGCGCTCGGCCTGGTCGGCGGGGCTGTTGTTGAAGACCGTGGCCTTTTCCATGTCGCCGTGCAGCAGCCGCACGCACTGGCCGTCCTTCAGGTCGATGGCGGGATAGAGGATCATGGGCGCCATTCCAGGAAGTTGGCGAGCAGGGATAGCCCTGCGGCTTGAGATTTCTCGGGGTGGAATTGTACGCCCGCCACGTTGTCCTTGACCACCGCCGCCGTGAACGGGCCGCCATGGTCGGTCGTCGCCAGGACGTCGGCCGGATCGGTCGGCGTCAGGGCGAAGGAGTTGGCGTAGTACATGTGGGCGCCGTTTTCGACGCCCGAAAACAGGGGATGGTCGCGTGTCAGCTTGATCGCGTTCCAGCCCATGTGCGGGATGGTCAGGGTCGGATCGCCGGGTTCCAGCTTCTTCACCTGGCCGTGAATCCAGTCCAGGCCCGGGGTGACGCCGAACTCCAGGCCTTCGCTGGCCAGCAGCTGGTGACCCACGCAGATGCCCAGGAAGGGAACGCCGCGACCGCGCACGGCGTCGTTCATGGCCTCGTAGACGCCCGAGGCGTCCAGGCCCGCGCGGCACGAGGCGAACGCGCCCACGCCGGGCAGCACCACCCGGTCGGCGGCGGCCACGAGAGCGGGATCGGCGGTGACAACGATGTCAGCGGCGATCGCCTGGCGACGGGCCGCCTCGCGCAGGGCCTTTTCGGCCGAACGCAGGTTGCCCGACCCGTAATCGATCAGGGCGACGGTCTGCATGAGCTCAGTGTCCTACAGAACGCCCTTGGTGGAGGGGGCCAGGCCGCCGGTCTTGGGGTCGATCTCGACCGCCTCGCGCAGCGCCCGGGCCAGGGCCTTGAACCCGCTCTCGGCGACGTGGTGGGTGTTGTCGCCGTAGAGGGTCTCCAGATGCACGCACGCCCCGACGTTCATCGCGAACGCGTGGTGGAACTCCTTGAAGAGCTCGGTGTCCATCTCGCCGACCTTGGGCCGCTTGAAGTCGACCTTCCAGATCAGATAGGGCCGGTTGGACAGATCGATGGCGCAGCGCGTCAGGGTCTCGTCCATCGGGATATAGGCCGAGCCGAAGCGGCGGATGCCCTTGAAACCGTCCAGCGCCTGCTTGATCGCCAGGCCCAGCACGATGCCGGTGTCCTCGACCGTGTGGTGCATGTCGATGTGCAGGTCGCCCTTGGTCTCGACCTTCAGGTCGAAGCCGCCGTGGCGCGCGAAGCTCTCCAGCATATGGTCGTAGAACCCGATGCCGGTGGAGATCGTCGAGGCGCCGGTCCCGTCGAGATCGATCCAGACCCGGATCTGGGTCTCCTTCGTCTCGCGGACCACTTCAGCGGTGCGGGCCATGCGTGTCCTTAGAGTCCGTTCTTGCCGGCCAGATCGCGCAGGCTGACCTGCGGACGCGGACCGTAATGGTCGATGACCTCGGCGGCGGCCAGGGAGCCCAGCTGGCCGCAGACCGGCAGCGGGCGGCCCTGGGAGAGGCCGTAGAGGAAACCTGCGGCGTATTGGTCGCCCGCGCCCGTCGTGTCCACGACTTTTTCGACGGGGTAGGCCGAGATTTCGTGAACCTGCCCGCCCGACACCACGACCGAGCCCTTTTCGCTGCGGGTGACGGCGGCGATGTCGACCTTGGCGGCCAGGGCCAGGACGGCGGCGTCGAAATCGTCGGTCTCGAACAGGGCGCAGACTTCCGAGGCGTTGGCGAAGACGATGTCGCACTGCGTCTCGACGAAGCCCAGCAGGCCGGCGCGATGGCGCTCGACCACGAAGCTGTCGGAAAGGGTGATGGCGATCTTGCGCGCGGCGCCGTGGGCCAGGGCGGCGGCCTTGGCGAAGGCGCGGCGGGCTTCGGGCGGATCGAACAGATAGCCTTCCAGATAGGAATACTGGGCGGCCTCGATGATGGCGGGATCGACGTCGGCGCTGGTCAGCTCCACGCAGGCGCCCAGATAGGTGCTCATGGTCCGCTGGGCGTCGGCGGTGACGTTGATCAGGCTCTGCGCGGTCGCGGGACCCTCGGCCAGGGGCGGGGTGTTGAACGTCGCGCCGATGGCCCGCATGTCGTGGGTGAAGACGCGGCCCAGTTGGTCGTCGGCGACCTTGCCGATGAAGGCGGCGCGACCGCCGAAGCTGGCGACGCCCGCCACGGTGTTGCCGGCGCTGCCGCCCGAAGCCTCGATGCCCGAGGCCATGACGTCATACAGGCTGGAGGCGCGCGCCACGTCGATCAGGGCCATCGAGCCCTTCACCAGGCCTTCGCGCTCGAGGAAGGCGTCGTCGCACTGGGCGATGACGTCGACGATGGCGTTGCCGATGGCGGCGACGTCGTAGAGAGCGGTCATGGAGATCGACAAGCCTTTGAAAGAGCAGGGCGCGAAAAGCGTTTAAGGGGCGGCAAGTAAAGGAAGCGTGCGGTCAAGGCAACGCGAGGCTTGCTCGCCGAACCGCGACATTCTAACCGCAAGGGCATGACTTCGACGACCGTTGATATCCTGATCCTCGCGCCCGCCGCCGACGAACCGCGCTTCGCCAGCAGCTGGAAGCCCCTGTTCGAACGCCTGGCCGCGCCGTTGCGGGCCGAAGGCCTGACCGTCGCGGCCCAGCCCTGGACCGACGCGATCGATCCCGAACAAGCCCGGCTGGTGCTGCCGCTGATCGCCTGGGGCTACCACCATCGACAGCCCGAGTGGTTCGCCCAGCTGGACGCCTGGGAGGCCGCCGAGGTCCCGGTGCTCAACCCGGTCCCGACCCTGCGCTGGAACACCACCAAGACCTATCTGGTCGAACTGGCGGGCAAGGGCGCGCCAGTGGTCCCGACCCATACCCACGATCGCCTGACTCCGGAACGGGTCGCCGAGGCCTTCAACGCCTTCGGGGTCGACGAGGTGGTGATCAAGCCGCAGGTCTCCGGCGGCTCGCACGAGACGGTGCGGATCAAGCGCCATCCGGGCGAGGCGGTGTCGCTGACCGGCGGCCCGAGCGGGCCGGCCCTGGTGCAGCCCTTTCTGCCCGCGGTGTCGGAAGAGGGGGAGATCTCGCTGTTCTTCTTCGACGGCGTCTTCAGCCACGCCGTGGCCAAGGTGGCGGTCGACGGCGACTTCCGCGTCCAGCCGCAGTTCGGCGGCAAGGTCAGCGAGGTCGCGCCCGAGCCGGAAGCCCTGCATGCGGCCCGGATGGTGCTGGAAGCGGCCGACCTGCCCCTGACCTATGCGCGCATCGACCTGATCCGGGGCCTGGATCACACCCCGCAGCTGATGGAGCTGGAGGTCATCGAGCCCGACCTCTTCCTGGAACACGCCCACGACCATGGCGCGGCGTTCGCGGCGGCGGTGAAGGCCCGGCTCTAGCGGACGACCAGTTCGGACCTATCTAGGCCGTAACCGAGGGAGTTACCGATGTCCGATCTTTCCGCCTTCCCGATCACGACCCGCTGGCCCGCCAAGCACCCCGACCGCCTGCAGCTCTATTCGCTGCCCACGCCCAACGGCGTGAAGGTGTCGATCATGCTGGAGGAGATCGGCCTGCCGTACGAGCCGCACACGATCAACATCGGCGCCAACGAGACCTGGATTCCGGAATATCTGGCCCTCAACCCCAACGGCAAGATCCCGGCGATCATCGATCCCGACGGTCCGGGCGGCAAGCCGGTGGGCCTGTGGGAATCCGGTGCGATCCTGATCTATCTGGCCGAGAAGACCGGCCAGCTGCTGCCCAAGGACCCGATCGCCCGCATCGAGACCATCCAGTGGGTGTTCTTCCAGATGGCCGCCGTCGGCCCGATGTTTGGTCAGGTCGGCTTCTTCCACAAGTTCGCCGGCAAGGACTACGAGGACAAGCGCCCCCGCGACCGCTACGTCGCCGAGAGCAAGCGCCTGCTGGGCGTGCTGGAAGGCCGCCTGGCCGATCGCAAGTTCATCATGGGCGACGACTACACCATCGCCGACATCGCCCTGCTGGGCTGGGTGCGCAACATCAACGGCTTCTACGAGGCCGGCGAGCTGGTGGGCTATGACACGCTCACGCATGTGCCGGCCTGGCTGGAGCGTTGCCTGGCGCGGCCGGCGGTGCAGCGCGGGCTGGAGATCCCGGCTAGGCCGTAGGCGCCAAAAGCCCAAATTAGCTTGTCATCCCGGCCGCAGCGAAGCGGAGAGCCGGGACCCAGGGGCCATCGCAGTGCGCCGGACCCTGGGTCCCGGACAAGCGCTTCGCGCTTTCCGGGATGACAAATATTTATTGAGCTAAGCCCCCAGGAACAGCTCCCGCGACGGACACAGGTCCGCGATCCTGCAGATCTCGCACTTCGGCTTCCTGGCCACGCACACATACCGCCCGTGCAGGATCAGCCAGTGGTGCGCCCGGGTCTGGTAGGTCGGGGGCACGATCCGCATCAGGTCGTCCTCGACCGCGTCGGGCGTTTTGCCAACCGACAGTTTCAGGCGGTGCGAGACGCGGAACACATGGGTGTCGACGGCGATGGCCGGTTCGATGTCCAGCTCGTTGAGCACCACGCTGGCGGTCTTGCGGCCCACGCCGGGCAGATTTTCCAGGTCCTTGCGGTTCAGGGGCACCTGGCCGCCATGCCGGTCCATCAGGATGTGGGCCGAGGCGATGACGTTCTTGGCCTTGGTGCGAAACAGGCCGATCGAGGCGATGTACTTGATCAGGCCGTCCTCGCCGAGCTCCAACATCTTGGCCGGGCTGTCGGCGACCTGGAACAGCGGACCCGTGGCCTTATTGACCTGGACGTCGGTAGCCTGGGCCGACAGGGCCACGGCCGTGACCAGCTCATAGGGGTTGTTGTAGTTTAGCTCGGTCTTGGGATGCAGCTCCAGGCTCTCGAAGCGGGCGAACAGCACCTCGACGCGCTCGCGCTCTGCCGGCGAGATCCGCTTGGCGGACGGGCGTTTCTTGGGTGTTTTCTTGAGCAGGGCCATCGGCCGGACCATGCCGTGATGCGGCCCCCTCGCCAAGGCGGCGTCTGGGGCCTAAATCGGAGACATGGCCGCGCCCCTCTACATGGACGCCGTGATCTCGCCCAACCGGTCGCTGAGCCGGACTGGGCTGCACGTCCTGTTGGGCGTGCTGATCGCCTTCAACCTGATCGTCGCGGTGTTCCTGCTGGTGCTGGGCGCGCCGCCGGTGCTGCCGTTCCTGGGCCTGGACGTCCTGGCTATCTGGCTGGCCCTGCGCGCCAGCTTCCGGGCCGCCGAGCGCAAGGAGCGGGTGCGCGTCACCGCCGAGACCATCACCGTCAGCCGCGAGGACGAGAAGGGCGCCCGGATCGTCTGGACCTCGCCCACGGCCTTCACCGGCGTCGATCTGGACCAGCCCGGCGAGCACGAGGCCCGGGTCCGCCTGCGCATCTATCGCAAGCGCCTGACCCTGGCCCGGGCGCTCAGCCCGCCCGAGCGGGTGGAGTTCGCCGACGCCCTGCGGCGGGCCATCCGCGAAGCCCGCGCCGAGCGCTACGCATGAGCCGCAAGAACCGGGCGGACGCGCCGAAAAGGGAGGGCTAGGCTTTGTCCATGCCTTTCGACGCCCCTATCCCCGAGGAACTCGCCCGGCTGGCCGAACGGTCGACCGATTACCACCGCATGGCCCGCGCCCTGGATTGGCTGGCCGAGCGCTGGCAGGACCACCCGTCGCTGGACGAGGCCGCCCAGGCCGTCGGCCTGTCGCCGTTCCATTTCCAGCGGATCTTCACCCGCTGGGCCGGGGTCAGCCCCAAGTCGTTCGTCTCGGCCATCGCCCACGCCGAAGCCCGTCGCGCGCTGGAGGCGGGGGCCAGCGTGCTGGACGCGTCCTTCGACGCCGGCCTGTCGGGCCCCTCGCGCCTGCATGACCTGTTCATCGCCCAGGAAGCCGCCACGCCGGGCGAGGTGCGTCGGCGCGGGGCGGGCATGAGACTGCGCTGGGGCTGGGCGCCCACGCCGTTCGGACGGGGCCTGTTCGTGATGGCCGACCGTGGTCTTGCGGGCCTGGCCTTCTCGGACGGCGACGACGAGGCGACCTTCGCCGACATGCACCGCCGCTTCCCGGCCGCCGAGTGGTCGCGCGACGACGCCGCGGCCCTGGCCACCGCCGCCCACGCCTTCACCGTCGGCAAGGGGCCGCTGCCGATCGTGCTGATCGGCTCGCCGTTCCACATCCAGGTCTGGAAGGCCCTGCTCAATATCCCGACCGGCGAGACGGCCACCTATGGCCAGGTCGCCCAATGGGCCGGAAACCCCAGGGCCTACCAGGCCACCGGCGGGGCGATCGGGGCCAATCCGATCTCGCTGCTGATCCCCTGCCACCGCGCCATCGCCAAGAGCGGACGCCTGACCGGCTACCACTGGGGGTTGGCGCGGAAAGCCGCGATGCTCGGAATGGAGGCGGTCGCGACGTCAGCCTGACCAGGATCGAGTCAGATTCGCGCGTTGGGCGAACGCTGTCGCCTGAACGGTGTCCTCTTGACGAAAAGCGTGAGTGGGCGAATGCTCCGATTAACGACGATTTCGACCGGGGGGGAAATCATGTTGAGCATGCGGCAACGCATCCGCGACCTTGTGGCGCCGATCATCAAGATCAGCGGAAAGGTCCTTCACCGCAGTCCGAACCTGACGCCGGAATGCCAGGCTTTGCTGCGTGAAATGGCGATTTCGCCGCCCAAGCCTTCGCAGTGGAACGAGTTGCTGGCCTTCCGCGACCGCCGCTTCCGCGAAGCCTTCCGCGGCGATCTGGTCACGCCGGGCCAGTCGCGCGAGGAGACCTGGACGCTGTCGGAGAGCGGCTTCGCCAGCCTCTATGTCAGCAACGAACCTCCGGAAATCCTGTCGCTGGACCAGCAGAGCCGCCGCCGCGCCTCCTAACCTGTGCGACATGCCGTCGCACCCCCGGACGCGGGGGCCGACGGCCCGGACGATCCCTACAGAATGAACCGGCTGAGATCGGCGTTGGCCGCCAGGGCGCCGACGCGCGCCTGCACATAGGCCGCGTCGATCGTCACGGTCTCGCCTGAGCGATCGGCGGCCGAGAAGCTGATCTCCTCGACCACCTTCTCCAGGATCGTCTGCAGCCGGCGGGCGCCGATGTTCTCGACCGAGCCGTTCACGGCCACGGCCGCGTCGGCCAGGGCGTCGACGGCGTCGTCGGTGAACACCAGGGTCACGCCCTCGGTCAGCATCAGCGCCTGGTGCTGGCGGATCAGGTTGGCCTCCGGCTCGGTCAGGATCCGGCGCAGGTCGTCGCGGGTCAGGCCCTTCAGCTCCACGCGGATCGGCAGGCGGCCTTGCAGCTCGGGCAGCAGGTCGCTGGGCTTGGCCACGTGGAAGGCGCCTGAGGCGATGAACAGGATGTGGTCGGTCTTCACCGGCCCGTGCTTGGTCGACACCGTCGTGCCCTCGATCAGCGGCAGCAGGTCGCGCTGCACGCCCTCGCGGGACACGTCGGCCCCGCCGCGCTGGGACGAGGAGGCGACCTTGTCGATTTCGTCGAGGAAGACGATGCCGTGGTTCTCGGCCAGCTCGACGGCCTCCTGGGTCAGCGCCTCCTGGTCCAGCAGCTTGTCGCTTTCCTCGGCGATCAGCGGGGCGTGGGCGCCGGCGACGGTGGTCTTGTGGGTCTTGGTGCGACCCCCGCCGAAATTCTTCATCATCTCCGACAAGTTCAGCACCGAAGCGCCGGGCTGGCCGGGGATTTCGAACATGCCGCCGCCGCCCGTGTCGGCCAACTGCAGCTCGATCTCCTTGTCGTCCAGCTCGCCGGCCCGCAGCTTCTTGCGGAAGCTTTCGCGGGCGGCGGTCGAGCCGGGGCCGGTCAGGGCGTCGAGGATGCGCTCCTCGGCGGCGGCCTCGGCCTTGGCGCGCACGCTGGCCCGGCGCTTGTCACGAACCATGGCCAGGGCGCTTTCCACCAGGTCGCGGACGATCTGGTCGACGTCGCGGCCGACATAGCCGACCTCGGTGAACTTGGTGGCTTCCACCTTCAGGAACGGGGCCTGGGCCAGCTTGGCCAGGCGCCGGGCGATCTCGGTCTTGCCCACGCCCGTGGGGCCGATCAGCAGGATGTTCTTGGGCGTGACCTCGTCGCGCAGGTCGGCGGGCACGCGCCGACGGCGCCAGCGGTTGCGCAGGGCCACGGCGACGGCCTTCTTGGCCTCGGTATGGCCGACGATGAAGCGGTCGAGCTCGGAAACGATTTCGCGGGGAGAAAACTCGGTCATGCGGTCGAGATAGGGGCTCTCAAGGCCTGGCGGGAGGGGCCGGCACGATTTCGGCGAAGACCAGCGCCCAGCCCTGGGCGCGTTTCTGCCAGATCCGGGCGTAGTGGCCCCGGCGGTCCTGGCCGTCGCGGGTCCAGCGGGCGTCGCCATAGGTCCAGACCAGATCGCCCGATCCCGCAGCCTCGGCGCCCAGCGGCGAGAACGTGAAGGTCGCGGGCCAACCGCCCAGGGTCGCAGGAAAATCCGCCTCGCCCTTGGCGGGCGGCAACGGGGCGACGTAGAGCCGGCCGTCGGCCTCCAGGCGGGCCAGGTGCGCGGCCTTCTGGTCCTTGGCCGCCTCGAGCGCCAGGGCGGCCTCGATCGCCGCCACCTCGGCCTTGGCCGCTTCGGAAGAGGCCGCGCCAGCGGTCGAGACGGGCAGGGAGACCACCGCCCCGTCGGGTCCCGCCTCGGCCTTAGGATCAGCCGCCGCGCCGCCGTCGAAGATCCACTTCCAGCCGCCGTCGGCCTGGCGCTTCCAGACGGTGAAATAGTGACCCTTGCGTGCGCCGTCGAAGGCGTAAGGCCCTGTCGTGAAACCGAAATTCCCGTCGCGCGAGACGCCGGCGAACAGGGGCCACCATTCCAGCTTGGGTCCGGGCGGTCCGTCGGGCTGGGCCGACAGCGACTGGTGGGCGTTGACCGGATCGGGCTGGAACACCAGCGCGTCGGCGGCCGAATGCTTCAGGAACGAGCTCTTGATCCCCATCGCCGCGCCGTCGACCGCAAAGGCGCGCTCGGCGGCCACCACCTGATCGGTGGGCGCGGAACGGGCCAAGGCCGGACCGGCCAGGCTCAAGGCCGCCGCCACGATGAAGATGCGCATGATCGATAGCTCCCGCCCGTTTGGCGGCAAGCTAAGCCCGGTAGGGCCGGTCTGACCCGTGAATTCGCGGTAAGGCTAGACCGTCTCCACGGTCAGGTTGCCATTGGTGTAGACGCAGATCTCGGCGGCGATGCCCATCGCCTTGCGGGCGATCTCCTCGGCCGAAAGATCCTGGTCGATCAAGGCCTTGCCGGCGGCCAGCGCATAGTTTCCGCCCGAGCCGATGGCCGCCACCGAACCGCCGCCCGCGCTTTCGCCCGGCTCCAGCACATCGCCCACGCCGGTGACCGTGTAGATCGCCGTGGCGTCGGCGACCAGCAACATGGCCTCCAGCTTGCGCAGGTAGCGGTCGGTGCGCCAGTCCTTGGCCAGGTCCACGCAGGCCCGGGCCAGCTGGTCGGGATACTGCTCCAGCTTGGCTTCCAGCCGCTCGATCAGGGTGAAGGCGTCGGCCGTGGCCCCGGCGAAACCGGCGATCACCTTGCCGCCGGCCAGGCGGCGCACCTTGCGGGCGTTGCCCTTGACGACGGTTGGGCCCATGGAGACCTGTCCGTCGCCGGCGATCACGGTCTGCCCGTTCTTGCGCACCGCCAAGATCGTGGTGCCATGCCAGTCGGGGAAGGAATTGCTGTTTTGCATGTCTCGCATGTGGCGAGGCTGACTGCGGAGATCAAGCGCGATGAGCTTTTCGGACGGCGAGGTCGAACGCTATGCCCGCCATCTGGTGCTGCGCGAGATCGGCGGGCCGGGACAGCAGAAGCTGAAGGCGGCCCGCGTCCTGCTGGTCGGCATGGGCGGGCTGGGCGCGCCGGCCGCGCTGTACCTGGCCGCCGCGGGGGTGGGAACCCTGGGCCTGGCCGACGCCGATGCGGTGTCGCTGTCCAATCTGCAGCGCCAGGTGCTGTATCAGACGCCGGACGTCGGCCGGCCCAAGGTCGAGGTGGCCGCCGAGCGCCTGATCGCGATCAATCCCAATGTGGTGGTCGAGGCCCATCCGGTATGGCTGGACGCCGACAACGCCGGCGACCTGGTCTCGCAGTATGACCTGATCCTGGACGGCACAGACGACTTCGCCACCCGCTTCGCCGCCAGCGACGCCTGCGTGGTCCACTGCAAGACCCTGGTCAGCGGGGCTCTGGGTCGCTGGACCGGCCAGGTCGGGGTGTTCCACGGCCGGCCCTGCTATCGCTGCCTCGTGCCCGAGACCCCGCCGGACGCCGAGACCTGCGCCCTGGTCGGCGTCGTGGGGGCCCTGGCCGGCGTGATCGGGTCGATGATGGCCCTGGAAACGGTCAAGACGATCACCGGCGCGGGTCAGCCCCTGGCGGGCCGGCTGCTGATCTACGACGCCTTGGAGGCCGAGACCCGGACGGTGAGGATCGGTCCCGATCCGGCCTGTCCCGCTTGCGGCGGTTGACGACCCGCGCCTTCGGGCGCTCTCTATCCCCAACAATATAAGGGTTTCTCGGGGGAGAGCCGCATGAAGACGCTGGTCCGCAGTCTGCTGATCGCCTTGGCCCTGATCGCGGCGCTGACCGCCGTCGGCTGGCTGGCCCTGCAGCGCAAGGACATCCCCTTCGACACGCTCGAGGCCAAGTACGACAGTCCGGCCTCGCGCTGGATGGACCTTCCCGGCGGCCTGCGCGTGCACTACCGCGACGAGGGGCGCCGCGAAGGGCCCACCCTGGTTCTGGTCCACGGCTATGCGGCCTCGCTGCACGCCTGGGAGCCCTGGGTCCGGGCGCTGAAGGACGACTACCGGGTCATCAGCCTGGACCTGCCGGGCCACGGTCTGACCCGGGCGGACCAGGGCTATGCGGCCGGCCGCCAGGGCTATGAGGCGATCGTCGACCAGCTCACCCGCCGCCTGGGCGCCGAGCGATTCACCGTGGTCGGCAATTCGATGGGCGGCGGCGTGGCCTGGGGCTATGCGGTCGACCATCCGGACCGCGTCGAGGGCCTGGTGCTGGTCGATTCCGCCGGCTGGGCGCCCAGCGGTCAGAACGACGCCCTGATCTTCACCATCCTGAAGACGCCTTGGGGCCGGGCGCTGCTGCGCGACATCGACGTCCGCCCGCTGATCCGCCAGGGCCTGCGCTCGGCCTATCTGGACCCGAAGCTGGCCAACGAGGTGCTGGTCGACCGCTATGTCGAACTGGCCCGCGCGCCCGGCCACCGCGACATCCTGCTGGCCCTCCAGGCCGGCCCCCATCGCCGGGCGAGCCCGGAGCTGCTGTCGCGGATCAAGGCGCCGACGCTGGTCATGTTCGGCCAGGAAGACAGGCTGATCCCCGCCAGCGACGGCCAGCGGTTCGCTTCGGCCATACCGGGCTCGACCCTGATCCTCTATCCCGAGGTCGGCCACGTGCCGATGGAACAGATCCCCGACCGCTCGGCCCGGGACCTGAAGGGATGGCTGACGGCCAAGGTCTATCCGACGGCGGCGCCCTGAGCGTCGCGAACCCCTACAGCATCGACGGGATGACGCGATCCGGCGGACGGTGGCCGTCCATGAAGGTCTTCACGTTGACGATGACCTTCTCGCCCATGTCGACGCGGCCCTCGACCGTGGCCGAGCCCATGTGAGGCAGCAGCACGACATTGGGCAGCTTCAGGAGCTTGGGATTGATCGCCGGCTCGTGCTCATAGACGTCGAGACCCGCGCCCGCGAGCTCGCCGCGCGCCAGCATGTTGGCCAGGGCGCCTTCGTCGATCACCTCGCCGCGCGCGGTGTTGACCAGGATGCTGTGCGGCCGCAGCAGCTTCAGCCGGCGGGCCGACAGCAGGTGATAGGTGGCCGGTGTGTGCGGGCAGTTGACCGAGATGAAGTCCATCCGGGCCAGCATCTGGTCCAGGCTTTCCCAGTAGGTGCAGCCCAGCTCCTCGGCGATGCGCGGGCTGACGGGCTTGCGGTTGTGATAGTGCACCTGCATGCCGAACGCCTTGGCGCGGCGGGCCACGGCCTGGCCGATGCGGCCCATGCCGATGATGCCCAGGCGCTTGCCCCACAGGCGACGGCCCAGCATCCAGGTCGGCGACCAGCCCTGGAAGCCGCCGGCCTTGACCACCTCGGCGCCCTCGACCACGCGGCGCGAGGCGGCCATGATCAGGGTCATGGTCAGGTCGGCGGTGTCCTCGGTCAGGACGCCCGGGGTGTTGGTGACGATGATGCCGCGCGCATTGGCGGTGGCGACGTCGATATTGTCCACGCCGGCGCCAAAATTGGCGATCAGCTTGAGCCGATCGCCGGATCGCGACAGAAGGCGCGAGTCGATCCGATCGGTGATCGTCGGCACGAGCACGTCGGCGCGGCTCATGGCGTCAACCAGTTCATCCGCCGTCAAGGGTTTGTCGGTGACGTTGAGTTCTGTGTCGAACAGCTCGCACATCCGCGTCTCCACCGGATCGGGGAGTTTGCGGGTGACGACGACTTTGAGCTTGCGGGCTGCCATGGGCGGTTTGAAAAGCTCTCTCTGACGGGCGTTCAAAAGCTGTAGCAAAGGGGCCCGGTGGGGCCAAGCAACATGCCGTCGATTTGCAAACAACGTTCGCCAGGTGGTCTGGCCCTGGCCGGAGCGGCCGCCCTGATGCTGATCGGCATGGCCTCCAGCGCCGGCGCCGCCGATCCGCCGCGCCTGACCCCGTCGGGTCTGGACGTGCCGCGCTACGTGTCGCTGAAATACGAGACCGTCAACGCCCGCAACGGCCCCGACGAAGACCATCGCCTGCTGTGGGTCTACAAGGCCAAGGGCCTGCCGGTGCAGGTGGTGGCCGAAACCCGCGAATGGCGGCGGGTCTGCGATCCGGAAGGCGGCCTGGCCTGGGTGCACAAGCGCACCACCGACGGCCGGCGCACCGCCATGCGCGTGCAGCCCACGCCCCTGGCCCTGCTGGCCAGCCCCAAGGACGGCGCCAAGATCAACGCCTGGCTGCGCGGCCGCTCGACCGCCAATCTCGACAAGTGCGACAAGGGCTGGTGCCGGCTGAAGGCCGAGGGCTCGCATGGCTGGGCGCGCGAAAGCGAGATCTGGGGCGCCGCGCCCCAGGTGCAGTGCAAGCACTGACAGGCAATTGGCGCCCTCGCGGAGCGCCTGTCGTTCACAAGCGTTACCGAAAGTAACATTGAGGCGCGACCCGACGTCGTGCTAGGGCCTGCACATGCAACAAAGCTCCTACACCTTCGACGAACTCCTGGCTTGCGGACGCGGCGAACTGTTCGGTCCCGGCAACGCCCAGCTGCCGGCGCCGCCGATGCTGATGTTCGATCGCATCGTCCGGATCGAGTCCGAGGGCGGCAAGTACGGCAAGGGCTATGTCGAGGCCGAGTTCGACATCAATCCCGACCTCTGGTTCTTCGCCTGCCACTTCATCGGCGACCCGGTCATGCCGGGCTGCCTGGGCCTGGACGCCCTGTGGCAGCTGGTCGGCTTCTTCCTGGGCTGGTCTGGCGGTCCCGGCCGCGGCCGGGCCCTGGGCGTCGGCGAAGTGAAGTTCACCGGTCAGGTCACGCCGGACATCAAGAAGGTCGTCTACAAGATCGACCTCAAGCGCGTGATCATGCGCAAGCTGGTCATGGGCATCGCCGACGGCGTCCTGGAGGCCGATGGCAAGGTGATCTACGAAACCAAGGACCTGAAGGTCGGCCTGTTCACCGCCGAGCAGATGGCGTCGTGATCCAGCCGTAGGATCGGCCGTTAGAGAGTCGGTCCCCTTTGGATCCGGGGAGAGAAGAGGAAGTTTCATGCGTCGCGTCGTCGTAACCGGACTGGGTATCGTCTCGTCCATCGGCAACAACGCCGCCGAGGTGCTGGCTTCGCTGCGCGAGGCCAAGTCGGGCGTGGTCGCCGCTCCGGACTATGCGGAGCTGGGCTTCCGCTGCCAGGTCCACGCCACCGTCAAGCTCGACTCCTGGGAAGCCCTGGTGGACCGCCGCGCGGCGCGTTTCCTGGCTCCCGGCACGGCCTACGCCCATATCGCCATGGAACAGGCGATCGCGGACTCGGGCCTGGAAGAGGGCGACATCTCCAACGAGCGCACCGGCCTGATCGTCGGTTCGGGCGGGCCGTCCACCAAGGTGATCGTCGAGGCCGCAGCCACGACCAAGGAAAAGGGTCCCAAGCGGATCGGTCCGTTCGCGGTGCCCAAGGCCATGAGCTCGGGCCCGTCGGCGGTGCTGTCGACCTGGTTCAAGATCCGCGGGATCAACTATTCGATCAGCTCGGCCTGCGCGACCAGCGCCCACTGCATCGGCGCGGGCGCCGAACAGATCCAGCTGGGCAAGCAGGACATCGTCTTCGCCGGCGGCTGCGAGGAGCTGGACTGGACTTTGTCGAACCTGTTCGACGCCATGGGCGCCATGAGCAGCAACTTCAACGACCGCCCAGCCGTGGCCAGCCGCGCCTATGACAAGGACCGCGACGGCTTCGTGATCGCCGGCGGCGCCGGCATCGTGGTGCTGGAAGAGTACGAGCACGCCAAGGCGCGCGGGGCCAAGATCTACGGCGAGCTGGTCGGCTACGCCGCCAATTCGGACGGCTACGACATGGTCGCCCCGTCGGGCGAGGGCGCGGCGCGCTGCATGAAACTGGCCATGGCCGAGGCCGGCGGCCGCGCGATCGACTATCTGAACCCGCACGGCACCTCGACGCCGGTCGGCGACAGCAAGGAGATGGGCGCGGTGCGCGACGTCTTCGGCGACAAGGCCCCGCTGATCTCGTCGACCAAGTCGCTGACCGGCCACAGCCTGGGCGCGGCCGGCGCGCAGGAGGCGATCTATTCGATCCTGATGCTCGACAACGGCTTCGCCGCCCAGAGCGCCAATATCGAAAACCTCGACCCCGAGTTCGCCGACCTGCCGATCCTGCTCGAGCGCTCCGACAAGCCGCTGACCACGGTGATGTCCAACAGCTTCGGCTTTGGCGGCACCAACGGCACGCTGATCTTCAGCAAGGCCGACTAGGATCCGGGAGGCTTGGTGACCGCACGCCAGGCCTTCGACCTTTTTCGCGTCGGCCGGACCGCCGAGGCGGCCGAGGTCTGCGAACGGGTCATTGCCGACAACCCGACCTCGATCGAGGCCTGGCACCTGCTGGGCGCGGCGCGGCTGTCCTTGGGCCTGACCCAGGAGGCGCTGGTCGCCCTGGACCGAGCCCTGGGCCTGGATCCGGTCCGCGCCGGCGTGCTGTCGGCCCGGGCGGCGGCCCTGGTCGCCCTGGGGCGCGACGACGAGGCCCTGGGCGCCTGCGAGGCGGCCCTGGCCCGCGATCCCGACAATCCGGTGGTGCTAAACGCCAAGGGCGTGGCCCTGCGCCGCCTGGGGCAGCCCGACAAGGCTCTGGAGGCCTACCAGGAAGCCCTCGTCCTCTCGCCGGGCTTTCCGGACGCCCTGTGCAATCTGGGCGTGGCGCTGTCGGACCTGGGCCGCTTCGACCAGGCTCTGGCCGCCCACGGCCGCGCCATCCAGGCCGCGCCTCGCGATCCCAAGGCCCTGGCCAATCGCGCCGCCCTGATGGCGCTGCTGGGCCGCCCGGCCGAGGCCGCGCTCGACCTGGAAGCGGTGGTCGCCTTGGACCCTCGCTATCCCCGCGCCCTGGGCGACCTGCTGCACGCCCGCCGCCAGAGTTGCGACTGGCGCGACGACGCCGCGCTGAAGGGTCTGGTCCGCGCCGAGTTGGACGCCGGCCGCCTGGCCATCAGCCCGTTCGCGGCCCTGGCGGCGTTCGACGATCCGGCCCTGCACAAGGCCTGCGCCGCCCTCGCCGCCCCTGAGGCCGTCCCTCCGCCGTCATGGCCCGAGCGCCCGCCGGGCGAGCGCATCCGCGTCGCTTATCTGTCGGCCGACCTGCACGATCACGCCACCGCCCGTCTGATGGCCGGCGTGCTGGAAGCCCATGACCGCGCGCGCTTCGAGATCATCGCCCTCTCCTACGGACCCGACCTGAAGGGTCCCATGCGCGAGCGGCTGAACGCGGCGTTCGAGCGGCGGATCGACGTGCGGCGGATGTCCGACGCCGCCGTGGCCAGCCTGGCCCGGACGATGGGCGTCGACATCGTCGTGGACCTGAAGGGCTACACCCAGGACGGCCGTCCTGGGATCCTGGCCCATCGCGCCGCGCCGGTGCAGATCAGCTGGCTGGGTTATCCTGGAACGCTGGCCGCGCCCTATGCCGACTATGTGGTCGCCGATCGCGTGGTCCTGCCCGCCGGCGCCGCGCGCGATTTCACCGAGGCGGTGATCCGCCTGCCGCTGTACCAGCCCAACGACGCGCTCTCCCCGCCCCTCTCCGCCCCCGTACGCAAAGCGGTCGGCCTGCCGCGCGACGCCTTCGTGTTCGGCTGCCTGAACAACCCCGGCAAGATCACGCCCGAGACCTTCGCGACATGGATGGACATCCTGCGCGCCGCGCCCGCCAGCGTGCTGTGGCTCTACGCGGGCGCGCCCGGCGTCGAGACCAACCTCCGCGCCGAGGCCGCCAAGGTTGGGGTCGATCCGGCCCGGCTGGTGTTCGCCGCGCCCGCCCCGCACGCCGAGCACCTGGCGCGCCAGGCCCTGGCGGATCTGGTGTTGGACAGCTGGCCCTATGGCGCCCACACCACCGCCAGCGACGCCCTGCGGATGGGCGTTCCGGTGCTGACCCTGCCGGGCCGGAGCTTCGCCAGTCGCGTGGCCGCCAGCCTGCTGACCGCCCTGGACCTGCCGGACCTGATCGCCGCCGATCCGGCGATCTACGTGGCGACGGCCACCGCGCTGGCCAAGGACCCCAAGGCGCTGGGCGCGCTCAAGCAAAGGTTGACCTTGGCGATCGAGACGTCCTCCGCCTTCGATCCGAGCGCCTTTGCGCGGACCCTCGAAGCCGCCTTCGAAACCGCGCACCAAAGGCGTCTGGCGGGTCTGGCGCCGGCCGATCTCGACATCGCTTGAGCCTCTCGCGCGACACGCGACCTGAGGTTGATTTGATCTGCGCCAACCGGTTATGAAAGGATCAGTGACCTCCGGGGGCGGCGGACGATGCGTATCCAGGACGAGGCTCCGATCCCTTGGGTCGAGAGCGATCGGGTCGAGACCTATCTCGCCGCCGTCGGCGCGGACGCGGCCGAGCGCGCCTTCGTCACCGACCTGCAGCGCGACGGGGTCGCCATCATCGATCTTGGACCCGAAGGCCTGGCGCTGTGCGACCAGGTCGTGGCCGAGACCGAGAAATACTTCGCCAAGGGCGCCCGGCGGGCCCAGGACGCCTGGCGACGCTCGCCGGCGGTGCGGACCCTGTCCACCTTGCCGATCATCGAGCAGCGCCTGCGCCTGGCCTATGGCCGCCGACCCTTCGCCTTCCAGACCCTGAACTTCCTGGTCGGCAGCGAGCAGCGGGCCCACAGCGACGCCGTCCATTTCCACAGCGAGCCGCAGCGTTTCATGTGCGGGGTCTGGTTCGCCCTAGAGGACGTCGCGCCCGACGCCGGGCCGCTGTTCTATCATCCCGGCAGCCACCGGCGGCCCGTGTTCGGCATGGCCGAGGCCGGGATCGCCGATCGTGTCCCGACCGTCGAGGACTATGAGCGTACCTACGAGCCCGCCTTCGCCCGTCAGCTGGACGATGCGCCCCAGCTGGCCCTGCTGAAGAAGGGCCAGGCCCTGGTCTGGGCCGCCAACCTGGCCCACGGCGGCGCGGCCATCGGCCGGGAGGACGCCACCCGTCGCTCGCTGGTGACCCACTATTTCTTCGAGAACTGCCTCTACTACACCCCGCGCTATTCCAATCTGGCGCGCGGCAAGCTGCAGCTGCGCCTGCCCTCGAACCTGCGGACCGGCGGCTGGGTCTGGCCGCGCCTGGACGGCAAGCTGGCCCGGGTCAGCGCCCGCGCCGTCGCTGGTTTCATCGGCCGGACGGTGCTGCGGACGGTCCGCGCCTACTAGCCCCGGGGCGGGCCCGGGGGTTCCACGGCGCGATGGGTCCTGCTAGCTAGCGGGCAAGGATTTCAGGAGAGCCAACCCATGGCCGACGATTACGCATTTCCCAAGGGCGAGCTGATGCGGGGCAAGAAGGGCCTCGTGATGGGCGTGGCCAATCACAACTCCATCGCCTGGGGCATCGCCTCGCAGCTGGCCGCCCAGGGCGCGGAAATGATCTTCACCTACCAGGGTGAAGCCCTTGAGCGTCGCGTGCGCCCGCTGGCCGAAAGCATCGGCGTCACCACCCTGGTGCCGGCCGACGTCACCGACGACGCTTCGATGGACGCCGCTTTCGCCGCCATCGAGGAAAAGTTCGGCACGATCGACTTCGTCGTCCACTCGGTGGCCTTCGCCAACAAGGACGAGCTGAAGGGCTCGTTCGTCGACAACACCACCCGTGACGGCTTCCTGCTGGCCATGAACATCTCGGCCTTCAGCTTCGTGGACGTCGCCAAGCGCGCGGCCAAGATCATGCCCAACGGCGGGTCGCTGATCACCATGACCTATCTGGGGTCGGAGCGGACCATCCCGAACTACAACACCATGGGCGTGGCCAAGGCCGCCCTGGAAGCGGCGACCCGCTATATCGCCCGCGACCTGGGCCCCAAGGGCATCCGCGTCAACGCCATCTCGGCCGGCGCCATGCGCACCCTGGCCCTGGCCGGCATCGCCGGCGGCCGCGGCATGATCGCCCAGGGCCGGGCGTTCAGCGCCATGAAGGAAGACACCTCGATGGAAGGCGTCGCCGGCGCCGCCCTGTGGCTGGTCTCGGACCTGGGTAAGTCGACCACGGGCGAAGTCGTTCACGTCGACGCCGGCTTCCACATGATGGGCATGCCCGACGAAGCCGAAGCCTAAGGCTTGGTTTGAGCCGTCGTGCGTCCTTCGAGGCTCGCCGACGGCTCGCACCTCAGGATGAGGACGGTTGTGTCGAATCCCTCATCCTGAGACGCCCGCGCAGCGGGCCTCGAAGGACTCAGGACCTTACGGCGCGTAGGCCCGCAGGAACCGCTCCGCGGCCTCGCCCGCGAGGCTGTCGAACTCGGCCTCGGTCTTGTCGGACGGAAGGCGCAGCAGCGAGCGCAGCTGGCTGTGGCCCATGACCATGCCGGAGAAGAACTCCGCCGCTTGGTCGTAGTTGTCGACCTTCAGCCGGCCCAGGCGCGTCTCGGTCTCCAGGAACGCCGCCAGCTGTCGGCGCGCGTGGCGCGGCCCGGCCTCGAACACCTCGTGGGCGATGTCGGGCATCTCGCCGGCGCCCAGCATGATCACCCGCATGATTGAATAGCTCTTGGTGGTGATCACCGTTTCCAGCATCGAGCGGGCATAGGCCGTCAGGGCTTCGCGCGGATGGTCGACGGCGCCCGGATCGCGCAGCGGCGCGGTGATCTGGGCCACGCGGCGGGCCATCAGGGCCCGCATCAGCTCGGCCTTCGAACCATAGTGGTTGTAGACCGTCTGCTTGGAGACCCCCGCGCGGCGGGCGATCTCCTCCATCGGCGCCGACAGGCCGCGCTCGCCGATCACCTCGACCGCGGCGTCGAGGATGGCCTCGGTCTTGGCGACGTCGATCTGTCCGGGAACCCTGGGCATCAGTGGGCGTCCGAGGGCGGCGGCGGGGCGTTTTTGGCCGGCTTGGCCAGCAGCGACACCCCGGCGGCGACGAAGCAGCCGATGGCCAGCAGCGTGAAGCTGTCGCCGAACGCCATCACCGTCGCCTGCTGTTGCAGGAAGCCGGAGAAGGCCTTGCGGGCCGCGCCGTCGGGATCGGACACGCCCAGCTGGGCCATGCGGGCGGCCAGGCCCGTCATCATGGTCGAGGCCTCGACATTGCCCTGGGCCACCTTGGACGACAGGTCGTTGTAGTAGAGCGCCGTCTGCTGGGTGATGCTGGTGGCCAGCAGGGCCAGGCCCATGGCGCCGCCGGTGTTGCGTGACAGGTTCACCAGGCCGGAGGCGTTCTTGACCATGTGCTGGGGCAAGGTGCTCATCGTGATCTGTTGCGTTGCAATCATGGCGATCATGACGCCGACGCCGCGGCAAGCCTGAACGCCCGCGAACTCCCAGAAACCCCAGTCCTTGGTCACGCCGTGGGCCATGTACATGCCCCAGCCGGCCAGAAGGAAGCCGATGAACATCGGCAGGCGCGGATCGACCTTGCGCACCAGGCGGCCGGCGATCGGACCGGTGGCGAACATCGACAGGCCCGAGATGATCATCGTGGTGCCGACCTCGGACGCCGAATAGTGGCGCACGCGGCCCAGGAACTGCGGCAGCAGGAAGGTGCCGCCGAACAGGCTGGCGCCCGACACGGCCGTCATCGCGACGCCGATCGAGAAGTTGCGATTGGCGAAGGCCCGCAGTTCGACGATCGGGTTGTTGTAGGTCAGGGATCGCCAGACGAAGAGCACGCCGGTGACGGCGGCCAGGACCGACAGGCCCAGGATCAGATCGTCCTCGAACCAGCTGTTCTTGGCGCCCTCTTCCAGCACGAACTGCAGGCTCATAAGGAAGGTGGCCATCACGCCCAGGCCGAACCAGTCGAAGCCCTTGGAGAGGCTGGGATCGCCCTTGTCGAACTGGCCCCAGCGGGCGACGCCGAACAGCACCACCAGACCGGTGGGCACGTTGATGAAGAACAGCCAGCGCCAGGACAGCCACTCGGTCAGGTGGCCGCCCAGGGTGGGGCCCACCGTGGGCGCCAGGGTGACGATCAGGCCCATGATGACGCTGGCGGTGATCCGGCGTTCGGGCGGGAAGGCGGTGAAGGCCACTGCGAATACCGTCGGGATCATCGCCCCGCCGATGAAGCCCTGCAGGGCCCGCGTCAGGATCATCATGTCGATCGACGAGGACAGGCCCGTCAGCACGCTCATGACGATGAAGCCGGTGCACGAGGCCAGATAGACCTTCTGCGTGCCCCACAGCCGCGACAGATAGCCCGACAGCGGGATCATCACGACCTCGGGGATCAGGTAGGCGGTCTGGATCCAGCTCACCTGGTCGGCGCTGGCGCCGACCCCGGCCTGGATCTGCGGCAGCGAGGCCGCCACGATCTGGATGTCGAGAATGGCCATGAACTGGCCGATGACCATGGCCCCGAAGCCAAGCATCAGCTTGGTCCAGTCGACCTGCGGCGTGGCGGGCGGCGCCGCGGCGGCGCCGGAAGCGGGGATGGCGGCGGCGGTCATGGCCGGGCCCTTAGCGGGTCGAACCTTCGCGGGCGACCTGCGGCGAGATCTGGCCGGCCTCGGCGAAGGACGGACCCGAACGATCGCGCACGTCGACCTTGATCTCGACCGACAGACCCGGGCGCAGGGCCGCGCCGTACTTGGAGCGGTCGACGGCAATCTTCACCGGCAGGCGCTGGGTGATCTTGGTGAAGTTGCCGACCGCGTTCTCGACGGGGATCAGGGCGAACTCCTGGCCGGTGGCCGGGGCGAAGCTGTCGACCTTGCCGTGGATGACCTGCTTGCCGAAGGCGTCGGCCTTGATCTCGACCGGCTGGCCCACACGCAGGCGTGAAACCTGGGTTTCCTTGAAGTTGGCGACCACATAGCTCTGGCCCAGCGGCACCACCGACATCAGCGAGACGCCGGGCTGGACCAGCTGGCCGGGACGCACCGAGCGGGCGCCGACGACGCCGGCCACGGGCGCGCGGATCACGGTGCGGTCCAGGTCGAGCTTGGCCTGCTCCACGGCGGCGTGGGCGGCGGCGGCCTGGGCGATGGTCTGGGCCTTGGCCGAGCCCAGCGACTGGGCGGCGCGCTTCTCGGCCTCGAGGGCGGCCTGGGCGCTGGCGACGGCGGCGGCCGACTGGGTGGCGCCGGCCCGGGTGGTCTGGACCTTTTGCTGCGAGACCCAGCCTTGGTGGGCCAGGCTGTCATAGCGGTCGAGATCGGCCTTGGCGCGGCTGGCGTCGGCCTGGGCGCTGGACACCCCGGCCGCCTTCTGGGCGATAAGGGCCTGTTCCAGCGACGCCTTGTCGTCGACCGCGCTGATGGCCGCGTCCAGCGCCTGGGCGTTGGCCAGGGCCTGGTCCAGCTTGGCCTGGAAGGTCGAGGGGTCGATGCGGGCCAGCACCTGGCCGGGCTCGACCCGCTGGTTGTCGGCCACCAGCACTTCGATGACGTTGCCGGAGATCTGCGGGCTGACCTGGACGGTGTCGGCCTGGACGAAGGCGTTGTCGGTCGACTCGAACCGCTCCTTGTCGATGAACCAGAGCGTGCCGCCGACCGCGATCGCCACGACGGCGACGCCGCCGACGATCATTGGAACAAGCTTCTTCTTTTCTGACGCGGCCATGACCCAATACCCCGAACGAACCCAACAGCTCCGATGCGCCGGATAGAAGGGTCCGGCGCGCTCGGCAAGTGATAAATGGACGCACCCGTCCAGAAATCAACAACCGCTGGGCAAAGAGTTTCGCGGGCGCGGTTAACCGCCTGGCGATCAGGCCGCGCGGCTTCTCGGACGGTCTTCGGCGTCGGCCAGCCGGAAGCGCGCGACCAGGCGCGACAGTTCCGCCGCTTCGTTGGAAAGGGCGTGGCTGGCGGCGGTCGATTGCTCGACCATGGCGGCGTTCTGCTGGGTGGCCTGGTCCATCTGGTTGACGGCCGTATTGATCTGGGCGAGCCCGGTGGCCTGCTCCTCGGCCGAGGCCGCGATCTCGGCGACCGTGCGGTTGATCTCGACGACGCCGGCGGTGATGCGGCGCAGGGCCTCGCCCGTTTCGCCGACCAGGCCCACGCCTTCATCGACCTGCTGGGTCGAGGCGCTGATCAGCGCCTTGATCTCCTTGGCCGCTTCGGCGGAACGCTGGGCCAGGGCCCGCACTTCCTGGGCGACGACCGCGAAACCGCGACCCGCCTCCCCCGCCCGCGCCGCCTCGACGCCGGCGTTGAGGGCCAGGAGGTTGGTCTGGAAGGCGATCTCGTCGATCACGCCGATGATGTTGCCGATCTCGCGCGACGAGTTCTCGATCTGGCCCATGGCCGCGACCGCGCGGTCGACAACTTGGCCGCCGGTTTCGGCGTCCTTGCGGGCGGCCTCGACCGACCGACGGGCCTGGCCCGCGCCCTCGGCGCTGCGGCGCACAGTGGCCACCAGCTCGTCCAGGGCGGCGGCGGTCTCTTCCAGCGAGGCGGCCTGCTGTTCGGTGCGGCGCGACAGGTCGTCGGCGGCGTGGCTGATCTCGCCCGACCCGGCGCTGATGCCGCCGACCGCGCCGTTGATGACGCCCATCGTCTCGGCCAGCCTGTCCATGGCGGCGTTGAAGTCGCCCTGCAGCTTGCGATAGCTCTCGGGGAAGGTCTCGTTCAGGCGGAAGGTCAGGTCGCCCTTGGCGAGGCTTTCCAGGCCCTCGCCCACCCGGGCGACGACGGCCGACTGCTCGCGGGCCGAGGCGGCGCGGCCGGCCTCGTTGGACTGGCGCTCGTGCTCGACCTGGCGGCCCTGGCGCTCAGCCTCGGCGGCCAGGCGCAGCTTCTCGACGGCGGCTTCCTTGAAGGTCAGGACAGCCGCGGCCATGCCGCCGATCTCGTCCTTGCGGCCGGTGGCGGGCACGAGGACCTCGTTGTCGCCGTCGGCCAGGCGGCGCATGGCGGCGGTCATGGCGGTGACGGGCGCGGCGATGGCGTTGGACAGCAGCCAGCCCATCAGCACGGCGATGCCGACGGCGGCCGCGCCGCCGACCACCAGGGTGATCGTGGCGGCGGCGAAGGCGGCGCGCTGCTCGGCGGCGCGATCCTTCAGCTGGCGCTCTTCCTCGTCGGCGATGGTCTTGAGCACCTTGCGGATTTCGGTCAGGCGACCGCTGGAGCCGATCTCGGCCCGCGCGGCATCGACCGTGGCGGGGTTGGCCGCCTCGGCCATCTGCTTGTCGGTTTGCTGACGGAAGGTCGCCACCGCTGCGGCCAGCGCGTCGGCGCGGGCCTTCTCGTCGGCGTCCTCGACGCCGGCCAGCAGGCGCTTGAAGTTGTCGTCGTACTCCGCGCCGTACTTGCGGTACTTCTCGACGAACGACGGGTCCAGGCTGGCGACATAGCCGCGCGTGGCGTTCTGCTGCTCGACCAGCGCCGTCGACGTATCGGCGATCGCGTCGATATAGGCATAGCTGTGCTCGTTCAGCCGCGTGATCTTCTGGATCGACGACAGGCTGCCGCCGACCATCGCGCCGGCGGCGGCGACCGCGGCGACGAGAATGGCGAACGCCAACAAAAGCTTGTGCGCAACCTTGAGATTAGACATTGGCCTGGTCCCCAGCCGAGTTCGTGGGGAAATGTGTGCGTCCGCAAGGTTAACAAACGTCTATTGTCTTGAATTCAACCAGTGTTCGCTGGGCGCTTAGCGGCTGAAATCGTTTTCTGGCAGGTAAAACTAAGCTTGTCGGGACTCGTCGCGACGTTTTGTCGCGTCAAACTGATCCTGGGACTGTTTCGGTCGAATAGATGTCCGTCGTCTGACCAAATATCTATATTGGAAGACGTTCGCGATCAGCCTCGGCGAGGCTTAAGGTCAAGCTGTGACGACCGGTCGCAATTTCAGCTTGCGCGAGAATCGATACACACTAAAAGCCGTCCCCCATCGCAACCAAGTCGAGGGGAGCGCGTATTGCCCCTGCGGCCTCAGTTCGCCGCTCGTCTACGCCCGCGCTGAAGGATGCGCCGATGAACGTTCAACCCCCGATCGGTCAATCGCCCCTGGGCATGTTCCGCCCCGTGCTTTGGGTCGCCGCGACGGCCTTCGCCGCCGGCTTCGGCGGCTACCTGTTCCTGGGCCTGCGCGCCATCAACGGCTGACGCAGGGTCTCAGACCCCGGTCGACCCGAAGCCGCCGGCGCCCCGGTCGGTGGCGTCCAGGTCGTCGACCTCGACCAGCGCCCACTGCGGCGCGGCCGCGATGATCCCCTGGGCGATGCGGTCGCCCCGGCGGACGGTGAAGTCTTCCTCGCCCAGATTGATCAACAATACGCAGACCTGGCCGCGATAGTCGCTGTCGACGGTGCCGGGCGCATTGACCACGGTCACCCCGTTCTTGAACGCGAGACCCGAACGCGGGCGAACCTGCATCTCGTAACCGTCCGGAATCGCGACCGAAAAGCCGGTCGGCGCCATGCAGCGCGCGCCGGGCCTCAGCACGATCGGCGCGTCTTCGGGCACATGGGCCCGCAGGTCGAAACCGGCCGCACCCGCGGTGGCGTAGGTCGGGACCGGCAGGTCGGCGTTGCCGTCCCAGCGCTTGAAGAGGATCGTCTGAGCGGACATGCGGCGGTTCCTTGAAGAGACGGACCGGCTCTAGCTGATTTGCCGACCGTCAGGCCAGCCCTAGGCGAGCGCCTTGGCGATCCGATCGGCGATGGCGCGGGCCACCTCGTCCTTGGCGGCGCGCTCCCAGCGCTCGGTCCCCTCGCGGGTGACCAGCAGCACGGCGTTCTCGTCGCCGCCCATCACGCCGGGTTCGGTGACGTCGTTGGCGATGATCCAGTCGCAGCCCTTGCGCGACAGCTTGGCCCGCGCGTGCAGTTCGACGTCATTGGTCTCGGCCGCGAAGCCGACCACCAGGCGCGGACGATTGGGGCCGGTGGCCGACACCGTGGCCAGAATGTCGGGGTTTTCGACGAAGGTCAGGGCCGGCGGACCGCCCTTTTCCTTCTTCAACTTGGTCCCGAAGGCCTCGTCCACGCGCCAGTCGGCCACGGCGGCCACGAACACGCCCACATCAGCCGGCAGCGCCGCCTGGCTCGCGGCCAACATCTGGCGGGCGGTCTCGACATCGATCCGCGTCACGCCCGGCGGGGTGGGCAGGAAGACCGGTCCGCTGACCAGGGTGACCTCGGCGCCCAGCTGCGCCAGCGCCTCAGCGATCGCGAAGCCCTGGCGGCCGCTGGAGCGGTTGGTGATGCCCCGCACGGGGTCGATGGGCTCGAAGGTCGGGCCGGCCGTCACCAGGGCCTTCTTGCCGGCCAGAGGCTTCGCGGCGGGCCCTTCGAGGGCGGCCATGATCGCCGCGAAGATCGTTTCCGGCTCGGCCAGGCGGCCCGGGCCAAACTCGCCGCAGGCCATGGCGCCGTCGTCGGGACCGACGAAGGTCACGCCGTCGGCCTTCAGGGCGGCGATGTTGCGCTGGGTGGCTGGGTGCAGCCACATCCGCACGTTCATGGCCGGCGCCATCAGCACGGGCTTGTCGGTGGCCAGCAGGGTCGTGGACGCCAAGTCTCCGGCCAGACCGTGGGCGGCCTTGGCGATCAGGTCGGCCGTCGCCGGCGCCGCCACCACCAGGTCGGCCGAGCGCGACAGCTGGATGTGGCCCATCTCGGCCTCGTCGGTCAGCGAGAAGAGGTCGCCATAGACCTTGTCCTCGGCCAGCGAGCCCAAGGACAGCGGCGTGACGAACTCGGCGCCGGCCTTGGTCAGGATCGGCCGCACGCCGACGCCGGCCTTGCGCAGCAGGCGCGTAAGCTCCAGCGCCTTATAAGCGGCGATCCCGCCCCCGACGATCAGAAGAACCCGCTTGTCGCTCACGCCCGGCGTCTCCGCTTTGCCTTCCGCTCTTATGGCCCATGCGACGCGATCCGCCAAAGGACAAGCTGATGACGGACTCGACTCTCGTTCCACTTTCGTTCATTAATCGGTAAGGTTGAATGAATGGGGCAGTGAGATCATGGGGTTGAACAGACTTTCCACCACGACGACGGCGCTTCTGGCGACGATCCTGCTGGCGGGTTGCGACGGCGGCGCCTCGGCGGTTCGCGCGCCCAAGGCGGGCGAACGCACGGCGTCGGCCGATACGACCGAGGCGCCGGTCGCCCCCTCCGGCGAGGCCCGGCGGCAGGATCCGCGCGACGCGCCTGTCCGCCTGGTGGCCGGCAAGCCGTTCTGGGCGGCCAACCGCACACGTAGCGCCGAGGAGAACGCCCAGCGCGCCTTCGAGCGCAACGGTGAGACCTTCGACGCCAAGACGGTCGACGACTATGTCGTCAAGGTTCACGCCTTCGTCGATCATCCGCCCAAGGGCGTCGAGACGTTGAAGCGGTCGAATGGCGACACGCTGATCTACGATCCCAAGGACAACGTCTTCGCCGTCGTCTCCCGCGAGGGCGCGCCGCGCGCGATGTTCAAGCCGGACGACGGCGAGAGCTATTGGGATGTGCAGAAGACTCGCGAGGCGCGCCGTGCGACGGCCGCCCGCGAAAAGGACCAGACCGACAGCTGATGCGTGCGCTCGCTCGCATTCCGCATCGCGCCTGAGATTTTCGCTTCCGTGCGGATGCGCGCCGCGCGTTCGCACGGAGATTTTGCCGTTCGCCAGACCTTCGGCCGAAAATTGGCTGAAAACCGCGAAAAACAGGCCTTTGCGGCGCTGTGGGCGAGTTTCGAGAAACCCTTACAGGTCAATCGTTTGGGGCGCTTTAAGCGAAAATCGCCCTCCTCTCACAAAAACGACGCCTCCCGGAGTACGGCAAGGCGTCGTTCCATGCGCCACAGAGGCGATTTCGAAAGGCTCGAAAAAGGGCGCGATTGCACCCTTTTGCGTGCAGACGATCAGACCCCGCGGGTCAGTCGGTTGCAGAGGTCGTCGAGCTGCTCGAGCGTCGTGTAGCTGATGGTCAGCGTGCCCGAGCCCCCGCGATGATCGATGACGACGTCGAGGCCGAGCACCGACGACAGGTCGGCCTCGAGGGCCTGGGTGTCGGTGTCCTTCACGCGCGGCGGACGACCGCCCTTGTTCTTGGCCGGACGCGCGTCGGGCGTCTTGCGGGCCAGAGCTTCGGTGTCGCGAACCGACAGACCCCGGTTGATGATCTCGCGCGCCAGAGCGGCGGGGTCCTCGGCGGCGGCGATGGCGCGGGCATGACCGGCCGACAACTCGCCGCTGACCAGGTGCTGCTGAACTTCCTCAGGTAGGGCCAGCAGGCGCAGGGTGTTGGCCACATGGCTGCGGCTCTTGCCGATAGTCTGGGCGATGTTCTCCTGGGTGCGCTCGAACTTGTCCATCAGGACGCGGTACGACAGCGCCTCCTCCAGAATGTTCAGGTCGGCGCGCTGGACGTTCTCGATGATGCCGATTTCCAGCACCGCCAGGTCGTCCAGCTCGCGCACCATGATCGGCACGCTGCGCAGGCCCGCCCGCTGGGCTGCGCGCCAGCGGCGTTCGCCGGCGACGATCTGGTATTCGCCCGCCGCGCCCGGAGCCGGACGCACCAGGATCGGCTGCAGCACGCCCTTCTCGCGGATCGAGTTGGACAGCTCGACCAGGTCTTCCTCGCGGAAGGTCCGGCGCGGCTGGTCGGGATTGCGGCGCAGCAGTTCGATCGGCGCCTCGTTGGTCCCACCGACACGCTCGCCCGGCGCCTGGGCCGGCGCGGAGTCGACCTCGCCCAGCAGGGCGGACAGACCGCGTCCCAGACCCCTGCGCCCTTCGGCCATACCCGGCTCTCCCACCACGGCGGACTCCATCACAAACTAGAATTTCAGGATCGATTGGACTTCAGGAACGTCAGGCGGCCTGAGCGGCCTGACGGGTGCGTTCGCGGTTGATCACCTCGCGCGCCAGCTTCAGGTAGGCCTGGCTGCCGGCGCATTTGATGTCATAGAGCAGCACCGGCTTGCCGAACGACGGCGCCTCGGAGACGCGGACATTGCGCGGGATGACCGCGTCATAGACCTTGTCGCCGAAGTGCGCGCGAACATCCTTGGCCACCTGCTCGGACAGGCTGTTGCGGCGATCGTACATGGTCAGCACCACGCCCTGGATCTCCAGGCTCGGGTTCAAGCTGCCGCGCACGCGCTCGATGGTGCGGATCAATTGGGTCAGGCCTTCCAGCGCGAAGAACTCGCACTGCAGCGGCACGAACACCGCATCGGCGGCGGTCATGGCGTTGACCGTCAGCACATTCAGCGACGGCGGGCAGTCGATCAGCACATAGGTGTAGTCGCCATGAGCGCGCAGCGGCTCCAGCGCATCGCGCAGCCGGTATGACCGACGAGCCACCTGGCTCAGTTCCAACTCGACGCCCGACAGTTCGGCGTCGGCCGGTATGACGTCGAGGCCCGGCAGACTGGTGGCCACGGCCGCGTCGACGACGGGCGACTCGCCCATCAGCACGTCATAGAGCGTGGTGCGGCGCTGCTGGCGGGTGATGCCCAGGCCGGTCGAGCAGTTGCCCTGCGGATCGGCGTCGATCAGCAGGACCTTCTCGCCGCAGGCGGCCAGGGCGGTGCCCAGATTGATGGCCGTGGTGGTCTTGCCCACCCCGCCCTTCTGGTTGGCGACAGCGAGAACGCGGAGCGGTGGCTTAGCGGACACGGGAAAGCCTCTTTACTTGAACGATCCGACCGCGAGGGTCGCTTTGGCTAGGTCGCAACTCGGACTCGAATTTCCAAGACGCGGCGGCCTCGGAAAGCTCGGTCGCGACATCTTGTCCTTTCAGGAAAAGACCCGTCGCGCCGCGCTTCAGATAGGGCTCGGAGAAGCCGAGCAGCTTGGTCATCGGCGCGCAGGCCCGCGCGGTGACGACGTCGACCTTCAGGGCCAGCTCCTCGGCGCGGACATTGTGCACCTGGGCCGGCAGGCCCAGCGCCTTGACCACCTCGACCAGGAACTTGCAGCGCTTGGTCATGCTCTCGATGAGATGGACCTTGGCGCCGGGGGCGTCCTTCAGAAGTATGGCCAGCACGATGCCGGGCAGACCGGCTCCGGCGCCCAGGTCGGCCCAGACCTTGGCGTCGGGCGCCATCGGCAGCAGCTGCCAGCTGTCCAAGGCATGGCGAGTCCAATAGGTGGCGATGGTCAGCGGCCCGACCAGGTTCATCACCTCGTTCCATTCGGCCAACAGATTCTGATAGCGCGCCAGATCGGCCAGCTGACCGTCGGTCACGCCGGTCAAGGCCTGGAAGCCGGCCGCGTCCAGAACGGGTTCGGGAGCGAGGACGGTCTCAGGCGGCATGCGAGCGCCGCACGTGAGCCAGCAGCGCTGTCAGCGCGCCCGGCGTCACGCCCTCGATGCGCGCCGCCTGGCCCAGGGTCAGAGGCTTAACGCGCGTTAGCTTTTCCTTGATCTCGTTGGAGAGGCTGCCGACGGCCCGGTAGTCGAGATCGGCCGGCAGGCGCAGGTCTTCTTCCTTGCGGAACGACTCGGCGTCGGCGCGCTGGCGGTCGAGATAGCCGGCATAGGCGGCCTCGATCTCGATCTGCTCGCGCACGGCAATGTTCCACGTGAAAACCTCCGGCCACACCCGGCCGAGATCGTCGAGCGTGACGTCCGGATAGGCCAGCATGGCGAAGACGTCGCGGCGCTGACCGTCGGCATTGACCTTGAAGCCGGCCTTCACCGCCTCGGGCGGGGTCAGGCTGACCGAACGGGCGAAGGTGCGAGCGGCGTCGAGATCGGCTTTCTTGGCCGCCCAGGCTTTCGCCCGCACCGGACCGACGACGCCCAAGGCGATACCGCGATCGGTCAGGCGCTGGTCGGCATTGTCGGCGCGCAGTGTCAGGCGGAACTCGGCTCGGCTGGTGAACATGCGATAGGGCTCGGTGACGCCGCGCGTGACGAGGTCGTCGATCATCACGCCGATATAGGCCTCGTCCCGCGCGAAGGTCGCGGGCTCCTTGCCTTGAGCCGCCAGTGCGGCGTTGAGACCGGCGACCAGGCCTTGAGCCCCCGCCTCCTCATAGCCCGTCGTGCCGTTGATCTGGCCGGCCAGATAGAGACCCGGCAGACGCTTGGTCTCCAGGGTCGGGAAAAGCTCGCGCGGATCGACATAGTCGTACTCGATCGCATAGCCGTATCGCTTGACCTCAACGGCCTCGAGACCCGGGATCGTGCGCAGGAACAGCAGTTGGGTCTCTTCGGACACTGAGGTCGAGACGCCATTCGGATAGACCGTCGTGTCGTCCAGGCCCTCGGGCTCCAGGAACACCTGGTGGCTGGTCTTGTCGGCGAAACGGACGACCTTGTCCTCGATCGACGGGCAATATCGTGGGCCTATCCCCGTGGCGCGACCGCCATAGACGGCGGACTCGCCCAGGCGATCGGCGATGATCTGGTGGGTCTCTGCAGTCGTGAAGGTGATGCCGCATTGGATCTGCGGCACCTCGATCTTGTCGGTCAGGAACGAGAACGGGATCGGCTCCTCGTCGGCGGCCTGCATTTCCAGGCGATCCCAGGCGATGGTCGAGCCGTCGAGGCGCGCGGGGGTGCCGGTTTTCAGACGTCCCATGTGAAAGTCGAGGGCGTAGAGGCGATCCGACAGACCGATCGACGGCGCGTCGCCGACCCGACCGGCCGGGGTGCGGGTCTCGCCCAGATGGATGAGGCCCTTCAGAAAGGTGCCCGTGGTGAGGACGACGCGCCCGGCGCGATACCAGACCCCTGCCCCATCGATCACACCAGCGACGACACCATCCTCGACGATCAGGTCTTCCGCCGCAGCGGCGATGATGTCGAGGTTTTCCGTGGCATGGAGCTCGACCTGCATCGCCTCGCGATAGAGCTTGCGGTCGATCTGAGCGCGAGGTCCACGCACCGCAGGACCCTTCGAGCGGTTCAGCATGCGGAATTGGATGCCGGCCTTGTCGGCCATGCGCCCCATCACCCCATCCAGCGCGTCGATCTCACGGACCAAGTGACCCTTGCCCAGGCCGCCGATGGCCGGGTTGCAGGACATCTCGCCGATGGTCTCAAGCTTGTGGGTCAGCAACAGCGTGCGAGCGCCCGTGCGCGCGGCGGCGCTGGCCGCCTCGCAGCCGGCGTGGCCGCCGCCGATGACAATAACATCCCAGGTGTTGGACAAGGTACGCGCCTCAATGCGAACGCCCCCGATCTCTGGCGGGGGCGCTGGACTCACATATACGCCTTCAAGGCTAAAAGGTCGACGCGAGTCCGCAGGCTGCGGCGACGTTTCACGTGAAACACTCAGGACAGAGCTGTGATCAGCCTGTGGACAACCTGTCGACGTTTCACGTGGAACATCACTTGCCTATGCAGAAGCTGGAAAACACCCGGTCCAGTACATCCTCGGCGTCGATGCGGCCGGTGATCTTGGCCAGCGCCCGAGCCGCTAGCCGGACATCCTCCGCTGCCAGTTCGACCTCGAGTTCGGATAGCGCTCGGCCCAGATAGGCGCGCGCTTCTCGTAAGCGCTCGGCATGACGCAGACGCGTCGCCGCCGGAAACTCGGCGCCGGACAGCGCAGCAACCACATGGGTCGTGAGATCGGACTTCAGGCGATCGACTGCGCCCTCTGACTTGGCGGTCGCCGTCCGCACGGTGAGGCCACGCGCCGCCAAGGTTTCCGTAGCCGTCGCGACCGCCTTGGCGTCGGCGATGTCCATCTTATTGATGAGCACCCAGTCGCCAGGGCCGAGGAGATCACTCCCCTCCCCTGGCGGATGTTCCACGTGAAACCCATCGACGACCCAGATTCGCAGGTCCGCATCATGGGCCCACGACCGCGCCCGGCGTACGCCTTCCGCCTCGACGACATCCGAGGTTTCGCGAAGGCCGGCGGTGTCGGCCAGCAGGACGCGATAGCCGCCCAGCACCAGGGGAACCTCGATGATGTCCCGCGTGGTGCCGGCAATCTCCGTGACGATCGCCGCTTCGCGTTCGGCCAAGCCGTTGAGCACTGTACTCTTGCCCGCATTGGGCGCGCCGACCAGGGCGATGCGATAGCCGTCCCGCACACGCCGGCCCCGCGCCACGTCGGCCAAGGCTTCGTCGACTTCGCGAGCCAAGGTCTGCAGACCGGGGCGAGCACGGGCCGCGACCTCCTCCGGCAGGTCCTCATCGGGAAAGTCAACGGCGGCTTCCAGCATGGCCAGGGCCTCTATCAGGATGTCGCGCCAGCGATCATAGCGTTGGCTCAGCGCCCCACCGATCTGGCCCAGCGCCTGGCGGCGCTGACCCTCGGTCTCGGCGTCGATCAAGTCCGCGACGCCCTCGGCCTGCGCCAGGTCCAGCTTGCCGTTCTCGAAGGCCCTGCGTGTGAACTCGCCGGGCTCGGCCAGGCGCAAGCCCAGCGCGACCAGGGCTTCCAGTAACGCCTCGACGACGGCCCTACCGCCATGCACGTGAAACTCGGCGGCGTCCTCGCCGGTATAGCTGGCGGGTCCCTCGAACCACAGGACCAAGGCTTCATCCAGCTCGACGTCATCGTGGCGAAGCCGACGAAGACCGGCCTGGCGGGGTTTGGGGACCTTGCCCGCCAACGCCGCCACCACGTCTCGCGTGCCTGGGCCTGAGACGCGCACCACGGCCACCGCCGCCCGCCCGGCCGCCGTGGCCAGGGCGAAGATCGTCTCCGTCATCAGTCGCGCTTGCCTACCGCCGCGCCGGCCGCGGCCGTCATCAGCTTGCGGAACTGGTCCTGAGCGCCAGCCCCGAACGCCATCCAGTTCTTCATGAGCTCCTCGGGGGCAAGCATGGCCATGTTGGCGTCCATGCGCGACTGCATCTCCTTGACCAGGTGGTCGTTGAGCGCGCTGACGTCGGGAAGGCCCAGGAAGGTCCGCGCCTCGACGGGCGTGCAGTCGATCTCGATGGTCATCTTCATGGCGGTTCCCTCAGGTCAGGGCACGATATTGTTATGGGCAACGCCCGACGGGTCACGTTAGAGCGCTTTGGTCGAAAGTCACATCGACCTGAAACGACGGAGAGCCCCGATGAGCGAGACCCTCAGGATCACAACGCCTGACGGCGCCTTTTCCGCCTATGTGGCGCGACCTCAGGCAGCGGGCGATGCGCCGGCCGTCGTCGTGATCCAGGAGATCTTCGGCGTCAACAAGGTGATGCGCGACATCTGTGACGGCCTGGCCGCGCAGGGCTTCATCGCCGTCTGCCCCGACCTTTTCTGGCGGATCGAGCCCGGTATCGACATCACCGACCAGTCCGAGGCCGAGTGGAAGCGCGCCTTTGAGCTGTTCAACGCCTTCGACGTCGACGCCGGCGTCAACGACATCGCCGCCACGATCGCCGCGACCCGCGCCCTGCCCGCCGTCACCGGCAAGGTCGGCGCGGTCGGCTATTGCCTGGGCGGTCTGCTGACTTTCCTGACGGCGACCCGCACGGACGCCGACGCCTGCGTCTCCTATTACGGTGTCGGCCTGGAGAAGCATGTCGGCGAGGCCGAGAAGCTGGCCCATCCGCTGCTGATGCATATCGCTGAGAAGGACCAATTCGTGCCGCCCGAGGCGCAGCAAGTCATCCTGGCCGCGCTGAAGGATCATCCGCAGATCGAGATCCACGCCTATGCCGGCCGCGACCACGCCTTCGCGCGTGAAGGCGGCGCGCACTACGACGCGGCCGACGCGGCCAAGGCCAACGGCCGCAGCCTGACCTTCTTCAAGACCCACCTGGGCTGATCCGATGTTGGCGATCCAAGCGACCAAGGCTGGCGGACCCGAGGTGCTCGAAGCCGTCGACCTGCCCGTCCCCTCTCCGGCCGCCGGCCAGATCCTGGTCAAGCATCACGCCGTCGGCCTAAACTTCATCGACACCTATCACCGCTCGGGCCTCTACCCGATGAAGATGCCGGCGGTGCTGGGGCTGGAAGCGGCAGGCGTGGTCGAGGCGCTCGGCGAGGGTGTCACCCGTTTCGCGGTCGGCGATCGCGTCGCCTACAACGGCACGATCGGCGCCTATAGCCAGGTCGCCGTCGTGCCGGCCGATCGCGCCGTGAAGGTGCCGGACGCCGTCAGCCTGGAGATCGCGGCGGCCGTCCTGCTCAAGGGCATGACCGCCGAGTTCCTCGTCCGCCGATGTTTTCACGTGAAACAGGGCGACGCCGTTCTGGTCCACGCGGCGGCCGGCGGCGTTGGCCAGATCCTGGTGCAGTGGTGCAAAAGCCTCGGCGCGACCGTGATCGCCACGGTCGGTTCGGAGCCTAAGGCCGCCATCGCCCGCGAACTCGGCGCGGACCATGTGATCCTCTATGGTCAGGAAGACGTCGCCGCTCGCGTGGCCGAGATCACGGGCGGCAAGGGCGTGGCCGTGGTCTACGATGGCGTCGGCAAGGACACCTTTGAAGCCAGCCTCAAGAGCCTGGCGCGTCGCGGCGTGCTGGCGACCTTCGGCAACGCTTCGGGACCGGTCGCGCCGTTCACGCCGCTGGAGCTGGCGAGCAAGTCGCTGTTCGTCACTCGTCCGCGCCTGTTCGACTACATCGTCACGACCGAGGAACTGGACGAGAGCGCCGAGGCCCTGTTCGCGGTCCTGGCCTCCGGCGCGGTGAAGATCGACATCGGCCAGACCTTCCCGCTGGCCGAGGCTCGTGCGGCGCACGAAGCCCTCGAAGGTCGTCGTACGACCGGCGCTACCCTGCTGATTCCGTAGGGCCGCATACCCGGTCAGCCCAACAAAAAAGCCCCGGGTCATCCCCGGGGCTTTTCCTTTGAACGTTGAGTCTGTTCGGACTCAGGTGTTCATCGATTGGAAGAAATCGCCGTTGGTCTTGGATTGGCGCATCTTCTCGAGCAGGAACTCGATGGCGTCCGAGGCGCCCATCGGGTTGAGGATGCGGCGCAGGACGTAGGTCTTCTGCAGCTGGTCGCGCGGGGTGATCAGCTCTTCTTTACGGGTGCCGGACTTCAGCACGTCGATGGCCGGGAAGATGCGCTTGTCGGCGACCTTGCGGTCCAAGACGATTTCCGAGTTACCGGTGCCCTTGAACTCTTCGAAGATCACTTCGTCCATGCGGCTGCCGGTGTCGATCAGGGCGGTGGCGATGATGGACAGCGAACCGCCCTCTTCCACATTGCGCGCCGCGCCGAAGAAGCGCTTGGGACGCTGCAGGGCGTTAGCGTCGACACCGCCGGTCAGCACCTTGCCCGACGACGGGACCGTAGTGTTGTAGGCGCGGCCCAGACGCGTGACCGAGTCCAGCAGGATGACGACGTCGCGCTTGTGCTCGACCAGGCGCTTGGCCTTCTCGATGACCATTTCAGCCACCTGCACGTGCCGGGTCGCCGGCTCGTCGAAGGTCGAGGCGATGACTTCGCCCTTCACGGTGCGCTGCATGTCGGTGACTTCTTCCGGGCGCTCGTCGATCAGCAGGACGATCAGGTAGCACTCGGGGTGGTTGGTCTCGATCGACTTGGCGATGTTCTGCAGCATGACGGTCTTACCCACGCGCGGCGGGGCGACGATCAGGCAGCGCTGGCCTTTGCCGAGCGGAGCGACGATGTCGATGACGCGGCCCGAGCGATCCTTGATGGTCGGATCGGGCAGTTCCATGTTCAGGCGCTCTTCGGGATAGAGCGGCGTCAGGTTGTCGAAGTGGATCTTGTGCTTGACGTTGTCGGGGGCCTCGAAATTGATCTTGGCCACGCCGGTCAGCGCGAAGTAGCGCTCGCCTTCGCGCGGTGAGCGGATGGCGCCGTCGACGGTGTCGCCGGTGCGCAGGCCATACTTCCGGATCTGCGACGGCGAGACGTAGATGTCGTCGGGACCCGGCAGGTAGTTGGCTTCCGGCGAGCGCAGGAAACCGAAGCCGTCCTGCAGGACTTCCATGGTGCCCGACCCCGAGATCTCCACGCCTTCCTCGGCGAGGGTCTTGAGGATCGCGAACATCATGTCCTGCTTGCGCATGGAGTTGGCGTTCTCGACCTCGAAGGTCTCGGCGAACGCCAGCAGGTCGGCCGGGGATTTCTCCTTCAGCTCCTGCAGGGACATGGTCTTGAGGCCCAGGGCGGCGACGGCGTCGGCGATGCCGGTGTCTTCCGCGTCGCCGCCGTCTTCGGACTCGGCCGATTGGGCGCCGGGCTCTTCGGCCGGGGTGGTGGTGTCGATGACGGGTTCCAGGTCGGCGGAAGCGTCGTGATCGGTGTCTTCGGTCATGTTTGGACTCAAACGGGGACGCGGACCGCGAGACGCGATCCGGCCGGAAAGATTTCTAGTTCTCACGCCGGGCCAAGGAAGCTCGGCGAGCGCGCCATGACGACGACGCGGATCGATTGGGGAACAGACCTTCGAAGCTTGGCTCCGGGGGCGCGCCAGGACGGGCGCCGGTCCGTGAAGACAGGACCTGTCGGTCCTGAGGTCGATGGGAACCACATGCGAGGGGGCCGGTCAAGCGCCGCGCCACCAGCCAGGCCGCCTAGTGGTTCAGGAACTTGGTCGTCACCGAGATGACGATGATGATCGCCAGCACGAACGGCAACTCGTTGGTGATCCGCCAGAACTTTTCCGAGCGGACATTCTCGCCGCGCTCGAACCTCTTGCGCGAGGCCGACAGGAAGCCGTGCCAACCATAGAGGCCGACCAGGGACACCAGCTTCGTCAGCATCCAGGGCTGCATCAGAAAGCCCCAGCCGCGGATCTGGCTGTCGGCCAGGATCAGGCAGAGCCCGAACACGAGGGTCAGGACCGAAGCCGGATTGATGATGCCGCGCAGCAGCCGGCGCTCCATCACCTTGAAGGTCTCGTCCATCTCCGAGCCCGGCGTGGCCTGGGTATGATAGACGTAGAGGCGCGGCAGGTAGAGCATCCCGGCCATGAACGCGATCACGGCCAGGATGTGCAGGCCGCGAAAGACGTTGAAGTTCTGGACGAGGAAATCGGTCAAGCGGCCGCTCCTGGCTTGCGAGGACACTGGGTCAGGTCGTTGGCGCAGCGCCACGGGCACGCGGGCGAAACACCGTCCCGCGGAAGAGCCTCGACAACCGCCCGGGCCAGGCCGGCGAGAAAGGCCGGCTCGATCCCCAAGGCCGGGACGCGGATATAGGCTGGGCAGCCATTCTCGACCGCCAGCTCGCGATACTCGTGGTCCAGTTCGACCAGGGTCTCGATATGCTCGGAGACGAAGGCGATCGGCGTCACCACAAGCGCCAAGCCCTGCTGGCTGGCGGCGCGGATTTCGTCGTCGGTCGAAGGACCGATCCACTTCAACGGCCCAACGCGGCTCTGATAGCTGACCTTCCAATCCCAACCGTCGCCGAGCTTGGCCGCGACGGCGGCGGCCGTGGCCTCGATCTGCTTCTGATAGGGGTCTCCGGCCAGGATCACCTTCTCAGGCAGGCCGTGGGCCGAGAACAGCAGGCGCGCCGGCTTCGGGCTGCCAGCCTTTTCGTAGGTTTCACGGATCAGACGCGCATGAGCATCGATCAGCGCGTCGTCGGTCGGATAGCAGCAGATGGTGCGGGTCTGGCCGGGACCTCGATAGGCCTTCTCCCACGCTTTCAGCGAAGAGCCTGTCGTTGTGGTGGAATAGTGCGGGTAGAGCGGCAGCAAGACGATCTCGTCCGGCGCCCAAGCCTTGACGGCCTTGGCGGTCTCGTCGGTCAGCGGCTTCCAGTAGCGCATCGCGATGAAGCACTTGGTCTCGGTCTCGGGCATAGCCTCAGACAGAGAGGCTTCCAGGGCTGCAGCCTGCTTCTGGGTCTCGGGCAATAGCGGAGAGCCACCGCCCATGATCGCGTAGTTGGCCTTCGCGCTCTTTTCCCGAGTCGTCGAGATCAGCGCCGCGATCGGATAGCGGATGATCGCCGGCGCGCCGATGATCGCCGGATCGCGAAAGAGGTTGAACAGGAACGGCCGCACCGCGTCCGGGCCATCGGGTCCGCCCAGATTGAACAGGACGACGGCGACCTTGCGGCGGGCGGTCACTTGCCGGTCACCCGCGCCAGAACCTGTTCGACATGGGCGATCGGCGTGTCTGGCAGGATGCCGTGACCCAGATTGAAGATGTAGGGCCCCTGCCCCCACTGCTCGATCATCTGGTCGACCCGACGCAGCAGCTGATCGCCGCCGGCCCGCAGCAGCAGCGGATCGAGCGCACCCTGGATCGGCTTGATCTTCTGGATGCGCTGACCCATCGCCGCGCTGACCTGGGTGTCCAGCGCCACGCCCTGAACCGGCACGACCGAAGCGTAGGTTTCCACCAGAGCGCCGGCGCCCCGCGGGAAGCCGATGATCGGAACCGTCACGCCTCGGTCGCGAAGGCCCTTCACGATGGCGGCGTGCGGCTGGATGACCAGGCGTTCGAACTGGGGTTCCGACAGACCCTCGGCCCAGCTCTCGAACAGCTTCAGGGCCTGGGCCCCGGCGTTCACCTGCATGGCCAGATAATCGATCGTCGCCTCGACCAGCACCGCGATCAGCTGGTCCAGCTTTTCAGGGTGTTGATAGGCGTAGGTTCGCGCGCCGGTCCGGTCGCTGGAGCCGCCCTCGATCATATAGGTCGCCACGGTCCAGGGCGCGCCGGCGAAACCGATAAGGGCCTTTTCCGGATCCAGCGCCGAACGCACACGGCTCAGGGTCTCGCCGATGTTCGACAGCTTGGCCCCTGCATTGCCGGCCAGCTCGGCCATCGACTCGATCGACGGCATCTCGCCCAGACGCGGACCTTCGCCCGCCTCGAACCAGACCTTCTGGCCCAGCGCGCCGGGGATCAGCAGGATGTCTGCGAACACGATGGCCGCGTCATAGGGGAAGCGCCGCATCGGCTGCAGCGTCACCTCGGCGGCCTTTTCCGGATCGAAGCAAAAGCTGATGAAGTCCGGCGTCGTAGCGCGGACGGCGCGGTACTCCGGCAGATAGCGACCCGCCTGGCGCATGAACCACACGGGCGGGCGTTCGGCCGTTTGTCCCGCGAGGACGGAGAGCAGCTTGGGCGTCTGGATGATCGGGGCGTTCATGAGGGGCGTTAAATCCCGTCCCGCCCTTGGGCTCAAGCCCGAAGGCCCATCTTCATTTCTTAATAAGATCTTAAGTTTGGAAGTAGGAGGAGAAGGGCAAGTGGGAACTGGGGAAAACCGGATGGCTCACGCTGACTCCCACACGCGATCCAGGCTTATGCCCACGTTCCCCCACATGGGGACGGCGCCCTGTTAATCATGGGGATGGATGGCTACGGCCTTGCGTTTCTTAATGAACTCTTAACGAGCCTCAGCGTGCTTAAGGCCTCGTTAACCTTTCTTCCCCGGACATGGGATCGCGATGATCCAAGATCGAGGGATGCGGGTCGGGCTTGGGGATGATACGCGGTCAATGCGGCCGTTGATCACAGCGGCGCCATGACACGACGCTCTGGGACGGTTTCGGCGCCCACGCGTCCCCAGAGGCAGGCCAAGTGGTTAAGCAACCGTTAACGGATGATCCACAGGAGTCTTCGACCGGAGCGAGCGAGGGTGATCGCCCCGCGCCTCGGTTCGCGACCTACTTCCATATCCATCTCGTATCGGATTCCACCGGCGAGACGCTGAACGCGATGGCCCGGGCCGTCTGCGCCCGCTTCACCGACATTCTGCCGATTGAACACATTTACGCGCTGGTGCGTTCCACGCGGCAGCTGGACCGGGCCCTGGACGAGATTGCCGGCGCGCCGGGCGTGGTGATGCACACCATCATCGATCCCAACCTTCGCTCGGCGCTGGAGGAAGGCTGCCGACGGCTGGAGATGCCCTGCATCGCGGCGCTGGATCCGGTGGTCAGCGCCATGTCGCGCTATCTGGGCGCGCGGATCTCTACGCGCGTGGGCGCGCAGCACGCGCTGAACAACGACTATTTCGACCGCATCGAGGCTTTGGACTACGCCATCGCCCACGACGACGGCCAGGGCGGCCAGGACCTGACCCAGGCCGACGTGATCCTGGTGGGCGTGTCGCGGACCTCCAAGACCCCGACCTGCATCTATCTGGCTCATCGCGGCGTGCGCGCCGCCAATGTGCCGCTGGTGCCGGGCCGCCCGCCGCCCTCCGAGCTGTTCGAGCTGAAGAACACGCTGATCGTCGGGCTGATGACCTCGCCCGAGCGGCTGATCCAGATCCGTCGCAACCGGCTTCTCTCTCTGAAGGAGAACCGCGAGAGCGACTATATCGACACCGACTCGGTGCGCAGCGAGATCATCGCCGCCCGCCGGCTGTTCGAGAAGATGGGCTGGCCGATCATCGACGTCACCCGCCGCTCGGTGGAAGAGACGGCCGCGGCGATCATCAACCTCCTGTCCGGTGGCCGCGGCCAGGTCGAGGTTTTGGGATGAGCCGCACGCCGGTCACCCTGGCCTCCAAGAGCTCGGCCCGTCAGGCGATCCTGCGCAACGCCGGGATCGACTTCGAGGCCGTCGTCGCGGGCGTGGACGAAGACGCGGCCAAGGCCGGCCTGCTGGCCGAGGGCGGGTCGCCGCGCGAGGTCGCCGACGCCCTGGCCGAGATGAAGGCGGTCAAGGTCTCGACCAGGCGTCCGGGCCTGGTGATCGGCGCCGACCAGACGCTGGATTTCGCCGGCCGACTGATCGACAAGGTCGACACGCTGGACGAGGCCCGCGCCCTGCTGCTGGAACTGCGCGGCAAGACCCACAAGCTGCACTCGGCCGTGGTCGTGGCCCGCGAAGGCAAACCGATCTGGCGCGTGGTGCAGAGCGCCAAGCTGTCGGTGCGGCCGTTCAGCGACGCCTGGCTCGACGGCTATCTCGAGCGGCGCGGCGAGCACATCCTCCACTGCGTCGGCTGCTACGAGCTGGAGAGCGAGGGCGTGCAGCTGTTCGACGCCGTCGACGGCGACTACTTCACCATCCTGGGCCTGCCGCTGGTGGGACTGCTTGATTTCCTCCGCCTGCATGGAGCCCTCGAGACATGAGTTCGATTTCGGGCGCGGCGATCGTCGCCGGCGTCTGCGGCGCGCCGATCCGCCATTCGATGAGCCCGCTGATCCACAACGCCTGGATCGCGGCCGCCGGCCTCGACGCGGCCTATGTGCCCTTCGCCCCGGCCGAGGATCACTTCGAGACCTTCATCGATGGCTTACGCGGCGGGGCCATTCGCGGCCTCAACGTCACCATTCCGTTCAAGGAAAAGGCCCTGGCGGCCGCCGATCAGGTCAGCAACCTGGCCCGCATGGCCGGCGCGGCCAACCTGCTGATCTTCGAGGCTGACGGCACGATCCGCGCCGACAACACCGATGGCCCCGGCCTGCTCGGCGCCATCGAGGCTCAGGCGCCGGGCTATGACATCGCGTCGGCCCCGGTCGTGGTGCTGGGGGCCGGCGGTGCGGCGCGCGGCGCGATCGCCGCCCTGCTGCTGGCCGGGGCCCCCAAGGTCGGGATCGTCAACCGCACGCTGGACCGCGCCCACGAACTGGCCGCCGCCTTCGGCCCGCGCGTGGTCGCGGTTCCGGAATACGCCCTGCCCGACCAGCTGATCGACGCCGGCCTGGTGATCAACGCCACCTCGCTGGGTCTCGGCGGCGGCGAGGGCCCGGCCGCCCAGCTGGACCTGACCCCCGCCGAAGCCGTGATCGTCGACATGGTCTACAAGCCGCTGCGCACCGAGTTCCTGCAACGGGCCCAGGCCGCCGGCCGCCGCACGGTGGATGGCCTCGAAATGCTGCTGTGCCAGGCGATCCCCTCGTTCGAGGCCTTCTACGGCCAGCCGCCGCCGACGGGCGTCAATGTCCGCGCTTTGGCCCTGCGCCATCTGGGCGAGGCCTGAGACATGATCATCGTGGGTCTCACCGGTTCGATCGGCATGGGCAAGTCGACCACGTCGACGATGTTCCAAGCCGAGGGCGTACCCGTTTATGACAGCGACGCCGCCGTGCATGCGCTCTACACCTCGGGCGGCGCGGCTGTCGCGCCGGTGGAAGCGGCCTTCCCCGGCGTCGTCGTCGACGGCGCGATCGACCGGGCCAGGCTGAGCGCCGCGGTTGTCGGCGATCCCGAGGCGCTGCAGAAGCTGGAAGCCATCGTCCATCCGCTGGTCGGCGCCCACCGCATCGGCTTCTTCGAGGATGCGCAGGCTCAGGATCACGACATCGTCGTGCTCGACGTGCCGCTGCTCTATGAGACCGGCGGCGACAAGAAGGTTCACAAGGTGGTGGTGGTCTCGGCCCCGGCCGAGGTTCAGCGCGCGCGGGTGCTGGCCCGGCCCGAGATGACCGAGGCCAAGTTCGACGCCATCCTGGCGCGCCAGACGCCCGACGCCGAAAAGCGCGCGCGCGCCGACTTCGTCATCGACACGAGCCAGGGACTGGAACACGCCCGTGGACAAGTCCGCGACATCCTGACTCGCCTGCGCGCCAGCGCTTGAAGCTGTCGTCGAACGGACGCATGAAACGCCATGGCCCGGGAAATCATCCTCGACACCGAAACCACCGGCTTCGATCCAAAGACCGGCGACCGCCTGGTCGAAATCGGCTGCATCGAGGTGGTCGACTTCATGCCGACGGGCCGCTCGTTCCACGAATATTGCGATCCGCTGCGCGACATGCCGGCCGAGGCCGAGAAGGTCCACGGCCTGTCCAGCGCCTTCCTGACCGGCAAACCCCGCTTCGAGGCGATCGCCGACAAGTTCCTGGAGTTCGTCGGCGATAGCGTCGTGGTCGCCCACAACGCCGCCTTCGACCGTAGCTTCGTCAATTTCGAGCTGGAGAAGTGCGGCCGCGCCGCCCTGCCCGAACCGCGCTGGGTCGACACCCTGGCCATGGCCAAGAAGCGCTTTCCGGGCATGTACAACTCGTTGGACGCCCTGTGTAAGCGCTTCAAGATCAGCCTCGACAGCCGCGACAAGCACGGCGCGCTGATCGACGCCCACCTGCTGGCCGAGGTCTATCTCGAGCTGCAGGGCGGCAAGGAACGAGCGCTGGAGCTGACGGCGGTGGTCACCGAGACCATGGCGGGTCAGTTGCAGGCGGGCGCCTATGGCGAACGCCCTCGCGCCCTGGCCCCCCGTTCGACCGACGCCGAGCGCGAGATCCATGTCGAGTGGATCAAGTCGACCCTGAAGGACAAGGCCGTCTGGGTGAAGCTGGGCCTGGTCGAGATCGAAGCCGCCGGCCAGGGCTGACGCCCGCGCCTCAGAGATCGGACGCCGCCTGACGCAGGGCCGGCAGGTCCGAGTTTTCAAGATATTGGCGCATCGTGACCCGGTAGGCGGGCATGCAGGTCGCGTTGGCCTTGGCGATCCAGGTCAGCGCCTCGTCGACCGCGCCGGCCTCGGCCAGCAGCCGCGCCAGGTTGAACTGCCCCCGGAAATCCCCGCCGACCGCCGCTTGGCGATAGCAGGCCTCGGCCCGCGCGAGGTCGCGGGCGACCACGCGGCCGTCCTCGAAGAACGTTCCGACGAAGTTGACCGACTTGATGTGGCCAAGGCTGGCGGCTCTCTCGAACCAGGCCAAGGCGACCGCCTCGTCCTGATCCGCGCCGGCGCCGGATCGCAGGGCGTGGGCGTAGTTGTAGATTCCCCAGTCCAGGCCGGCGTCGGCGGCGGCCTTGAACCACACGACAGCCCGCGCCTGGTCGACCGCCACGCCCCAGCCCTGGTCGAGGCAGCGGCCGGCCATGTTCATGGCCGGCGGATGACCCGCCTTGGCCGCGCGCAGGAACCACTGGAAGCCGGCCTCCGGGTCCTTCCGGACGCCCTGGCCGTTCAAAAGGATCTGGCCATACAGGGTCTGGGCTTCGGGCAGGCCCGCCTCGGCGCCGGCCTTCAGCATCTCGGCGGCGGCTTCCGGTGAATGGGCCAAGCGCGCCTTGACCTCGTCCGGTGACAGGGCCGCCAGGTTGATCCGCCGAAGCGGTGGCGGCGGGGCGTTCGGGCTTGCGGGATCGGGCACGGCTGGGCGCTCACAGGTCAGTTCTTGCGAGCGATTATCAGTTGCCGGCGACTTTGAACATCCGCCGCGTCACGCCGCCATCGGCAGGGTCACCGTGAAGGTCGAACCCTCACCCGGTGTGGTGTCGACGCCCAGCTGGCCGCCGTGGGCCTCGACGATGGCCCTGCTGATCGTCAGGCCCAGGCCGTTGCCATGCGGCGCGGCGTCGGCGGCCTGCCAGTTGCGGTCGAACACCCGGGCCACTTGCTCGGCGGTCATGCCCCAGCCGGTGTCCTGCACCCGCACCGTCACCGCCGCGTCCGAGATCGTGCTGGAGAGGCGGATGGATCCGCCGGGCGCGGTGAACTTGATGGCGTTGGCCAGGAGGTTGGCGACCACCTGCTCGATCCGCGCGCCGTCGGCGCGCAGCGTCGTCGAGCCGTCCGGATGGGCCTGGGAAAATTCCACGCCCTTGCGCGCCGCCGACACCCTGAACTGCTCGGCGATGTCGGCCAGCAGCTCGCGCAGGTCGATGTTTTCCTTCGACAGCACCAGGCCGCCGGCCTCGATCTTGGAGTGGTCCAGGATGTTGCGGATCAGCCGGCGCATAGTCTCGGTGGCCAGCAGGATGCTCTCAATGCTGGACTTGACCTTGGGCAGGCCGTCGACACCTGGCTGGGCCAGCAGGTTCTCGGTGGCGAACAGGATGGTGGTGATCGGGTTGTTGAGGTCATGGGCCACCACCTCGACCGCCTCCTTGCGCGCCTGGGAAATTTCCTTCTCGCGCTGGGCCAGCCTGGCGCTGACCTGGTCGAGGGCGCTCTTCTGACCCACCAGCTGCAACAGCCGCCAGCCGACATAGGCGCAGAACATGAAGGCGGCGACCGAGGCTGTGGCCAGCACCCAGAAGACCCCATGCACGACGCGCTGGTTGCGGCCGCGCTCGGCCTGGTAGCGGGTGTCGGCCTGCTGGGTGAAGCGATCGATGGCGCCGTTGATGTCGCGGGTGATCGGGCCGGCGTTGTGCTGGAAATAGGCGTTGGTCTCGGCGGCCGAGCCGCCGCCCAGGCGAAGGGCCAGTCCATGGTCCTGCACCGCCAGCAGGCGGCGTTGCAGACCGGCGACCATGTCCAGCGCGCGGCGGGACTCGGCGTCGCGGTCCAAGGTCCGAAGCTGGCCCAGCAGCGAGTCGAACTGTCGGTTGGAAGCGCGCAGTTCGCCGACCAGCCCGTCCTCGCCAGTGATGACGATCACCGGCATCAGCGCATTCTGCTTCAGCTTCTCGACCCGCAGTTCGTGGGCCTGGATGACGGTCTTGGTGTAGAGCGCGTCCAGACGGTCCTGCGAGGCTGAGACGGTCGACAGGAAGTAGAGCGAAGCGGCCAGCAGCGGCAGGAACGCCAGGGCGATCAGTCCGACCAGGGTCAGCAGCTTGCGTTCGTAACCGACCATCAGCACCTCGCGAAGGTCGCCACGCCGGTCTCGTGCACGATCGGCTGACGCGACTTGCTTGTAACGCGCGATCGCCGCCGCTGGCAAAGCGCCGAACGTCGCGCCTTAGAGCTTGAGGTCGGCCGTCACCGGGGCGTGGTCGCTGGGGCGCTCCCATTCGCGAACCGTATCGTGCACCTTCGATGAAACCTTGCCGTCGACGATGGCCGCGTCGCGCAGGCCGGGGCTGGCCAGGATATGGTCCAGGCGAAGGCCGCGGTTGGACTTGCGGAAATCGGCGGCGCGATAGCTCCACCAGGAAAACAGTTTTTCCGGCTCCGGCGTGGCCAGGCGCGGCAGGTCGAGCAGGTCCATCGATTTGATCATCGCGTCGAAGGCCTCGAGCTCGGCCGGCGTGTGGCTGACGACCTTCAGCATTTGGCGGTGGCTCCAGACGTCGTTCTCGCCCGGCGCGATGTTCAGGTCGCCGGTGACGATCAATGGGTCCTTGGGGTCGCGCTTCTTCAGGGCGGCGGTCAGGGTCTCGTAGAAGTCCAGCTTGTGGTCGAACTTCGGATTGCCGATGCGGTCGGGCGTGTCGCCGCCGGCCGGGATGTAGAAGTTCTGGATGTCGACGCCGGCCACCTTGACCGCCACGCAGCGGGCATGGCCCTCGCGGCAGTTCATCAGGGTCGGGACGTCCTCGAACGGCAGGCGCGAGGCGATGGCCACCCCATGCCAGCCCTTCTGGCCCGCGATCTTCAGGTGCTTCAGGCCGGCGGCCTCGAAGGCCTCGCGTGGAAACTCGGCCTCCTGGCACTTGATCTCCTGCAGACACAGGACATCGGGCGCCTGCTCGTCGACGAAGCGGGCGACCTGTTCGGCGCGCAGGCGGACGGAGTTGACGTTCCAGGTGGCGATACGGAGGCGCATGGTCTGGCTCTAACTCGGATCGGGATGCGCCGGAAAAGAAAAACGCCCCAGCGCATCGGCGCTGGGGCGAAAGTCTAGTCTCTCATGCCGCGACCGGGAGGGGATAGGATCCGGTACGGTTTGCGAGGAGCGGGTCGGGCGCTCGTCGCCATGCGTGTTAAATATGCCACTGGAGAATTAATAGTCAAGAGCCAACACTGTTGATTCTTGCATGTTGTGAGAATGTCACATTCACGGCTTGCCGACGCGACGACGCGGATCGTTCAGCACGAACAACTTGGGGTCGAAGCCGTCGGCCTTCTCAAGGTCCACGAGTCGAACGCGGATCTGGCCGCCCTTCACGTCGCTGACCGTCCAGCCGATCAGTTCGACCGGGTCGTTGCTGAAGTCCAGGCTGATGCGGCCCAGGGTCTGGCGCTTGGCGTCCTGGGCCACGATCGTGAAGCCGTCGGCCAGCTTGCGCACGTCGGTGATGATCACGCCGCGATCCAGGCGGACCTCGCGCGCCAGCAGCAGGGCCAGCGGCGTGCGGCTCAGCGGATAGCTCTCGAAGGTCTTCAGGCGGCTGTCGAAGATATTGACGCTGCTGCCGTTGCTGACCACCAGCAGGCCCGAAGCGCCCTCATAGGCGAAGCGCGCCTTGCCCGGGCGCTGCAGATAGAGCGTGCCTTGCGTGACCGTGCCGCGCTGGTCGGTCTGGATGAACCGGCCCTTGGCGGAGCTCAGGCCCTGGATGTAGTCGGTCGCCTTCTTGACCAGCGCCTGCTGCTCGGCGTTGCGCGGCGCGGGCCCGATGGTGGGCTTGGCGCCTTGCGCGAACGCCGGCGTGGCCAGGCCAGCGACGGCGGCGGCGGTGATCAGGAAGCGTCGGGTCTGGGCGGTCATGGTCTGCATCTCTCCGTAGCCTCAACCTTTGCCCTGACGACACGACGAGCGAAAGGCCGTCGCGAGGCCATTTTCCGGCGCTCCGATGAAGCGTCGTTCAGGTTGGGGCTGTGGGGAACGCGAAAGCTGGAGCATGGGTTGCGGCGCGCGCTTGCCAGATCGATGACCGTGACGAAGACTGCCAGGCGGCAAAGTGGAGTAAAGCGCGTGAGGCGAGGACTGGGTTTGGCGGCGTCGGCCGCGGTGCTGGCGACGGCCTGCGCCGCGAACGCCGCGTCCGATCTGCGGATCACGATCTACGAGTCCGCCAAGCCGGCCGCGCAGGTTCGCGCCTGCCTGCTCAAGACCGTGGAGGCGTTTGCGCCGTCGGTCGAAGCCTTTTCACGCGCGCCGACGAACGATGCGTGGGTGATCACCTTCCGCCATGCCGGCGGACCGGCCTCGATTGTCGTCAACGCCCGCCCTGGCGGCGCGCGCGTGCTGTATCCCAGCCAGATCGCCCGCGCCGACGCGCGACTGGCCCAGGCGCTCGAAGACTGCGGCTGATCCCGCCGGCGATTACAGCCCCGGCGGCGGCGGGGCCAGGATCTCGCGCTTGCCGGCGTGGTTGGCGGCGCCGACGACGCCTTCCTTTTCCATCCGCTCCATCAGCGAGGCGGCGCGGTTGTAGCCGATCTGCAGGCGGCGCTGGATGTAGCTGGTCGAGGCCTTGCGGTCGCGGGTGACCACGGCCACGGCGTGGTCGTAGAGGTCGTTGGTCCCACCTTCGCCGGCGAACGCGCCCTCAATGGCCTCTTCCTGTTCTTCGTCGCCGCCGGCGGTGACCTCTTCCAGATAGTTGGGCGTGCCCTGGTCGCGCAGGAAGCGGGCCACGGCCTCGACCTCGCCGTCGCTGACGAACGGGCCGTGCAGGCGGGTGATGCGGCCGCCACCGGCCATGTAGAGCATGTCGCCCTGGCCCAGCAGCTGCTCGGCGCCCTGCTCGCCCAGGATGGTGCGGGCGTCGATCTTGCTGGTGACCTGGAAGCTGATCCGGGTCGGGAAGTTGGCCTTGATGGTGCCGGTGATGACGTCGACCGACGGGCGCTGGGTGGCCATGATCAGGTGGATGCCGGCGGCGCGGGCCATCTGGGCCAGACGCTGGACGGCGCCTTCGATGTCCTTGCCGGCTACCATCATCAGGTCGGCGACCTCGTCGATGACCACGACCAGATAGGGCATGGGCTCGGGGCGGATCTGCTCGGTCTCGTAGATCGGCCGGCCAGCGTCGTCGAAGCCCGTCTGCACGGTGCGTTCGAAGTGCTCGCCCTTGGCCATCGCCTCGTTGGCCTTCTCGTTGAAGCCGCCGATGTTGCGCACGCCGATCTTGGACATGCGGCGATAGCGGTCCTCCATCTCGCGCACGGTCCACTTCAGGGCCACGACGGCCTTCTTGGGATCGGTCACGACCGGCGCCAGCAGGTGCGGGATGCCGTCGTAGACCGACAGTTCCAGCATCTTCGGGTCCACCATGATGAAGCGGCACTTCTCGGGCGGCAACTTGTAGAGGATCGACAGGATCATGGCGTTGACGCCGACCGACTTGCCCGAGCCGGTGGTGCCGGCGATCAGCAGGTGGGGCATCTTGGCCAGGTCGGCGATATAGGGCTCGCCGCCGATGGTCTCGCCCAGGGCCATGGGCAGGATCGAGCTGGCCTTGTCGTAGTCGGCGCTGGACAGCAGGTCGCGCAGATAGACGGTCTCGCGGCGCGAGTTGGGCATTTCGATGCCGATGGCGTTGCGGCCCTGAGCCACGGCCACGCGGCACGAGATCACGCTCATCGAGCGGGCGATGTCGTCGGCCAGCGCCACGACGCGGGCGGTCTTGACGCCCGGAGCCGGGACCAGCTCGTACATGGTGACCACGGGGCCGGGGCGGATCTGGTCGATCTGGCCCTTCACGCCGAACTCGGCCAGCACGCTTTCCAGCAGGCGGGCGTTCTGGCGCAGGGCGGCGGCGTCGACGTCGGAGGATCGCGGCTTGGCCTTGGCCAGCATGGCCAGCTCGGGCAGCTGGAAGCCACCCTCGTGGGTGAAGTCGAAGGTCTTCTGCTGCTCGCGCTGTTCGCGGCCGCTGTCCTTGGGCCCGCCCTTGGGCTTGGCGATGGCCAGGGGGCGGGCGGCGATCGCTTCCTCGAAGGCGTCGTCCTCGTCGTCGACCACGGGCGGGGCGGGCGGCGTGTAGGCCTGTTCGACCGGCTCGACTTCAGGACGGGCCGGACGGCGCGGCGGGATCGGGGTCTCTGCCGGGGCCTTGCGGGCGCGGGCCGGCTTGGGCGCGGGAGCCGGCTCGGGTTCGGGCTCGTGGCGCTCGCGCGGCTGCATCACATTGCCGACGACCTGGGCGATGGCGTCCGGATCGAAGCGGCGGAAGCCGATGGCGTAGCCCAGCGCGATGGCCGCGCCGACGGCCAGCACCAAAGCGGCGATCAGGGTCGAGCCCGGCAGGCGGGCGAAGTGGAAGATTCCGGCCAACAGGTGCAGCAGGCCATCGCCCCAGAACCCGCCCAGGCCCTTTTCCAGGGGCCAGGCGGCGGGCGGACGCGGGGCCGACAGCAGCCCGGCCAAGGCCAGCAGGCCGACAACGCCGACGCCGGCGCGCACGCGCAAATCCTTGCGCTCGGCGGCCGGGTCAGCCTGCGAGACGCGGGTGACGCCGAAGATCAGCATCAGCAGGGCCGCGCCCCAGCCGGCCAGACCCATCGACTGGATCATGATGTCGGCGATCGCCGCGCCGGCTCCGCCCAGCGCGTTGGTGGCCTCGACGCCGGTGGCGGCGTTCAGGCTGGGATCGGCGGCGTTATAGGTGGCGACAGCCAGCAGCAGGCCCGCGCCGAACACCGTGACCAGACCGCCGCGGAACCGCGCCGACCAAGGCTGGGCCCAGCCGTAGCGAACCGCATCCCAAAGGAGCTCCGCCGTCGTACGCCGCGCCGCTCGCGCCATGAAACTCTCCGAACTCAACCGTCTCGTTGACCGCCAAAGCAGGTCGAACCGCCATGTTGTGCCGCAAGAGGGTTAAGGGGCGTTTACGGCGTTCGTTTGGGCCTGATTCATAGAGTCGCGGCTTTCGCGTCCCGGAGCGCCTTGACTCATTTAGACGATTAGCTAATCGTCTCATCATGAGCCAGGTGTTCAAAGCCCTCTCCGATCCCACCCGCCGCCGGGTGCTGCAGCTCCTGCGGCAGGGGCCGATGAGCGCCGGCGAGCTGAGCCAACGGTTCGACGTCTCCAAGCCGACGATGTCGGCGCACTTCGCGGTGCTGAAGGAGGCCGACCTCGTCCATGCCGAGAAGGCTGGCAAGTCGATCATCTATCACCTGAAGCTCTCGGTGCTCGAAGACGCGCTGCTGGGCTTCGTCCATTCGTTCGGTCTCGGCGCGGCGGCGCCGGAGCCCAAGACGGAGGCTACGCGATGAAGCAGGACCTGATCGGAAGTCTCGCCTGGGCCGGCCTGATGGCTGTCCTGGCGTTTGGCGCAGCCCTGGCGCACAGGCTGGGCTATGTCGATCGCGACACGGTGCTCCGCGTAACGATCGGCGTCTTCGGGCTGTGGATGGCCTGGTACGGCAACCGGATGCCCAAGACCCTGGTCCCGGTTCCAGTCGATTCCGGTCAGGCCCGACGGGTCGCGAGTTGGTCCCTGGTGCTGAGCGGGCTTGTCCAAGCCGGCCTCTGGGCGTTCGCCCCGATCCCTGTCGCGGCTGTCGGTGGGGCCGGCGCGGTCTTGGCGGGGATCGCCGTGACGCTGGGCTATTGCCTGTCACTGCGGAACAAGGCCGCCTAGGCGGCGTCGAACCGCAGCGGACCGCCCCAGAAGCTCTCGACCAGGCCGTTCTGAGGACCCGGCGTGCCGGTGGTCAGGAACGCCCGGCCGCCGCCCGTCCCGGGATCGAACTCCGGATGGCGCGACAGGTAGAGCTCCAGCGCATCGGCGGTCGAGGCCGGCTGCTGGATCAGCGGCGTGCCGGCCGGCAGGGCGGCGCGGAAGATGTCGGCGATGATCTCGTAGTGGGTGCAGCCCAGCACCACCCGGTCAGGATGACGGCCGATGCGCGTCTTCAGCTCCTGAACATAGCCTTCGACGGCCTTGGCCAGGTCGACCGCTCCGGCGTCGGCCTCGATCATCGGCACCAGGTCCGGGCAGGCCTGCGAGAACACCGCCAGATCCTGCTTTCGCTTGTCGATCTCGATCTCGTAGACGCGCGAGCGGGTGGTGGCGGGGGTGGAGAACACGCCCAGCACGTCCAGCTGCTCGACCTTGTCGCCGCGACGCTCGGCCTCGTGCTCCCAGGGCAGGCCGGTGGCGGCCTCGATGGTCGGCACGATGATGCCCAGCACGTTGATCGGGCGCCCGAGCTGCTTGCGGTACCCGGGCAGCCAGGTCTGTTGCAGGCGGCGCAGCGCGATGGCCGAAGCGGTGTTGCAGGCCAGGACCACCAGGCTGGCGCCGGTGTCGAACAGGCGCTCGCAGCCCGCGCGGGTGAGGTCGACGATCTCCTCGCCGCTCCGCACGCCATACGGCGCGTTGGCCTGGTCGGCCAGATAGGTGAAATCCGCCTGCGGGAGGCGTTGCACGAGGGCGCGGTGGACCGAAAGCCCGCCCACGCCGGAGTCAAAGACGCCGATGGACATGCGTGAGCTTTAGCCTTGGCCGTCGCCTTCGTCCACGCTCCCTCGGCGCGGCGCGAAAGGTTACGGTCCTGTCATGTGACGCGGCCGAAACCCTGACATAGGGTCCATCAAACTTTTCACCGGAGATCGCCCGTGCAACGTCGCACCTTCCTGGCTTCCGCCGCCGCCACCGGCGTCGCCGCGACCCTTTCGCCCAATCTCGCCCTCGGTGCGGAGACCAATCCGATGCTGGCCAAGTGGACCGGCCCCTATGGCGGCGTGCCCGCCTTCGACAAGGTCAAGGTCTCGGATTTCAAGGGCGCGCTGGACGGCGCTATGGCCAAGAACCTGGCCGAGATCGACGCGATCACCGCGAACAAGGCCGCGCCGACCTTCGACAACACCATCGGCGCGCTGGAAGACAGCGGCCGGGCCCTGTCGGACGTCTATTGCTATTACGGCATCTGGGGCTCGAACATGAGCTCGCCGGAGTTCCAGGCGGTCGAGACCGAGATGGATCCCAAGCTCTCGGCCTTTCAGGACAAGATCAACCAGAACCCCGCGCTCTTCAAACGCATCGAGGCCGTCTACAACTCGCCGGAAAAGGCCAAGCTGACGCCCGAGCAGCAGCGCGTGCTGTGGATCTACTACACCAACTTCGTGCGGGCCGGCGCCAAGCTGAACCCCGAGGACAAGGCCCGCGTCGGCGCCATCAACACCGAGTTGGCCGGCCTGTTCACCAAGTTCAGCCAGAACCTGCTGGCCGACGAGAACACCTTCATCGAGCTGACCGACGCCGACCTGGTGGGTCTGCCGGACTCGCTGAAGGCCGCCGCCGCCTCCAGCGCCGAGCAGCGCAAGCTGGCCGGCAAGCACATCATCGTCAACACGCGCTCCAGCGTTGACCCGTACCTGACCTATTCGCCGGTGCGCGCCACCCGCGAGAAGGTCTGGAAGGCCTTCGTCAATCGTGGCGACAACGGCGGCGCCACGGACAACAACGCCATCATCGCCAAGATCCTGAAGCTGCGCGTCGAGCGCGCCAAGCTGCTGGGCTACAAGACTCACGCCCACTGGCGCCTCGAGAACGCCATGGCCAAGACGCCCGAGAACGCCATGGGCCTGATGGAGGCGGTGTGGACTCCGGCCATCAACCAGGTGGCCATCGACGTGGCGGCCATGCAGGCCATCGTCGACAGCGAAAAGGGCGGCTTCCAGATCGAGCCCTGGGACTATCGCTTCTATGCCGAGAAGGTCCGCAAGGCGAAGTACGACCTCGATATGAACGAGGTGAAGCCGTACATGCAGCTGGACAAGCTGCGCGAGGGCATGTTCTGGGCCGCCGGCCAGCTGTACGGCTTCGAGTTCAAGAAGGTCGAGGGCGTTCCGGTCTACCAGGAAGACATGACCGTCTACGAGGTGACCCGCGGCGGCAAGCATGTCGGCCTGTGGTACTTCGACCCCTATGCCCGCGCCGGCAAGCGCTCGGGCGCGTGGATGAACGCCTACCGCACGCAAGAGCGGTTCAAGGGCGAGATCACCACGATCGTCTCCAACAACTCCAACTTCATCAAGGGCAAGCCTGGCGAGCCGGTGCTGATCTCGTGGGACGACGCCACCACCCTGTTCCACGAGTTCGGCCACGCCATCCACGGCCTGAACGCCAACGCGACCTATCCGTCGGTGTCGGGCACCAACGTGGCGCGCGACTATGTCGAGTTCCCCAGCCAGCTGAACGAGCACTGGCTGCCGACCAAGGAAGTGCTGAACCGCTTCTGCGTCCACTACCAGACCGGCAAGCCGATCCCGCAGGCCCTGGTCGACAAGATCAAGGCCGCCGACAAGTTCAACCAGGGCTTCGACACCACCGAATATTTGGCCAGCGCCCTGATCGACATGAAGCTGCACCTGGCCGGCGACGTCGACATCGATCCCGACACGTTCGAGCGGGAAGAGCTGGCCAAGCTGAAGATGCCCAAGGAGATCGTCATGCGGCACCGCACGCCGCAGTTTGGTCACGTGTTCTCGTCGGACGGCTATTCGGCCGGCTATTACAGCTATCTGTGGGCCGACACCCTGACCGCCGACGTCGCCGAGGCCTTCCAGGAGGCGCCGGGCGGCTTCTACGACAAGCCCACCGCCAAGCGCCTCTATGAGACGATCATGTCGAAGGGCAATTCGGTCGATCCGGTCGACCAGTTCAAGGCCTTCCGCGGCCGGAACGTCAAGATCGGGGCGCTGATGCGCGACCGTGGCTTCCCGGTTCCGCCGGGGGCGTGACCTTGAAATAACGTGTCATCCCGGAAGCCTCGCAGAGGCTGTCCGGGACCCAGGGGCAGCCGCACTGCATCGGCCTCTGGGTCCCGGCTCTCCGCTGCGATGCGGCCGGGATGACAAGATTATGATGCGCCCTAGGTTTGCCCCAGACGCGGTATTCGAGAGGTGACATGGCGTTCGTAAAATCCACCCTCGTCGCGATCGCGGCTTCCGCCCTCCCCGTCGCAGCCCACGCCCAGACCGTCGATCTCACGCCCCAGGACCCCGGCAGCGCAGTCGTCGAGGAACTGACCGTGGTGGCCAAGCCGCCCGGCCCGGCGGTGTGGCTGGTCGAAAAGGACGGGGCCAAGCTCTACGTCCTGGGCTCGGCGCCGCCCCTGCCCCACCAGTTGAAATGGTCCAGTCCGCGCCTGGAGCGCGCGCTCGACAAGGCGAGCCTCGTGCTGGTTCCGCCGGAAGCCTCGCTGGGGCCCATGCAGCTGGCCGGCTTCGTGCTGAAACTCGGCGGCGGCCTGCGCCAGCCGATGGGCAAGGCGCTGGAAGACCAGCTGCCGCCTGACCTCAAGGCCCGTTTCATCGAAGACAGAAGGCAGGCCCGCAAGGGCGCGGGCGAATACAAGAACTGGAAACCAGCCGTGGCGGGTTTCCTGCTGCTGTCGGACTTCCGCCAGGCCGCGGGCCTGTCCGAAGCCAAGCCGGTCAGCACCGTCGAGCGCATGGCCAAGGCCCGCAAGCTGAAGGTCAAGGCCGTGGGCCAATACCGGATGAGCGCGGTGACCAACATCGCCGCCAAGCTGTCGCCCGAGGACCAGCTCTACTGCCTGCGCGTGGCCCTGGATGAGATCGACCACGACGCTCAGCGCTCCCAGACCCTGGGCGGTGATTGGGCCCAGGGCGACCTCGGCTCGGTGCGCGCCCGTTATCGCGCTAGCGCCGCCCAGCGCTGCCTGCTGCGCGCCCCCGGCGGCGCGGCCCTGCTGGACAAGGGCGTCGCCCAAACGACCGAAGCCATGACGCAGGCTCTGAAGCGTCCGGGCGTCACCGTGGCGGTGGTCGATCTGGGTTTCCTGCTGCCGGCCAACGGGGTGCTGGATCGGCTGAAGGCGGGCGGGGCGAGTGTGACCTCGCCTGTGGAGTAGAGCTGATCGATGCGATGCTCCCCCTTTTGGGGGAGCTGTCGCGGAGCGACTGAGGGGGTCCTCTACGGCCTATATCGTGGAGGACCCACTCCGGCCCTCCGGACCACCTCCCCCGAAGGGGGAGGAACTTCAACGCCTTGACGCCACCCTCCCCTCGGCGTCCCCTGCCTCAACACCGGGGGACAAACACATGAAGCTCTGGATTTCCGCCGCCGCCCTCGCCCTGCTCACCACCACGGCCCACGCCGAGGTGGTCGACGCCCAGCCCAACGGCTTCGAGGTCAAGCACACGGTCGAGATCGCCGCGCCGGCCGCCAAGGTCTGGGCCACGATCCTGCAGCCGGCAAGCTGGTGGGACTCGCGCCACACCTGGTCGGGCTCGGCCGCCAACCTGTCGCTGGCGGCGGCCTCGGGCGGCTGCTTCTGCGAGCGGCTGCCCAATGGCGGCTCGGTGCTGCACCTGAGCACGGTCAACGCCGTGCCCAACCAGAAGCTGGTGTTGTTCGGCGCCCTGGGGCCGCTGCAGAGCTCGGGCGCAGCGGGCCATCTGGCCTTCGCGTTGGCCGAGAAGGACGGGGTGACCAAGCTCACCGTAACCTACGACGTCGGCGGCTACTTCAAGGGCGGGCTCGACAAGATCGCCGGCCCCGTCGATGGCGTGCTGGGCCAGCAGGTCGCGCGCCTGAAGGCTCAGGTGGAGACGGGGAAACCGGGCTGAAAAGCAGAAAGGGCGGCTCGTGAGGACCGCCCTTTCCTATTCAAACCTGATGTACCGGAAGATCAGCCGGCTTGCGCCACGTCGTCGTCGGTGGCGCCCAGCAGGGCCATCTGCAGGCGCGAGCGGTCGCGGCGGGCGGCTTCCAGGGCGCCTTCGGCCAGGGCCGCCTCGGAGGTGAGGCGATCGATCTGGGCCTGCAGCTCGCCGACCTTTTCGTCGTGCTGACGACGGGCGGCGTCCTGGGCTTCCTGCATCGCGTCGATGCGTGCCTTGAGCTGGACGGCGCGCTCCTCGGCGCGCTTGAGGGTCTTGTCATGGGCGACGGCGCCCTTGGCCAGCTGGTCGGCGCGCTCGATGGCGGCGGCGCGGGCGGTGTCGACGCCGGCATGGCGCTGACGCAGACCCTCGGCCTCTTCCTCGAGCGAGCGGATGCGTTCCAGGGCGCGCTCCAGGGCGACGTTGAGGTCGCCGGCGCGACGTTCGACGGCCTGCTGCTGAGCGCTGGACTCGGCGAGACGCTGGGCGATCTGGCCGTTCATCTCTTCCAGCTTGTCGGCGCGGCCCGTGGCGGTTTCCAGACGGGTCTGTAGGGCCGAGATGTCGGCGCGGCCGGCCTCGACCTGGCTTTCCAGGCCGCGGATCGTGCGGGCCGCGTCGGTCTGATGGATGGACAGGGCGTTTTCGGTGGCCTGGACGCGGGCGCGCTCGGCGGCCAGCTGGGCTTCCAGGTCGGTCTCGACGCGCGACAGGCGGGCGATGTCCACGCCAGCCTGGTCGATGCGCTTCTTCAGGGTCGCGCCTTCCTCGAGCAGCAGGGCGTTGTCCTGGTTGGCGCGGGCGAGAGCCGCTTCGGCCTCGCCGCGACGGGCGTCGATGTCGTGGCTCTGGGTGCGCAGGGTCTCGATGTCCTGCACCAGGTGTTCGACCCGGGCCGTGGAGTCGCGCAGGGACGCGTCCAGGCTGCCGACCTTCAGGTCCGACTGCAGCAGGCCGTTACGCAAGCGGTCGATCTCGAGGGCATTGTCCTCGAGGGCGGTGTCCTGGGCCTGCAGGCGGGCTTCGGATTCGCCCAGCGCGATCTCGGTCGAGGCCAGCTTGGCGGAAAGTTCGCGTTCCTCGGTCTGGGCCAGGGCGACCTGGCGCAGGGCCTGTTCGTAATTGGCGCGCAGGGCGATCAGCTCGGCGTGCTCGGCGCGGCGGGCTTCGAACTCCTCGGCGACCGGCTGACGGATCTCGGCCAGCAGCGGCTCGATGGCCCGCAGGTGCTCGACCACGCGCTCGATGCTGTCGAGGCCGCCATGGATGGTTTCGTAGCGGACGCCGATGGCCTGGGTGGATTCGGGCAACCGCTCCGAACCTTCCGGACGGCCGACGCCTTCAACCAGCATGGCCGGCTTGGGAGCGTTGCCGCCCTTGCCGTCACGGACGTTCTTCGACAGCAGCCTCATGTCGCCCACCTTCCCTCGTGTGGAGGTATCGCGAGGGCTCCCGAAGCCCCGTGCTCCGCCACCCTCGAATCGCTCATTAACAGAGGTTAACAAGGTAGCTGAAGGGCAAGTTGCATGTCGAGGGCGCTACTGTCGCACCCTGTGCGCGAAAACCCAGGTCGAGGCGTCGGACGCCTTAGAAATCGCGTCGATTGATTTTGGCGTTCGCATAGGTCGGTCCTATATCGAGGCCATGCTCCCCACCCTGCGCCAGCTGCAATATCTCAAGCTTCTGTCCGAACACGGCTCATTCAGCCGCGCCGCCGAGAGCGCTCACGTCACCCAGCCCACTCTGTCGGCCGGCATCCAGGAGCTGGAGAAGATCCTCGGCGCGCCGGTGGTTGATCGGGCCCGCTCGGGCGTGATCCTAACCGCCGCTGGCCAGGAGGCCGTGCGCCGCGCCCAGGACATCCTGACCCGCACCGAGGATCTGGTGCAGGCCGCGCGCGGCGCGGGCCTGCCGTTGGCCGGGCGGTTCAAGCTGGGCGTCATCCCGACGGTCGCGCCCTATCTGCTGCCCCGCGCCCTGCCCCTGCTGCGCGACCGTTTCCCCAAGCTGCGCCTGTTCCTGCGCGAGGATCTGACCCAGCGCCTGATCGCGTCACTCAAGGCCGGAGCCCTGGACGCGGCCCTGATCGCCCTGCCTTACGACATGACCGGCCTGGACTGGGCCCATGTCGAGGACGACGAGCTGCTGGCCGCGGCGCCCGCCAACCATCCGATGGCGGCCTCGGCCCGGGTCGATCCGGACAGCCTGTCGGGCGACGACCTGATCCTGCTGGAGGACGGCCACTGCCTGCGCGACCACGCTTTGGCCGCCTGCGGGCTGGAGCCGCCCAAGGGCGTGGGCGACGAGGAGAGCTTCGCGGCGACGTCGCTTCCCACCCTGGTGCAGATGATCGGCTCGGGCCTGGGGGTGTCGTTCCTGCCGGCCATGGCGGTCGAGGCGGGTCTGACCGACAACGCCGCCGTCACCGTCCGGCCCCTGGCCACCGCTCATTCCAGCCGCGAGATCGTGGTGGCCTGGCGCAACGGCTCCAGCCGTGCGGCCGAGGGTCGTCTGCTAGCCGAGACGCTGCAGGCGGTTTGAGGACAAGCGGCAGATCCTCCCCCTTCGGGGGGGGGGGTGGCCCGGAGGGGCCGGAGGGGGTCCTCCACGATATAGGCCGCGAGGGACCCCCTCAGTCGCTTCGCGACAGCTCCCCCAAAGGGGGAGCATCTTGTTCAGCCTACCGCTTCAACTTCCCCTGCGCGCTCGCCTCGACCCGCTCGACGCCGCGCAGGGCGTCGCCCGAGGCTTCCAGCATCGAATTGAACTTGCGCAGATCCCCGGTGTCGATCTTGCGGATCTTCTTGTCGCGCGACCATTCCAGGCCGATCAGCCGGCCCAAGCGGCAGGCCTTGGGCAGCAGCACGACGCGTTCCGACGGGCCGCCGCGCACCAGCAGCTTGCCGACGATATCGTTCCAGTTGGGCGAGCCGGGGAAGCAGAAGCTGAGCTTCTCGCAGTCGCCGGTCCAGAACCGCTTGTACCAGCGCTCGTGCTCGGGGCTGTCGAAGGCGGTAGGCGAGGCGGCGACCGTGTCGCGGCAGTCAGCGCGCACATAGTCCTGGGCGCTGGCGGCGGTGGAGAACAGAACCACGGCCGACGCGGCCGCCAGTATCCTAGACCGCATTGGAGATCGGACCCTCGGCGCGGCCGTCGACGAACTGGCGAACATAGGGGTTGTCGGTGGTCTTCAGCTCGGCCGCCGGGCCGCGCCAGACGATCTTGCCCCCATGCAGCATGGCGATCTCGTCGCCGATGGTCTGGGCCGAGGCCAGGTCGTGGGTGATCGAGATGGCGGTGGCGCCCAGGTGCTTGACCTGGTCGACGATCAGCTCGTTGATCGCCGCCGCCGTGATCGGGTCCAGACCCGTGGTCGGCTCGTCGAAGAACAGGATCTCGGGATTGGCCACCACGGCGCGCGCCAGGCCGACGCGTTTTTGCATGCCGCCCGACAGGTCGGACGGATACTGGTCGGCGACCTGCGGGCCCAGGCGCACGCGGCCCAGGGCCTCGACGGCGAGGACCTTGGCTTCCTTGCGGGGGACGCCGTCGGCGTTGAGCAGCCGGAAGGCGACGTTTTCCCAGATGGTCAGGCTGTCGAACAGGGCCGCGCCCTGGAACAGCACGCCGACGCGTTGGAACAGGTCGCGCCTTTGGCGCTCGCCCAGGGCCACGGTCTTCTCGCCGTCCAGATAGATTTCGCCGGCGTCGGGCCGCACCAGGCCCAGGGCGGACTTGATGGTCACAGACTTGCCCTGGCCCGAGCCGCCGATGATCACCAGCGACCGGCCCGGCGCGACGCTCAGGTCCAGCTTGTCCAGCACGGCGGGACCGCCGTTGAAGCGCTTGGACACGCCCTTCCACTGCAGTTTGGGAGCGATGTCGGTCATGTGCTGAACAGCGTCGTGAGGAAGTAGTCGGAGGCGAAGATCAGGATGGCCGACGACACCACCGCGTGGGTGGTGGCCCGGCCCACGCCGCGCGCGCCGCCCTTGGCGTTGTAGCCGTGGTAGCAGCCCATCAGCGCGACGATGAAGCCGAACACGGCGGCCTTGATCAGGCCCGAGCCGACGTCCCAGGCCTGCACGAAGTCCAGGGTGTTGCGGATATAGATCGACGGGTTGAAGTGCAGGATCTTCACCGCCACCAGCCAGCCGCCGGCGATCCCGATGATGTCGGCGATCACGGTCAGCAGCGGCAGCATCAGGGTCGCGGCCAGCAGGCGCGGCGCGACCAGGTAGCGGTAGGGATCGGTCGACAGGGTGCGCATGGCGTCGATCTGCTCGGTCGCCCGCATCGCCCCGATCTCGGCGGCGATGGCGGCCGAGACACGGCCGGCCAGCATCAGCGCGGCCAGGACCGGGCCCAGCTCGCGGGTGATGCCCAGGGCCACGATCTGCGGCATCACCTGCTCGGCGTTGAAGCGCCCGCCGCCGGTGAAGATGTTCAAGGCCAGGGCCGCACCGGTGAAGACGGCGGTCAGGCCGACCACGGGCAGGGAGAAGAAGCCGATCGCCACCAGTTGACGCGCCGTCTGGCCGCCGAACCACGGCGCGGTCGCGGCAGCGATGGTCCCGCGCACGGCGAACAGGCCGACCGACCCGACCATGCGCACGCCGGCCAGGGTCGAGCGTCCGAGCTTGCGGACCGGATTCACGGCGTGGGCGCCCATGATCAGTAGGAGTCCGGGGCGACGGTGGCGGGATTGGCGGCGGGCGCGTCGGTCTTGCCCGTCGAGGGGGCGGCCGGCGTCTCGGCGCTCTGCGGCCGCACGACCTGGCCGATCAGGCCGAACAGGTCGACCGCGCCTTGCGTGTTGTCGATCTCGCCGCCCGGCTTCAGGTCGTCCAGGGCCGAGCCCGGGGCGATGGCCACGTGGACCCCGCCCAGCAGGCTGTCGCTGGTGATCTTGGCGGTGGAGTCCGACGGCAGCTTTACGGTCGGATCCAGGTGCAGCTTGGTCACCGCCAGATAGGTCTTCGGATCCAGCGTGATCTGCGAGACCGTGCCGACCTTGACCCCGGCGACGCTGACCGCGGCCCCGGGGGCCAGCGATCCGGCCTGGCCGAACTTGGCGGTGACGTCATAGCCTCCGGCCTTCATCTTCACGCCGCCGACGCTCAGGGAATAGGCCAGGAACGTTCCCGCCAGGGCCAGGACGACGACGCCCATGCCGGTCTCGGCCCATTGTTCGCGCGAACTCATGTCTTATTTGCTCCGCGTTGGGCGCTGACCGCCGCGCTGAAGTTGTCCGATCAGGACGTCGATGTTGCCGCCGGCGTTGTCGATCGTCGAGACGAAGTCTTGTTGCTGGGTGATGGCCAGCCACACGCCCGAGACCTGAACATCGACCACCTTCCACGCGCCGCCCGTGTTCAGCACGCGCCAGGCCACCGGCAGCGGCTGGCTGACCTGGCCGCCGGCCACCACGGTGTTGACGATGACGTCGCCGGGCTTGCGCACGACCGAGCCGGTGACCTTCAGGTTTTCACCATGATAGTCGCCCAGGCGGTTCTGGTAGACACCCTCGGCATAGGTGCGGAAGGCGGCCGAGAAGCGAGCCTTCTGGTCGGGGGTGATGGTGCGGGCGTACTTGCCCAGCACGAAGTTGGTGACGCGCGGCACGTCGGCCAGCTCGTCGATCGCCGTATGGAACGAGGCGTTCTTCTGAGCGGCGGTCATGCCCTTGTCGGCCAGCACGCCGATGATCCGCTGGGCGCGGCTCTGGACGAACTGCTCGGCGCTGGCGTCGCGGGCCCCGCCTTGGGCGAGGGCGGCCGTCGGGGCGACCATCGGGGAGGCGAGGGCGGCCAGGCCCAGAACGGCGGTCAGCGCCAGGCGGCGCGTGGGACGGAAGGATGCGTTGAAGTCGGTCATTGGGGTCCTGCCTGGGCGGGTTGCGCGGGCGGCGTCGCCGAAGGAGTGGGGGAGGAGGTTTCGGCGTCGTCGAAGTCAGGCAACGCCTGAACCTCGCCCGTGGCCTCGCGAACAAAGGCCTCGCGACGCTGTTGGCCGGCCGAACGGGTGGCGGCGTAGGGGTCGATGGTGTCGTCCAGCGCCCGGAAGGCGCTGTCATAGACGGCCCGAGTGTCGAGAATGGTCACGCCTAGACGGGCGCGGCCGAACTTGCTTTCCACCCCGCCGAAGGCGATGCCGAGCGGGTCGGTGACGAAGTCCAGCACCCGGCCGGTCCCGTCGCGGACATTGCTGGGGCCCATGACCGGCACATAGACATAGGGCCCGGGCTTGGCGCCGTAACGACCGAAGGTCTGGCCGAAATCGGCCTCGCGGCGCTTCAGGCCGGTCTTGGCGGCGACGTCGAACAGGCCGAGCACGCCGACGGTGGAATTGACCACGAAGCGCGTGCCCGAGCGGGCGGCGGCCTTGCCGTGGCCCTGCAGGGCCAGGTTCATCGCGGTGTTGGGCTCGCCTAGATTATAGACCGCCGAGCTGACCCGGTCGCGGACCGGACCGGGGATCACCGCCATGTAGACGTGGGTGATCGGACCGATCAGCACCTTGTCCAGGCCCATGCTGACGGCGAATGACGCGCGATTGAGGCCTTGCCAGGGATCGCCGCTGTTGGAGGCCACGGCCGGCGGCGCCTTGACGAGGGGCGGTTGCTCCTGGGCCTGGACGTTCGAGGTCCAGACCAGGGCGGTCGCGGCGAGGGCGAGGCCAAGCCCGACGGACGCTGTATCGCGGCGTTTGGATCGTTCAGAGGTCAAGGCGGCTCACCGATAGTCTTCGATTGGACCGAGGCGGCGGCGCCGTCTCGGGGTCCGGGGTCTTTGACGTCGCCGCCGGGTCACCCCCACCGAACGTCGCAAATAGGCCCCGCGTTTCCGGGCTCCGGCCTTGGCGAGGTCTCAGGCATGTATTCACGCCGTCCGCCGGATCAAGGCCACGCTTATCTATTCCTCCGTCCCCGATGTCGGCTTGCGCATTTCACGCATGTTTTGAAGGCGGCGGGTGTGCTGTTTCCTCCGTACGCCGCCTGGTTGGGCAGATACGGACCCGCTGCGCCCACGGCCTCATATCAGATATATCGAAATACGCTCTTGACGAATTTCCAATCCGATATATCTAGAATTTCGATATAACGAAACAGGATCTAAAACACAAATGTTTGGACGTCATCACCACCACGGCCGCGATGGCCATCACAGCCGCCACCCCTTCGGCTTCCATGGCCACGAGCACCGCGGTCGCGGCCCGCATGGCCGAGGCGGTCGCATGGGCGGCCGGTTCTTCGACCACGGCGACCTGCGTTTCGTGGTCCTCAAGCTGATCGCCGAGAAGCCCAGCCATGGCTACGAGCTGATCAAGGCCATCGAAACCGCCGCCGGCGGCGCCTACACCCCGAGCCCCGGCGTGGTCTATCCGACCCTGACCCTGCTAGAAGAGCTGGGCTACATCACCGTCAGCGACGCCGGCGGCGGCAAGAAGCTGCACACCATCACGCCCGAGGGCGAAGCCTTCCTCGCCTCCAACGCCCAGCCGGTGACCAGCCTGTTCGAGCGCATGGCCGAGGCCGCCTCGCGCAGCGCGGCCTTCTCGCCGCAGATCATGCGGGCCCGCGAGAACCTGAAGACCGCCCTGCGCCTGAAGCTGACCGCCGGCCAGCTCTCGGCCGAGCAGGTCGACGCCATCGCCAAGGCCCTGGACGACGCCGCCGGCGTCATCGAACGCATCTGAAGGAGCGGCGCGCCATGCAAAGCCACGCCCGACTGCCCACCGACAAGGCCAGCCGCTACATGACGCAGCTGGCCAAGCACTGGAGCCACAGGTTCGTCGTCGCCTTCGACGAGACCTCCGCCCGAATCCCGCTGCCGCTCGGCGATTGCCGGATGGCGGCGGACGCCGATGGTCTCGACATCACGGTCGACGCCGCCAACCATGAGGGCCTGGCCAAGCTCGAGGACGTGGTGGCCGAACACCTGCTGCGCTTCGCCTTCCGCGAAAACGTGCAGAAACTGGCCTGGACCCGCGCCTGGGAAGCCGGCCGCATCGACCCGCCGGCAATGCGGGTGGGATTGAGCCAGGCTTGATCCTTCCCTCCCCGCGAGGGGAGAAGGGCTTAGGCCCTAGTGTAGGCCGCGCAGCAGATCGATCCGCCGCATGGCCTTGCCGGGCAGGGCCGACATCCGGCCCAGCGGCAGGGACTCGGCCATCTGGCGCACGCCATAGGCGGCGCTGCGCACGAAGGTGGCCGGCGAGGCCACGCCCAGGAAGCCGAACATCACGGTCTGGCGGGCGTTCGACAGGTCGCGCTTGAAGCGATAGTCGCCGGCCCCGAGATCCAGATGCGTATAGGGCCCGCCGTCCATGCTCTTCAGGATGTCCTGGAACAGCATCAGGCCGGGCGAATAGCGCTCGAATTCCGGATTGTGGGCGATCAGCCAGCCATGGATGGTGTGGGACCCGCGCAGGTGCATATGCACGGCGGCCAGCTTGCCGCCCAGATGCAGGGTGTAGAGGCCGCCGCCGAAGGTCTCGTCGCGGGTCTCGAACAGGTCCTCGACCAGTTTCATCACCCACGGCGTCTTGAAATAGTCGGTCTGGCCAGTGGCCAGCAGCTGGGCCCGCTTCCAGGCGATCAGCTGCTCGAAGTCGGCGCGATCGGTCGACATGGCGGTGAAGACCGCTGGCCCGACCTCGCGCTCGGCCTTGCGGCGCTTCTTCTCGATGTCCTTGAGGGCGCCGGACCCGGCCGCCTTGCGCTGAGCCTCATAGGCGGCGTAGCCGTCCGGCGTCTCGACGATCCAGGACTCGGTGTGGCCTCGGCCATGACGCGCCAGGGTCTCGTCGTCGGCCTGCATGTGGCAGAAGTCCATGCGGCTGACGCCCAGGGCGTTCAGCAGCCTGCGCGGATCCACCGCCGCGCCGGCCGCGCCGACCAGGGCCTGGTAATCGCACATCGGCGCGCCGACCGGCATGGCCACGCCATGGCGCAGGCGCACTGGCAGGAAGCCCATCGCCTGGCCGTCGTCGGTCCGCAGGATGGCCACCTTGATCTGCCGGGGATCCTTGCCCGTGGCGGCGCGGGCCTGGGCCACGGCCTGGGTCCAGCGCGGCGACAGGAAGGGCGAGTCCAGGCGCGAGGCCCCGGCCTGCAGGCGCGACCAACGGTCGGCGTCGGCGGGGTTGAGGTCCATCGCGGTAACGACTTGGATCTTCACGGGCGGGTGACTCAGACGGAATTTGACCGTCGGAGTCTGGCGCCGATAGCTTTCCCCATTATTGACGGGGCGAAATTTCGGCTATCGGCGTTTTGCCAACTCAGTCCATCAGCTTGCGCGACAGATAGACATATTCCAGCGCCTGGCGACGGGCGGTTTCGGCCAGGTTGGCGCTGGCCGCGTGGCCGCCATCGATGTTCTCGTAATAGAGGACCGGATAGCCCAGTTCCTCCAGCCGCGCGGCCGCCTTGCGGGCGTGGGCGGGGTGGACGCGGTCGTCCTTGGTCGAGGTCTCGATGAACACCTCGGGATACTTCTGGCCGGCCTTGAGATTGGAATAGGGGTCATACTTGGCGATGACGGCTTTTTCCGACGGTATGGCCGGGTCGCCATACTCGCCCACCCACGAGGCGCCGGCCCCGATCTGGCTGTAGCGGATCATGTCGAACAGCGGCACCTGCACGACGATGGCGTTGTACAGCTCGGGTCGCTGGGTCAGGGCCACGCCCATCAGCAGGCCGCCGTTGCTGCCGCCCATTACGCCCAGGTGACGCGGCGAGGTGAGCTTGCGGTCGATCAGGTCCTGAGAGACGGCGAAGAAGTCGTCATAGACCTTCTGTCGGTTCTCCTTCAGGCCGGCCGTGTGCCAGGCCGGGCCGAACTCGCCGCCGCCGCGGATGTTGGCGACCACGTACGTGCCGCCGCGCTCCAGCCACAGCTTGCCCATCACGCCCGAATAGCCCGGGGTCATCGACACCTGGAAGCCGCCGTAGGCGTAGAGCAGGGTGGGGGCTGTTCCGTCGTACTTCACGTTTTTGGGTCGCACGACGAAGTAGGGGATCTTGGTCCCGTCGGTGCTGGTCGCCTCGAACTGTTCCACCACGTGGGTCGAGGCGTCGAAGCGGGCCGGAGAGGCCTTGACCTGTTCCAGCTTCAGCGAGCCGGCGTCGGCCAGCCAGAAGGTCGAGGGCGTCAGATAGCCGGTGACGGTGACGAACAGGCGCTCGTCCTTCTCAGAGCTCGAGCCCAGGCCGATCGCGCTGTTGGCCGGCAGGGCCAGGTTCTGGCTGCTCCAGCCCTTGGAACCGTGGGTCAGCACCTTGGCCGCGCCCTTGACGTTGTCCAGCAGGCCCACGACCAGCTTGGTGCGGGTGGTCTGGACATTCTCGACCGACTGCCTGGCCGTCGGGCGCAGCACCAGGGTCGCCTTGGCGGCGTCGGGCGCGGCCTTCAGGGCGGCGAGGTCAAAGCTGATCAGGTCGCCGGTCTTGAAGCCCTTCTGAGCCCAGTCCTGCTCCATCAGCACGATCATCTGGCCGTCGACATAGCCCTGGATCGAGCTCTTCAGCGGCAGGTCCAGCTTCACCGGACCGGTGTCGGTCAGCAGGTGGTTCTCGCTCTCGAAGAAGGTGACGCCGCGATGGGCTAGCACCGCCACGGCCTTGCCGTCGTCGTCGCGAAGCACGAACGGGCTGACCGAGACGTCGGTGTCGACGCCGCGGAACACCTCCTTGGCCTGCGCCAAGGTCTGTCCGCGCTTCAGCGTCTTCAGCACATAGGCGTAGCCCGACTTGGTGACCTGACCCGGCTCCCACTCGCGGGCGACCAGCAGGGTGTCCTTGTCCAGCCAGGTGTAGTTCTGCTTGCCCTCTGGCAGTTCGAAGCCGCCGGGGACGAAGCTCTTGGTCGCGGTGTCGAACTCGCGGACCGTCACGGCGTCCTTGCCGCCGTTCGACAGGGTGACCAGGCACCGCGTGTCCTCGGGCGGCAGGCAGCTCGAGCCCTTGAACACCCAGTTGGCGTTCTCGGCCTTCGACAGGGCGTCGATGTCGAGGATCGTCTCCCAGACGGGTTCGGCCGTGCGGTAGCTCTCAAGCGTGGTCTTCCGCCACAGGCCGCGCACATGGTCCTTGTCCTGCCAGAAGTTGCGCAAGCTCCCGTCGCCGGCGAACGACACGCCGGGGATTCGGTCCTTGGCGTTGAGGATGGCCAGGGCCTGGCTTTCCAACATCGCGTAGCGGGCGTCGCCCTGCAGCACCGGCAAGGTCTTGCCGTTCTGGGCCTTGGCCCAGTCCATGGCCCGGGTCCCCTCGATCTCCTCCATCCACAGATAGGGATCGTCCTTGCCCAGCTCCGATAGCGGGGTCCGCGCTTCGGTATTGGCGGCTGGCGCGGGGTCGGCGTGGGCTGCGGTCATGAGGCTCGTGGACGCTAGGAGAGCAAGGACAAGGTTACGCACTTAGTGATCCATGAGCTGACGCGACAGGTAAGTGTAGTGCAGCGCCCAGCGGCGGGCGTTCGACTTGGGGTCCGCGCCATTGGCGTGGCCGCCGTCGGTGTTCTCGAAATAGAGGTGGTCGACCTTCAGGTCGTCGAGGCGAGCGGCGAACTTGCGGGCGTGGCCGGGGTGGACCCGGTCGTCCTTGGTCGAGGTGGTGATGTAGGCCAACGGGTATTTCACGCCGGCCTTCAGGTTCTGATAGGGCGAGTACTTCTCGATCCAGGCCCGCTCGGCCGGGATGGCCGGGTCGCCATACTCGCCGATCCACGAGGCGCCGGCCGGCAGCTGCGGATAGCGGATCATGTCCAGCAGCGGGCTTTCGACCACCACCGCGTTCCACAGGTCGGGCCGCTGGGTCAGGGCTACGCCCATCAGCAGGCCGCCATTGCTGCGCCCATAGGCGCCCAGGTGGCGGGGCGAGGTGACCTTGGTCGAGATCAGGTTCTCGGCCACGGCGAAGTAGTCGTCATAAGCCCGCTGGCGGTTGGCCTTCAGCGCCGCCTCGTGCCAGCCGGGCCCGAACTCGCCGCCGCCCCGGATGTTGGCGACCGCGTAGCTGCCGCCCTTCTCCAGCCATAGCTTGCCGATCAGCGGGTCATAGACCGGCAGTTTCGACAGGTTGAAGCCGCCATAGGCGTGCAGCAGGGTCGGGTTCAGGCCGTCCGGCTTCTCGCCCTTGGGGTGGATCAGGAAGTACGGGATCTCCGTCCCGTCCTTGGACTTGGCGATCTTCTGCTCGACCTCCAGCTTGCTGGCGTCGAACTGGGCGGGCAGGGCCTTCACCGTCGCCGACTGGCCGGTGGCGGCGTCTGCCAGCTTCAGCTGGGTCGGGGTGGTGAAGCCCTCGACGCTGTAGAAGATCTGGTCGCCCTCGTCGGCGTGCGAGCCCAGAGACACCGAGCCGTTGGCGATCACCGGGAGGGCCTGGGTCTTAACGCCGAACTCGCCGCGCAGCTGCAGGCTGACCAGGCTGCCGCGCACATTGTCATAGACCACGGCCACCACGCGGTGGTCGGTCACAGCGAACTGGTCGATCGACTGGCGCGGACCGGGGGCCAGCAGCTGGCAAGGATCGCAATCATTGCTGACGATCAGTTCGAGGCCTTGCGACTTGGTCAGGACCTCGAGCGAGACGGCGACGATCGCGCCGGCCGGATAGGTCTTGGGCTTGCCGGCGACCGGGAAGGTCCACGGCTCCTCGATCTTCATCACCAGCTTGCCGTCGATCAGGCCGCGCACGCCGAGCTTTTGCGGCAGGGGCAGAGGGATGACCTTGGCGCCGTCCCACAGAGAAGTCTCGTCGTGGAAGAAGTCTGTGGCCCGCGAGATCAGCACCACGCGGTTGCCGGCCGCGTCGCGCAGCACCTGCGGCCGGGCCGAGACGTCGCTCTTCTGGCCCCGGAACACCTCGACCGCCTGGTCCAGGGTCTGGCCGCGCTTCAGGGTCTTGATGACCATGCCGTAGCCGCTGTCGGTGGTCGTGCCCGGACCCCAGTCGCGGGTCATGATCAGGGTGTCGGGGTCCAGCCACTCGGTGTTCTGTTTGCCCTCGGGCAGGTTGAAGCCGCCTTCCACGAAGGTCCTCGTGGCCAGGTCGAACTCGCGGATCGTCACGGCGTCCTTGCCGCCGTTCGACAGGTTCAGCAGGCAGCGGTCATGGGTCTTGGGCCGGCAGTCCGCGCCTTTCCAGATCCAGTTCTTGCCCTCGGCCTTGGCCAGGGCGTCCAGGTCCAGCACCGTTTCCCACTGCGGCGTGGCGGTCTTGTAGGAGGCCAGTGTCGTCTTGCGCCAGATGCCGCGCACATGGGTGTCGTCCTGCCAGAAGTTGAAGACGTCTTGGCCGATGAAGGTCGGAGCGGCGATGCGGTCCTTGGCCGACAGGATCTTCAGCGCTTCGGCTTGCAGGCCCGCGAAACGCGGATCGCCCGACAGGATCGGCAAGGTCTTGTCGTTCTGGGCCTTCACCCAGGCCAGGCTGTCGGGGCTTTCGACCGCCTCCAGGGCCAGATGGGGATCGCTCTCCTGGGCCAGCGCGGCGCCGTGGGACAGCAGGGCGAGGGCCAGGGCCCCGGCGGAACAGGTGCGAAGCATCATCATGGCGGGGGACGGTATCGGAAAAACCGACCCGCGCCAGAGCTTCCGTTAGAGGATTACACCCCGTCGTCGGGAATGTTCAGCAGCTTCCCACACGCCTTGCAGTGCACGGCGTCCGGATCGTGCCGGCGCAGCCCGCAGTCGTGGCACTGATAGGTCACCTTGTGCGGCCGCAGGATCGACTGGATCAGGCCGATGAACAGCGACACCCCGCCCAGCATCACCGCCATCGACAACAGCTTGCCCCACACGCCGGGCAGCGTGATGTCGCCATAGCCGGTGGTCGTGAGGCTGGTGACGGTGAAATAGAGGGCGTCGACATAGCCGCTGACGCCCTCATACCGCCCGACGAAGCTGGAATAGACGAAGCCCGTCACCACGAAGACGAAGGTCAGCAGCGACGCGCCGGCCCGGGCGATGTCCTCGACCCGCGTGTCGTCATAGCGCCGCCCGACGGTGCGCCAGAAGAACTCGCTGTGCACCAGGGTCCACAGCCGCACCACTCGCAGGAAGCCCAGGTTCAGCAGCCAGGCCGGGAACAGCAGGGTAGCCAGCACGAAGAGGTCGACCCAGACGATCGGCTTCTTCAGCCAGGCCTTGACGTCGCCGTGGGCGATGGCTCTGGCCAGCATGTCCAGCGCCAAGAACACCGCCACCGCGTAGTCCAGCACATAGAAGGTCAGGCCGTGATCGCGCATCGCCGGGGCGGCGATGAAGAAGGCGATGATGAGGAAGTCGATCAGGATGACGGCGTAGCGGAACTTCACCGCCGCCGACGAGGCCCCGTGATAGAGCGCGCGAAGACGGGCGCGCAGGCGCAGGCCCTGGTGTTCCGTGGTGCTCAAGCGCCGCCCTTTCTTGGTCACACCCACGCGGTCAAATCATCGCGGGATGCGCCGGCCTCTGACTTGGCCGCAGTTTTCCACTATATAGCCCCCACCATGAGCCGCACCTTTCTCAAGATGAACGGCCTCGGCAACGACTTCGTCGTGATCGAGACCGCCAGCCAGCCCTTCGAGCCCACGCCGGAGGAAATCCGCGCCATCGCCAAACGCGGTGACGGCGGGATCGGCTGCGACCAGGTGATCGCCATCGATCCGCCGCGCGCGGAAGGCGCTTCGGCCTATGTGCGGTTCTGGAATTCCGATGGCGAGGTCACTGGCGCCTGCGGCAACGGCACGCGCTGCGTGGCGTGGCTCCTGATGGAGTCGGCGGGCAAGGACAGCGTTGCCTTCGACACCATCGCCGGGCGCCTCTCGGGCAAGATGGCCGGCGACAAGCGGGTCACGGTCGACATGGGCCAGCCGGGCCTCGACTGGACGCAAATCCCGCTATCCGAAGAGATGAACACCGAGCGGGTCGAGCTGCAGGTCGGTCCGATCGACGCGCCGCTGGTCCACACGCCGGGCTGCGTCTCGATGGGCAATCCGCACGTGGTGTTCTTCGTCGACGCCCCGGTGACCGACGCCTTCGCCACCGGCACGGGCTCGCTGGTCGAGCACCACCCGCTGTTTCCCGAAGGCGTCAATGTCGGCTTCGCCCACATCGCCGCCCGCGATCACATCAAGCTCAAGGTCTGGGAGCGCGGGGCAGGCCTGACCGCCGCCTGCGGCACCGGCGCCTGCGCCGCCCAGGTCGCCGCCGTGCGCCGGGGCCTGACCGACCGGGTCGCCACCGTCGAGTTCGAGAGCGGCTCTCTGGTCATCGAATGGCGCGAGGCCGACGGCCACGTGATCATGACCGGCCCGATCACCCTGGAATATACCGGCAAGCTGCCCGAGCGGGTCGCGGCATGAGCCTGCATCCCGCTCTCGCTGACGGCAAGACCGCCGTCATCACCGGCGCCGCCGACGGCATCGGCCTGGCCGCCGCCAAGATCTTCCGCGAGCTGGGCCTCAACGTGGTCATGGCCGACGTCACCGGCCGCAAGCTGAAGACCGAGGCCGAAGCCATCGGCGCGCTCGCCGTGCCGACCGACGTCGCCGACCGCGCGGCCGTCGAGGCCCTGAAGGCCGCCGCGATCGAGGCCTATGGCGCCGTCGACGTGCTGATGAACAACGCCGGGGTCGGCGGCGGGGGCGACGCCTTTGCGGGCGACGACGCCTGGAAGCGCATCCTCGACGTCAATCTCTGGGGCGTGATCAACGGCGTGCAGGTGTTCGGCGAGGAGATGGCCCTGTCGGGTCGCCCCGGCCTGATCATCAACACCGGCTCCAAGCAGGGCATCACCCAACCGCCGGGCGACACGGCCTACAACGTCTCGAAGTCGGCGGTGAAGTCGCTGACCGAGGGCCTCGCCCACACCCTGCGCCAGACCGAGGACTGCCAGGTCACCGCCCACCTGCTGATCCCCGGCTACACCTTCACCGGCATGACGAAGCGCGGTCCGGGCGGCAAACCCGATGCGGCCTGGACGCCGGAGCAGGTCGTCCACTTCATGCTGGCCCGCATCGAGGCCGGCGACTTCTACATCCTGTGCCCCGACAACGACGTCTCGCGCGCCGTCGACGAGAAGCGCATGGCCTGGGCCATCGGCGACATCATCGAGAACCGCCCGGCCCTGTCGCGCTGGCACGACGACTGGAAGGACGCCTTCGCGAACTACGTCGCGTCGGGCATCGAAAAGCCGTGACCACCTACACCGTCATAGCGTCCAAGCCGAAGGCTCCCGCCATCGGCGAAGAGGGCGGACCGGCCACGACGATGTCGGGCCCCGACGGCGTCGATGTCGTCACCTTCGGCTGCCGGCTGAACGCCTATGAGTCCGAGGCCATCCGAGCTCGCGCCTCGGCCGACGGCTTGTCGGACGCGGTGGTCTTCAACACCTGCGCCGTGACCAACGAGGCCGTGCGCCAGGCCCGCCAGGCGATCCGCAAGGCCCGTCGCGAGCGCCCCGACGCCCGACTGATCGTCACCGGCTGCGCCGCCCAGATCGATCCCGCCGCCTTCGCCGCCATGCCGGAGGTAGATCTGGTGCTGGGCAACGCCGAGAAGGCCGCTCCAGGGGCTCTGCTCGACACCTCCACCCGCGTGCGGGTCAACGACATCATGTCGATCAAGGAGACCGCCGGTCACCTGATCGCCGGCCTCAAGGACCGCGCCCGGGCCTATGTCGAGGTCCAGAACGGCTGCGACCACCGCTGCACCTTCTGCATCATCCCGTTCGGGCGGGGCAATTCGCGCTCGGCGCCGGCCGGCGAGGTGGTCGACCAGGTCCGCCGCCTGTCGGCCGAGGGTTACAACGAGGTCGTCCTGACCGGCGTCGACGTCACCTCGTGGGGCGCCGACCTGCCGGGCCAGCCGACCCTGGGCCAGTTGGTCGCCCGCATCCTGAAGCTGGTCCCCGACCTGCCGCGCCTGCGCCTGTCGTCGATCGACGCGGCCGAGATCGACCCCGACCTCTTCAAGCTGCTCGAGACCGAGCCGCGTCTGATGCCCTATCTGCATCTGTCCTTGCAGGCCGGCGACAACCTGGTGCTCAAGCGCATGAAGCGCCGCCACAGCCGCGAGGACGCGCTGAAGCTGGTGGCCAGCGTCCGCGCCGTGCGTCCCGACACCGCCTTCGGCGCCGATCTGATCGCCGGTTTCCCGACCGAGAGCGACGAGGCCTTCGAAAACACCCTGAAGCTGGTGGAGGAAGCCGGCTTGGCCTTCCTGCACGTCTTCCCCTACAGCGCCCGCCCCGGCACGCCCGCCGCGCGGATGCCGCCCGTGAAGGGCCCGGTGATCAAGGACCGCGCCCGCCGCCTGCGCGAAGCGGGGCAGGCGGGCCTGGAACGCCATCTCCAGCGCCAGGTCGGCCGCACGCTTTCTGGGCTGGTCGAACGCGACGGCGTGGCGCGGGCCGAGGACTTCACCGAGATCGCCTTCGCCGGCGAAGCGCCCCACGGCCAGATCGCCGCCTTCCGGGTCACCGGCCACGACGGAAGCCGGGTGATCGCGGAGCTGGCGGCCTGACAATTCCTGCCTTGCCGAGCCTCCTAATCCTGTCATCCCGGCCGCAGCGAAGCGGAGCGCCGGGACCCAGGGGCGAGCGCACGGCATCGGCTTCCGGGATGACGAGAAAATTTGCCCTCACCCTGGCCGGGATCCTCTGCCTGTCCGCACCGGCTCACGCCCAGGACGCGATTCCCGCCGTCCAGATCCCGCCGCCCAAGACCGAAGACACTCCGCCCGCCGCCTTCCAGCCGATCGGGCCGATGAAGCCGGTCGAGCTCAGCGTCATGACCTACAACATCGAGGGCCTGCCCTGGTTCGTGCGGTCCGGGCGCGGCGAGAAGCTCAAGGCCATCGGTCGCGAACTGGCCGCTCTGCGCGAGAAGGGGATCGAGCCCGACGTCGTGCTGCTGCAGGAGGGCTTCCGCGAGGAGACCGCCGACCTGATCGCTCTCTCGGGCTACCAGCACGTCGCGCGGGGCCCGCGCAAGAAGCAGCGCGATCCCAACGTCTTTAGCAAGCAGGACAAGCCGCGCTACAAGCGGGTGAAATACCGCCGCAAGGGCGAGGGCTGGGGCAAGTGGGGCTCCAGCGGCCTGTGGGTGCTGAGCAACCATCCGATCAACTGGGTCAAGTCGCACGCCTATCGCTACTGCGCGGGCCTGGACTGCCTGGCCAACAAGGGCGTGATGCTGGTCAGCCTCGACGTGCCGGGCCTACCGGTCCCGGTCGAGATCGCCGACACCCACCTCAATTCCAAGGGCGCCTCGGGCGTGCCCCGCAGCCGCAGCCGCATGGCTCATCACCTGCAGGCCGACGAGCTGAAGTCGTTCATGCAGCAGGACCGCACGGCGGGCGCGCCGCTGATCGTCGGCGGTGACTTCAACATCAAGCACGCGCCCGACCGCTACGACTACGTGATGGGCGACTATCCGTTCGAGGTGGTCAGCCAGGTCTGTTTCCAGACGCCGGCCAGCTGCGACGCCAGGATCTCGGCCGACGGCGACGCGCCGTGGCTCGACACTCAGGACCTGATCGGCTTCAAGCAAGGCGACCGCGTCGGCATCCGGCCTATCCGGGTCGAGGCCCGCTTCGACGGCTCGGTCACCGGTGGTCCGGTGCTGTCCGATCACGACGCCTATGAAGTCACTTTCCGCCTGACGCCCTTGCCGCCCAAGCCCTGAGGTTTCCCATGTCCCTGTCCGGTGGCTGCCAATGCGGCGCGGTCCGCTTCCGGGTCGAGGGTGAGCCGGGGCGGGCCTCGATCTGCCATTGCCGCATGTGCCAGAAGGCCTTCGCGGGGCCGTTCGGGGCGCTCGTGACGGTGGAGATCGCGAACCTGACTTGGACGCGCGGTGCGCCGACCAACTTCCAGAGCTCGGACCAGATCAGGCGCGGCTTCTGCGCCGCCTGCGGCACGCCGCTGACCTTCGACTACAGCGACGCGGTCATCGATCTCGCGGTGTTCGCGTTCGACGATCCGTCGGCGGTCGAGCCGGTGGTGCAACTGGCCAAGGAAAGCCGCGTCCCGTGGATCGACCACGTCGCCGACTTGCCGGTGCGGCCTTCGCCGGGTCCGCCCAGCGAGATCACCTCGCGGCAGCATCCAGACCACGACACCTGAGGGCGTCTTGTTCCCAAATGGGGAACATGATATCGTTCGATCGTGAATGTCGTGACGAAGAGACTTCTGCAGGCCTTCTGGACTGCTCATCCCGGCGCCAGAGGTCCGCTGAACGCCTGGTATGATCACGCTCGAGCCGCCGAATGGCGGACGCCGCAGGATATCAAGAACGACTTCCGCAGCGTCGATTTCGTGGGCGACAACCGGGTCATCTTCGACATCGGCGGCAACAACTATCGTTTGGTGGTGCGGGTTTCCTACACCTTCAAACAGGTCCTGGTGAAGTTCGTCGGCACGCATGCCGACTACGACAAGATCGATCCGGAGACGGTGTAATGGCCAGCAAGATCAGCATCATCCGTGACGAAGCCGGCTACGAGACCGTCATGGCGGAGTATGAAGCCTTCTTCGACAATGAGCCTCCGGCGGGCAGTGAAGCGGGCGATCGGTTCGAGCTTCTGGGCCTGCTTCTGGCCAAGTATGAGGAGGAGCATTTCCCCATGCCTAAGACGAGTCCAGTGGAAGCGATCCGCTTCGCCATGGACCGCCAAGGGCTTGGGCAATCGGACTTGTCCGAGCTTTTGGGCTCACGGTCTCGCGCTTCGGAAATTCTCAATGGCCGCCGAGAGCTCACCTTGCCGCAGATCAGACTGCTGTCGAAAGCCTGGGGCATCCCGGTTCAGGCCTTGGTCATCCAGGCCGAGCCCGCCTGAGCCCTAGTCGTCCACGGTCTTGTCCTCGCCCCCGGCGAACCCCGGCAGGCTCCAGCCCAGCTTGATCGCCGCCGCGCGCAGGCCGAAAGCCGCGGCGAACCCCGCGATCCCTGCCGGCCAGAACCCCACGCCCAGCAGCTGCAGCACCGCAAACACCGAGGCTCCGAGCAGAGCCGCGGTGATATAGATTTCCCGACGCAGCAGCAGATTGGGCTCCTCGGCCAGGACGTCGCGGATCACGCCGCCGAAGGCGGTGGTCAGGACGCCCATGACCACGGCGGTGAAGGGATGCACGCCCAGGCTCAGGGCCTTGGCCGTGCCGACCACGGCGTAGGCGGCCATCCCCAGGGCGTCTAGCCACAGCAGGGCCCGGAACCGCCAGCCGCGCTTGCCCAGCAGCCAGACCACCGTGGCGGCGGCCAAACAGGCCAGGATGTAGCCGGGCCGCTGCACCCAGAACACCGGCGCGCCGATCAGCAGGTCGCGCAGCGTGCCGCCGCCCACGCCGGTGATCGCAGCGAAGAAACCAAACGTGATGATGTCGTGCTTTCGCCGCGCCGCGGCCAGGGCGCCGGTCGCGCCAAACACCGCCACGGCCACGTAATCCAGCCAGAACAGCGTGGCGGCCAGAGGGTCCGATATGGCGTTGAGAAGCGGGTCCATGGCTGTTCATGCCACGGCCAAGCCGGCGGCGGAAACCACAGCGGGGTAATATCTGATTTACACTTTCGCCCGTTCCCCTAAAGGAGCGCGGATGAGCGATAAGCCCGAGCAGAAAAAAGGCTGGTTCCAGCGCCTGACCTCCGGCCTGGCCCGGTCGTCCCAGGCGATGACCGAGCAGGTCACCGGGACCTTCACCAAGAAGCCCCTCGACCAGGAACAGCTGGACGCCCTTGAGGAGATGCTGATCGAGGCTGATCTCGGCCCGCAGATCGCCGCGCGCATCGCCGACGCCTTCGGCAAGGCGCGCTTCGGCAAGTCGTCGACCGACAACGAGGTCAAGGAAGCTTTGGCCGAACTGGTCGCCGCCGAGCTGGCCGACCGCGAGGGCCGCTTCGATCCGCTGGGCGGGCCGCGCCCCTATGTGGTGCTGTTCATCGGCGTCAATGGCTCGGGCAAGACCACCACCCTGGGCAAGATCGCCTCGGACCTCACCGAGAAGGGTGCCCGCGTCCTGATCGCCGCCGGCGACACCTTCCGCGCCGCCGCCGTCGAGCAGCTGAAGGTCTGGGCCGACCGGGCCGGGGCCGACTTCATGTCCAAGCCCACCGGATCGGACGCCGCCGCCCTGGCCTATGAGGCCGTCGAGCGCGCCAAGACCGAGCACTATGACGTCGTGCTGATCGACACCGCCGGCCGGCTGCAGAACAAGCAGGGCCTGATGGACGAACTCCTGAAGGTCATCCGCGTGGTCAAGAAGGTGGATCCCGACTATCCGCACGAGACCCTGCTGGTGCTGGACGCCACCGTGGGCCGCAACGCCCTGGCGCAGGAGAAGATCTTCGGCAACCAGGTCGGCGTCTCCGGGATTGTCATGACCAAGCTGGACGGCACCGCGCGCGGCGGGGTGCTGGTGCCGGTGGCGCGCGCCTCCGACAGCCCGATCAAGCTGATCGGCGTCGGCGAGGGCGTCGAGGATCTGCAGCCCTTCGACGCGAGGGCGTTTTCGCGCTCGCTGGTAGGGCTGGAGGACTAGGCGTGAGCGACGAGCCGCAAGCCAAGAAGAACGCCGCCTGGGTGCGGACCGCCGTCGACTATGGCGCGCCGATCGCCTTCGCCGTCGCCTATTTCGTCACCAAGAATTTCCAGACCGCCACCTGGGTGCTGGTCGGCGCCTCGGCGGCGGCCCTGATCGTCGGCTACGCGGTGGAGCGCCGGCTGGCCCTGATGCCGCTGTTCGCCGGCGTCATGGCCCTGATCTTCGGGACCCTGGGCCTGATCTTCCACAGCGACGTGTTCGTGAAGATCAAGGTGACCGTGGTCAACGCGGCCCTGGCCGCCTTCATGATCGGCGGAGTGCTGGTCAAGCGCGAGCCGCTGAAGGTGATCATGGGCGAGGCCATCCACATGCCCGCCCAGGCGTGGCGCACCCTGACCCTGCGCTATGGGGGCTATTTCGCGGCCGTCGCCGTGCTGAACGAAATCGTCCGCATCACCCAGGACACGCCCACCTGGGTGAAGTTCCGGGTCGCCCTGCTGCCGTTGGCCCTGGTGTTCGTCGCCACCCAGCTGCCCTTCATGATGAAGCACATGGCCAAGGGCGACGAGCCGGCCGCGGCCGAGCCGCCGGACGCCGGCTTCTAGGCGCTTTTCGCCGCCGGTCGCGCCAATGCGCCGCCTACGGATCACCTGTCGTCAAAACGACGTCTAACGATGATATTCCTCGTCCGTCGGCGGATCGGACGAGGGCGAAGTCATGGCCAAGACCAAGGTTGAGAAGAGCGGCGGCTTGCTGGAGCGCTCGCCCAGCCACCTCCTGCATCGGGTCCTGCAGCTGGCCCTCGACATCTATGCCGAGGAGTGCGGCGCGGCCGGGATCACCCAGCGCCAGTTCGCCGTGCTGTCGGCGGTGGCCGAGAACGAGGGCGTCACCCAGACGGCCCTGGTCAAGGCCACGGGCATCGACCGCTCGACCCTGGCCGACATGGTCGCCCGGATGATCGCCAAGGGCCACTTGGAGCGCCAACGCTCGGACCAGGACGCCCGCGCCAACAGCGTCCGCCTGGCGCCGGCCGGCCGGGCCGTGCTGGAGGAGATCGCGCCGATGGTCGCCATGGCCGACGCGCGGATCCTGGCCCTGCTCAAGCCGGGCAAGCGCGAAGGGTTCCTGGATCTGCTGGGCGACATGGCCGGGGCGGACCTGCATCCCGCCGATGTCGAGCCGGCCAAGGTCAAGAAGCTGAAGGCCGACAAGCCGAAGAAGGACAAGAAGCCCAAGAAGGACAAGGCGGCCAAGAAGGCGGCCTGATCGTCAACGCCGCGTACGAACCTCGCCCTTCGACAGGCTCAGGGTGAGGTTCAAATGCAAAAGGCCGTTCAGTAGAAAACCTCATCCTGAGCTTGTCGAAGGACGAGGTTTTCGGATCCTTAGATCACGATATTCAGCAGCGAGCCCGGGCGCAGGATCTTCTGCGGCTGGGCGTCGGGCTGCACGAACGGCCGCGCGGGCGCCTGGCGCTGCGGTTGAGCCTGGGTCTGGGCCTGCATCTGCACCGCGGCGGCGGCCTGGGCCGGGCGCGTGGAGGCCGCGTCGCCGAGGGCCGCCTGGAAGAAGGCCGAGCGCGTCGCAGCGCCGGCGCTCGACGCGGGGGTCGAGATCGGTTTCGCGGGGGCTGTCGGCCAGCCGGCGGGACGGACGGTGCTCATGACTCGAAGTCTAACATGGTTAATGAAGAGTCCGCGAGCATGGTCAACGCGAGGTTAACGCGAAAGCTCCGCGACGTGTCAGCGCACCTTGAAAACTGTCATCCCGGGCGCAGCGTAGCGAAGACCCGAGACCGCGGCATGCGCATGAGCTTCCTGCGGTCCCGGCTCGGCGTGCTTCGCACTTGGCCGGGATGACAGTTTTATCGCGCCTTCGACAGCAGCTCTTCGGCCGCATCGGGCGTCAGCGGCCCGGTGTGCTTGGCCAGGATCACGCCGTCGGACCCCACGAGATAGGTCTCCGGCACGCCGGTGACGCCGAACTCCAGGCCCGCGCCGCCGTTGCGGTCGACCAGGCGGGTGGCGAACGGGTCGCCCAGCCGCGCGATGAAGGCCTGGGTGTTGGGCGGCGCGTCCTTGTAGGCGACGCCGACGATGGTCACGCCTTGCGCCTTCAGGGCCATCAGCTGCGGATGCTCCACCTCGCAGGGCGCGCACCACGAGGCGAAGAAATTGACCAGAACAGGTCCCTTGGCCGCGTCCTTCAGCGCCACCGGCTGGCCGCTGGCCAGCTCGGGCAGGGACAGCGCCGGCATAGGCTTGCCGACCATGGCGTGCGGCTGGACCTTGGGGTCGCGCTTGAGCGCATAGCCGGCGAACAGCACCGCCAACAGGGCCAGCACGATCAGCGGCGCGAAGGCCAGCCAGCGCTTCACGCCTCGGCGTCCTTGGAAGCCTCGGCCTGCAGGCGCTCCAGCTCGCGCTTCCAGCGGCGGGCCTGGGCCAGGCTGTCGACGATCATCCAGGCGAAGGCCGTCGCCGAGAGGGCGAAGGCGGGCCAGACATAGATGGCGTAGCGGCCGGCGTCGAAATCCAGGGTCATGTCAGCGTTCCGCCGCGCGAAGGGCCAGGCTGCGCGCCTTGCGCCGCCAGACCAGCGCCCGGATCCGCACCAGCCACAGCGAACCGAAGCCCGACAGATAGGCCAGGGTCATCAGCGCCCAGGGCCACAGATAGACCGCCGGCAGCCGGTTCTCCGGCTTGGCGAACAGGGTCGAGGAACCCTGGTGCAGGGTGTTCCACCAGTCGACCGAGAACTTGACGATCGGCAGGTTGATCAAGCCGACCAGGGCCAGGATCGCCGCCGCGCGGGCCGCCTTCTGCTCGTCCTCGAGCGCGCCGCGCAGGGCCAGATAGCCGAGATAGAAGAGGAACAGCACCAGCACGGAGGTCATCCGCGCGTCCCATTGCCACCAGGTTCCCCACATCGGCTTGCCCCACAGCGAGCCGGTGATCAGGGCCAGGGCCGTGAACACCGCGCCCAGCGGCGCGCAGGCGCGCGCCGCGGCGTCGGCCAGGGCATGGCGGAAGATCAGGGCGAGCAGGCTGGCGATCCCGAGGAACAGATAGACGACCATGCTCATGATCGCGGCGGGCACATGGATGAACATCATCCGCACCGTGTCGCCCTGCTGGTAGTCCTCGGGGGCGGCGAAGGTCAGGTAGAGGCCGGCGATGGCCAGCACGGCCGCTAGGGCGCCAAACATCGGCGCGGCCCACCGCGAGAAGGTCATGAACCGCTCGGGGTTGGTGAGGAAATCGAACACGTGCAGCGGATTACGGGCGCCCATGGGAAGCTGATTAGAGCCCCGCACGGACACCCGCAATCCGTATCGACCCTATCAGCCGGCCTTGCGCTGGATGATCACCTTGTGCTGGCCGCCGGCCGGGGGACCGTCGTGGCGGGTCTCGATGCGGCGCACGATCACATTGGGACCGCCCATCTCCGGGCCGAGGGCGTCGAACGCCTTCTGCTGGCTGGGCGACAGGGCGGCGTAGAAGGCCTTGGTGACGGCGGCGCGCTTCTGGAACGTGGCGGCCATCTCGGCCATGCGCGCGGCCTGGCGGTCGAGGCGCTCCGGCGTGGTCAGAGGCTTCTTGTCGTCACCGTCCGGACCGTCGTCCTTGATCATTTCCTTCATCGCCGGCGGCTTGCTGCCCTCCAGATAGGCCTTCAAGGCGCCCTCCTGGTCGGCGCGCAGCTGCAGCACGTCGCGCAGATGCTGGGCGTGGGCGGCCGGATCGCCGTGCGGCCCACGCATCATGAAGACGTGCTGGCCGGGACCCATCGCTTCGAACGGCGGCGGAGGCGGCGGCGGCGCGGGCGGGGCCGGAGGGGCGGGCGGCGGCGGAACCTGCGCCAAGGCGGCGCCGCCGGCGGCGGCAAGGGTGAGGACAGCGCTGGCGGCGAGGGCCAGGCGACGCGTGGAGGTACGCATGATGGTTGCTCCCTGATGAAACTCTGGCGGGAGCTTGAGCATCGGCATATGGCGCGAAAATGTCAGACTAGATGAACAATGTTACATGATTGTCGTGTAGCGCGTTTGGAGGTCAGTCCAGCGCGTTGCGGCACGCCGCCGCCATGGCCAGGGGGCTGAGCGCCACGGCCGCCGCGCAATAGGCCAGCATCAGGTAGAGGCCCGGGGTCCAGGCCAAGCCCCCGGCCAGGGCGTCCAGGGCGCCGGCACCGAAGATCACCGGCGGCACGTAGAGCGGCAGCACGATCACCGCCACCAGCAGGCCGCCGCGCCGGCTGCCCAGGGCCAGGCTCGCGCCCAGGCCGCCCAGGAAGGCGAAGGCCAGGCCGCCGGCCAGGCCGCACAGCACCAGCAGCGGAATGATCTTCGGATCCGCGCCCAGGGCCAGGGCCGCGATCGGAGCTGCGAGAGCCAGGGGCGCGCCGGAGGTCAGCCATTGGGCCAGGCACTTGGCGACCGCGACCGCCTCCAGCGAGGCGGGGCCCAGGGCAAGAAGGTCGAGCGCCCCGTCCTCGAAGTCGCGCTCGAACAGTCTCTCGAGAGAGAGTAGCGCCGCCAGGGCCAGGGCCAGCCAGGCGATGCCGGGCGCGACGGCGGCCAGCTTTTCGGGCGCGCGGCCGGCGGCCATCGGCAGCAGGGTGACGACACAGGCGTAGAACGCGAGCGCCAGCAAGGGTCCGCCGCCCTTGCCCCAGGCCAGGGCCAGTTCGCGCCGCAGCAGGATAACGAACGCCCTCACGCCCCGATCTCCGCCACATGAGCCGCGACGGGCAGGGGATCGTGGACGGCGGCCAGGATCATGCCGCCGCCGTTCAGGTGCTCGGCCATCAGGGCCCCGAACGCGGCGCGATGGCCGGCGTCCAGCGGCGCCATCGGCTCGTCCAGCAGCCACAGGGCGCGCGGGCTGGCGACCAGCCGGGCCAGGGCCAGGCGACGGCGCTGGCCGGCCGACAGCCGGCGAACCTCCAGGTCGAGCAGGCGGTTGAGATCCATCCGTTCGGCGGCGATACGGGCCGAGGCCTCCGTCCCGCCGGTCCACAGGGTTTGGAAGCGAAGCTCTTCCCAGGCGGTGCGGGTGGATTTCAGGCCGTCATGGTGGCCGACCATGTGCAGCTGCTCGGCCCGGGCGGTCTCGGCCTCGACGTCCTCGAACACGATCTGGCCGGCGTCGGGCCGCAGCAACCCGGCGACGGCGCGCAGCATGCTCGTCTTGCCCGCGCCGTTGCGTCCCGTCAGCGCCGTGGCCTCGCCGGCGGCGAGCGCCAGCGAGAGCCCAGAGAACAGGCGCCGCTCTCCCCGAGAGACGGTCAAATCCTTTATGAGAACAGCTCTCAACATGCCAAGTCCCTGCCGCGCGCATGGACGTTGCGGACCAGCAGCGCTAAGAAGCCCTCGGCCGTCACCCTCCAACTTGTCAGGGGCGTACGCGGCGCGGGGATGGACGCTGTGGGTCCGCCTCGATCGCGCGATCCCGGGAGTGGTTTTCGGGCGGCCGTGGACAGAGAAGGGATCTCCCGAATGGCGTCTTTGGACAGCCTCAAAACCCGCCGCGAACTTGTCGTCGGCGGTAAGACCTACGTCTATTACAGCCTTCGCGCCGCTGAGGAAGCCGGTCTGACCGGTTCGGCCTCGCTGCCGGTGTCGATGAAGGTGCTTCTGGAAAACCTGCTGCGCTACGAAGACGGCGTGTCGGTCAACGAAGCCGACCTGAAGGCCGTCTCGGCCTGGCTGCAGAACAAGGGCGCGGTCGAGCACGAAATCAGCTTCCGCCCCGCGCGCGTGCTGATGCAGGACTTCACCGGCGTTCCCGCCGTCGTCGACCTGGCCGCCATGCGCGACGCCATGGTCGCCCTGGGCGCCGACCCGGCCAAGATCAACCCGCTGAACCCGGTCGACCTGGTCATCGACCACTCGGTGATGGTCGACAACTTCGGCAACCCGAAGGCCTATGACGACAACGTCAAGCGCGAGTACGAGCGCAACATCGAGCGCTACCGCTTCCTGCGCTGGGGCTCGTCGGCGTTCAACAACTTCCGCGTCGTTCCGCCCGGCACCGGCATCTGTCACCAGGTGAACCTGGAATATCTGGCCCAGACCGTCTGGACCAACGAAGTCGACGGCGAGAACGTCGCCTATCCCGACACCGTCGTCGGCACCGACAGCCACACCACCATGGTCAACGGCCTGTCGGTCCTGGGCTGGGGCGTGGGCGGCATCGAGGCCGAGGCCGCGATGCTGGGCCAGCCGATCCCGATGCTGATCCCGGAAGTCATCGGCTTCAAGCTGACCGGCGCCATGCCGGAAGGCGCGACCGCCACCGACCTGGTGCTGACCGTCACCCAGATGCTGCGCAAGAAGGGCGTGGTCGGCAAGTTCGTCGAATTCTACGGCGACGCCCTGGCCAACCTGACCCTGGAAGACCAGGCGACCATCGCCAACATGGCTCCGGAATATGGCGCCACCTGCGGCTTCTTCCCGATCTCGGCCGCGACCATCGCCTATCTGAAGGGCACCGGCCGCGACGCCGACCGCGTCGCCCTGGTCGAAGCCTACGCCAAGGAACAGGGCATGTGGTGGGAGCCGGGCGTGCCCGAGCCGACCTTCACGGACGGCCTGGAACTGGACCTGTCGGTCGTCCTGCCGTCGCTGGCCGGCCCGAAGCGCCCGCAGGACCGCGTGCTGCTGTCGGACGCCGCCGCCAAGTTCGCGGAATCGCTGGTCGGTGAGTTCGGCAAGGCCGAGACCTCCGAGCTGCGCGCCCCGGTCGAAGGCGAAAACTTCGACGTCGGTCACGGCGACGTGGTCATCGCGGCCATCACCTCGTGCACCAACACCTCCAACCCCTCGGTCCTGATCGCCGCCGGCCTGCTGGCCAAGAACGCGGTCGCCAAGGGTCTGAAGGTCAAGCCGTGGGTGAAGACCTCGCTGGCCCCCGGCTCGCAGGTGGTCACCGACTACCTGGCCAAGGCCGGCCTGACCAAGCACCTCGACGCCCTGGGCTTCAACCTGGTCGGCTATGGCTGCACCACCTGCATCGGCAACTCGGGCCCGCTGCCGGAAGCCATCAGCAAGACGATCAGCGACAACGACCTGGTCGCCTGTAGCGTGCTCTCGGGCAACCGCAACTTCGAAGGCCGCGTGAACCCGGACGTCCGCGCCAACTACCTGGCCTCGCCGCCGCTGGTGGTCGCCTACGCCCTGGCCGGCTCGATGAAGATCGACCTGGTCAACGAGCCCCTGGGTGAAGGTAAGGGCGGCAAGCCCGTCTATCTGAAGGACATCTGGCCTTCGAACGAGGACATCGCCGCCCTGCAGCGCAAGTCGGTCACCGAGAAGATGTTCGCCGCCCGCTATGGCGACGTCTTCAAGGGCGACAAGAACTGGCAAGGCATCAAGATCACGGGCGGCCAGACCTACGCCTGGGAAGGCGACTCGACCTACGTCCAGAACCCGCCCTACTTCCCCAACATGTCGATGACCCCGACCCCGGTCACCGACATCGTGGAAGCCCGCGTCCTGGCCGTGTTCGGCGACTCGATCACCACCGACCACATCAGCCCGGCCGGTTCGATCAAGACGTCCAGCCCGGCTGGCCAGTACCTGGTCGAGAACGGCGTCCAGCCCATAGACTTCAACGGTTACGGCGCGCGTCGCGGCAACCACCAGGTCATGATGCGCGGCACCTTCGCCAACATCCGCATCCGTAACCGCATCACCCCGGAAATCGAAGGGGGCGTGACCAAGCACTTCCCGTCGGGCCAGGTGATGTCGATCTACGACGCGGCCATGAAGTACCAGGAAGAGGGTCGCCCCTCGGTGGTCTTCGCCGGCAAGGAATACGGCACCGGCTCGTCGCGTGACTGGGCCGCCAAGGGCACCAAGCTGCTGGGCGTCCGCGCTGTGATCACCGAAAGCTTCGAGCGCATCCACCGCTCGAACCTGGTCGGCATGGGCGTTCTGCCGCTGCAGTTCATCCAGGACGGCTGGCAGAAGCTGGAACTGACCGGCGAGGAGATCGTCTCGATCCGCGGCCTGCAGGACCTGTCGCCGCGCAAGCAGCTGATCGTCGAGCTCTATCGTCCGTCGGACGGCCGCATCGCCCGCTTCCCGGTCCGCTGCCGCATCGACACCCCGACCGAGCTTGAATACTTCAAGAACGGCGGCGTCCTGAACTACGTGCTGCGCAACCTGGCCAAGGCCGACTAGGCGCGACGCGTTCAGCGATGAACAAGATCAAGCCGGGTCCTTCGGGGCCCGGCTTTTTCTTTTGCGGGTCCACCGTGCGTCCTTCGAGGCCCGCTTCGCGGGCGCCTCAGGATGAGGAGCCTTGTCGCCATGAATTCCTCATCCTGAGGTGCGAGCCGTAGGTGAGCCTCGAAGGACGCACGGCGTTCCCACAGAAGAAACCCCGCCTTCACGGTCTCGTGAACGGCTATCCGCGACGTTCTTGGCTTAAGTGACCCGCAATGCGTAAGGCCGCCCTTTCCCTGTTCTGTTTGGCTCTGTCGGGCCTCGCCGCGACTTCCGCCTGGGCCGCCAAGCCGCCAGTGGTCGTCGAGCTGTTTACCGCGCAAGGCTGCACCTCGTGCATCAAGGCCAACCAGTTGGCCGCCGACCTCGCCGAGCGCGACGGCGTCCTGGCCCTGACCTATTCGGTCGACTACTGGGATTACCTGGGCTGGAAGGACACCTTCGCCAAGCCCGGCTTCGCCGAGCGCCAGCGCGCCTACGTCAAGAAGTTCGCCCTGCGCGACGTGCCCACGCCGCAGGTGGTGGTCGGCGGTCGCGTCCAGGCCTCGGGCGCCAAGGCCGAACAGGTCGAGGACTTGGTCAAGACCGCCGCCAAGGCCCCGTCCAATCCGCCGGACATGGAACTCGTCGGCAAGACCCGCGTCGCGGTCGGCTCGGGCCCCGCCCCGCGCGGCGGCGGCGAGGTGTGGCTGGTGCGGTTCGATCCGCGCGAGCAGGAGATCGCCGTCAAACGCGGCGACAACAAGGGCCAGACCCTGGTCCACAAGAACGTCGTGCGCGAGCTGGTGCGCCTGGGCCCATGGTCCGGCAAGCCCCGGCTCTACCGCCTGCCTGCACAGAGCGACGACGGCCTCGACAGCGTGATCATCGTGCAAGGCGCCAAGGGCGGTCGCATCCTGGGCGTGCTGGAAACCCCAGCCGAGCGCTAGACGCGCCTCAAGCTCAAGACCATCTCAGATGCAAAAAACCCGCGCGACCGGGGGGAGCGGACACGCGGGCTCTTTAGGAGAGGGGCTCTTACTGTCGGCGACCGGCTCCGGAAACCAGGCGGGCTGGGGGGCTGGTCAGGAACCTGGGGTCCCGAAGCCGGTCGTTCGACACTGTCTTTATCGAGGGCCAACCCGGCGCTGAATGGACCAAAGAAAGGTCCTTTCGCGGCGGTATGAGGCGATGGAAAGGCCAATGCCCAAGCTTTGGGCCCGGCGCCGGAACGCCAAAAGCCCGCGCGGTGGGGGAAATCCGCGCGGGCTCATAGGGGAGGGGATGGTTGGTTCTGTCGGCCGACCGGCCCGCGATCGAGGGGGGCTGGGGGGGCTGTTCAGGATCCCGGGACCACGAGATGTCCGATCAGCCGACACTGGATTTATGGCGGCGCAAACAGGCGGCCGATGGACCGAATTAAGGTCCTTTCGCGGCGCGTCATGACCGACCTGTTGCAAATTCCCCAAGCGTGGCCGTAACGCCACGTCTCGCCAGACCGGCTGATTTGGGTCTAGGATTCGTCCGATGGCGTTGGATCAGCAGTTTCCGTCCGCCCCCTCGCCCGGCGGCGTGACCTTCTTCGAGCGGCGCGAGCTGGATACGCTCATGCGCCTGTATGGCCGCATGGTCGCGGCCGGCGAATGGCGCGACTATGGGATCGCCGGCCTGTCCGATTGCGCGGTGTTCTCGATCTTCCGCCATGCGGCCGAGGCCCCGCTCTATCGGGTTGAGAAGCGACCGGCCCTCGCCCGCAAGCAGGGCGCCTGGGCGGTGTTCGGCCAGGGCGGCCAGATCCTCAAGCGCGGCCACGAGCTGGCCCAGGTGCTGAAGGTGTTCGAGAAGGGCAAGTTCTCGGTCGTCGACTGAAGAGGCCTTAGAACGTGAAGGCCAGCTTGGCGCCCACGAACCGGCCGTCGTTGTCGTAACCGCGCGCCGTCCCCATGCCGCTGTAGTCGGCGCTGGGCTTGAGGCCGCACAGGACGCCGGCGGAGGCCGTCGGCCCGTCGCCGGCGATGCGGCTTTCCACCGAGGTCTTGGCGATCCCGCGCGGCAGCTGCGCCGGCGCGTTGGCGTAGCGGACGGGCAAGGAGAGGTCCGGCCTGGAGATCTGTATCGCGGCGTCTCGCGCCAATGACATCGCCGGAGCCCTGGCCGAGGTCGGATAGGGCTTGAGACCGGCCGTCTCGGCGTGCGCGCCGCCGGCGGCGGTGAGAACCAGACAGGTCAGAAGGATCAGGGCGCGCATCATCAAGTCCTCGAAACTGTCCCCAGCACGAACATGACCCCTCCCATCAGGTCCGTCGAGGCGTCGCCCACGAAAAAGCCCCGGCGGTTTCCCGCCGGGGCTTCGTGTTTCAGGTTCGAACCCGGATCTAGCGGCGCGAGCCGAAGATGCTGAGCAGAAATTGGAACAGGTTGATGAAGTTCAGATAGAGGTTCAGCGCGCCGTAGTTGGTGGCCACCGCCATCGAGTTCTGGTCACCGCCCATCTGGTAGTAGCTCATCTTCAGGTTCTGGGTGTCGTAGGCGATCAGGCCCGCGAAGATGAACACGCCCAGGATGCTGATCACGAAGCTCAGGCCCGGCAGGTGCAGGAACATCTGCGCCAGCGAGGCCAGCACCAGGCCGATCATGCCCATGATCAGGAAGCTGCCGAAGCCGCTCAGGTCCTTCTTGGTGGTGTAGCCGAACAGGCTGAGGCCGCCGAAGGCGATGGCGGTGATCAGGAAGGTCGAGGCCACCGAGGCGCCGGTATAGGCCAGCAGCCACACGCCCGAGCCGGCGCCGATGGTCGCCACCAGGGTCCAGTAGAAGACGCCCGACGATTGCGCGGTCGGGTTCTTCATCGCGAACATGGCGATCAGCATCATCGCCAGCGGGGCGAAGCGGACGATCGTGCCCAGCATCGTGAAGCCGGCCAGGCGGCCGTCCGGCGTGGTCAGGTACAGCAGGTTGGTGACCGGCGCATAGGCGCTGGTCAGGTACGCGAGGCCGGCGGACAGCAGGAGGCCCAGGGCCACCTTGTTGTAGACGCCGAGCATGAAGCTGCGCAGGCCGGCGTCAACCGACATGTCGGCGCGATCCGCCGGGATCGAGCGCGCGTAGCCGCGGTTGAAGTCGTTCATCGAGGGAAAACCCTTTGATTGCATCACGCCCAAGTTGGACGCCTGACGAATATCGGCATCCCGGGGCTTCCGCGCAAGGCATGGCTGTTGAGACCCGCGCCAGACCGCCTAAATAGGTCCCAACGCAAATCAGAAAACGGTCGGGACGCGGGATGGATTATTCGGAACTGGGACGGACCGGCGTGATGGTCTCGCGCTGCTGCCTGGGCACCATGACCTGGGGCTCGCAGAACAGCGAAGAGGAGGCCCACGCCCAGATGGACTACGCGCTCGAGCGCGGCGTCAATTTCTGGGACACGGCCGAGATGTATTCCAGCCCGCCAGACCCCAAGACCCAGGGCAATACCGAGCGCCACATCGGCTCCTGGCTGAAGAAGACCGGCAAGCGCGGCGAGATCGTGCTGGCCTCCAAGGTCGCCGGTCGCGGCAGCGCCTTCGGCGGCCTGACCTGGATGCGCGGCGATGGCGCGCCCACCCGCCACACCAAGAGCCAGATCGACGAGGCGGTCGAGAACTCGCTCAAGCGCCTGAGCACCGACTATCTCGATCTCTACCAGCTGCACTGGCCCGACCGGCCGGTGCGGGTGTTCGGCGGCCAGACCTTCAAGGACTACGAGCAGGACTACGAGACCTTCGGCGACATCCTTCAGGCGTTGGACGCTCATGTTAAGAAGGGCACGATCCGCGCGATCGGCGTCTCCAACGAATTCCCGTGGGGCGTGATGCGCTTCCTGGCCGAGAGTGAGACGCGCGGCCTGCCCCGCATCGCCTCGATCCAGAACGCCTACCACCTGGCCAACCGCACCTTCGAATACGGCCTGGCCGAGATCGCCATGCGGGAGCAGGTCGGCCTGCTGGCCTATTCGCCGCTGGCTCAGGGCGCCCTGACCGGCAAGTACCTGGACGGCCAGCTGCCCGAGGGCTCGCGCAAGGCGCTCTACAACCGCATGCAGCGCTATGAGGGCCCCGGCGCCGAGACCGCCATCCGCGCCTATGTCGATCTTGCCGGCAAGTTCGGCCTGGATCCGGCCCAGCTGGCCCTGAAGTTCTGCGACGCCCGTCAGTTCGTCACCGCCACCATCATCGGCGCCACCTCGATGGACCAGCTGAAGATCGCCATCGACGCCTTCGACCTGACCTGGACCGAGGAGCTGGAAAAGGCCGTCAACGCCATCCACGCGGCGCAACCGAACCCCTGCCCGTAAGGTCGATGATCCGTCTCTTCACCGCCATCACCGTCCCGCCCGAGATCGGCCAGGGCCTCCTGTCCCGCCAGCACGGGATCGAGGGCGCGCGCTGGCGGCCGCTCGAGGCGTTCCACATCACGCTGAAGTTCATCGGCGACGTGCAGGAGCCGGTCGCGGCCGAACTCGACGAGGCCTTGGCCGAAATCGAGGCGCCGGCCTTCGACCTCGAACTGGCGGGCGTCGGCCATTTCGGCGAGGGCGTCGAGATCCACGCGGTCTGGGCGGGCGTCGGCGAGAGCCCGGACCTGCGGCAGCTCGCCAAGGCCAATGAACGGGCGGCGCGGCATGTGGGGCTGAAGCCCGAAAGCCGCGTCTACACCCCGCACGTCACCCTGGCCTATCTGAAGCGCCCGGCGGTCCCCGAGGTCGGCGCCTGGGTCCAGGCCAACAACCTGCTGCATTCGCCGGCGTTCCGGGTGGACAGCTTCGGGCTCTATTCCAGCTGGCGGACCAGCGAGGGCTCGGCCTACCGACTGGAGCGGGAGTATCCGCTGGGGTGATGCAACCCGCGCGGGGTGTCCCTTGACGCCCCCCACGCCAGGCCGCAGAAGCCGACTGTGACCGACATCGCCCCCCCGCCGCCCGAAACCATCCCCGCCGCGACCGCCAAGAAGGGCGGGGGGATGATCCGCTCGTCGATGATCTATTCGGGCCTGACCCTGGTCAGCCGGTTCATGGGTCTGGCGCGGGACCTGGTCGTCACCGCGCGCCTTGGGGCCAGCGCCACCTTCGCGGCGGACGCCTACAACACCGCCCTGATGTTCCCCAACCTGTTCCGGCGGATCTTCGCCGAGGGCGCCTTCGCGGCCGCCTTCGTGCCGGCCTATTCCAAGGCCCTGGAGAAGGAAGGCGAGGAGAAGGCCGACGAACTGGCCGCCGACGCCATGGCCACCCTGGCGGCGGCCACCATCATCATCACCGTCGTCGCGCAATTGGCCATGCCGTGGCTCATGTACCTGATCAGCCCGGGCTTCGCGGCCGAGCCGGCCAAGTTCAAGCTGGCCGTCACCCTGACCCAGATCTCCATGCCGTACCTGCCGTGCATGGCCATCGTCGCCCACCTGTCGGGCGTGCTGAACGCTCGCAACCGCTTCATCCTGTCGGCCGGCGCGCCGGTGCTGCTGAACTTGATCATGCTGATCGCCATCTGGCCTCAGAAGAACAGCCACGACGCGGCCTTCGCGGCCTCGTGGGCGATCCTGGCGGCGGGCGTGGCCCAGGCCGCCCTGCTGACCTGGGGCGTCAACAAGTCCGGCGCCAAGGTCCACTGGCGGCTTCCGCGCCTGACGCCCGAGATCAAGACCCTGCTGGCCCTGGCCGTGCCCGGCGCGATCGCCGCCAGCGCCTCGCAGGTCAATGTGTTCGTCTCGACCGTGCTGGCCAGCCATGTGAACGGCGCCCGCTCGTGGCTGGCGACCGCCGACCGCCTGTACCAGCTGCCGCTGGGCCTGGTGGGCGTGGCCATCGGCGTGGCCCTGCTGCCGCGCCTGTCGCGCGCCGTGCAGGCCAAGGATGGCGACGAGGCCCAGGCCGCCATGGACCAGGCGGTGGTGTTCTCGATGGCCCTGACCCTGCCGGCCGCCACGGCCCTGGTGGCCATGCCCAATTTCCTGATCGACGGCCTGTTCCGGCGCGGCGAGTTCAACAGCTTCGACGTGGCCTCGACCGCCGCCGTGCTGCTGTTCTACGGCCTGGCGACCCCGGCCTTCGTGCTGCTGCGAGTTCTGTCGCCGGGCTTCTTCGCGCGCGGCGACACCAAGTCGCCGATGCGGTTCGCCCTGATCTCGGTGGCGGTCAACGTGGTCCTGGGCATCGCGCTCTTCTACGTGATCGGCGTGCCCGGCATCGCCGCCGCCACGGCCGTGGCCTCGTGGGCCAATGTCGGCCAGATGATCTTCACCCTGGGCAAACGCGGCGACTACTGGCCCAGCGCCAAGGCCTGGGGAAAGCTGGTCCGCGTGCTGGCCGCCAGCGTGGCCCTGGGCCTGCTGCTGGCCACGGTCCAGGCGTTCCGTCCGGTGATCGAGGGGCCGCTGGCCGGCGTCCACGTCGTCGGCATCGGGGCCAAGGAGATCGCGGTTCTGGGAACCTGCGCGCTTGCAGCGGTAGTCTACCCGGTGCTGCTGCTGGCCCTGGGCGGGGTGACGCCGGCCGAAGCCAAGGCGGCGCTGCGGCGCAAGGGCAAGGCCTAGGTCTTGCCCTGCGACGTCGCCAGCGGTAACCAACGTCCATGGCTACGATCGGTCTCTTCGCCTCGCGATGGCGCGGCTCCAACTGACATCGACCGCCGCGTTTCGGCGCGGCTCGCACAGCTGTGCGTTCGCCATTTCAAGTTTCAAGATCCAAGGCTGAAGCCATGACCGACCAAGCTGCCGCCGCCTATGCGGGCCCCGCCCGCGTGCTTTCGGGCGTGCAACCCTCCGGCGCCCTGCACCTGGGCAACTATCTCGGCGCGCTGGTGAAGTTCGCCCGCCTGCAGCACGAGATCGACACCTTCATCTTCGTCGCCGACCTGCACGCCATCACCGTGTGGCAGGACCCGGCCCTGCTGGCCCAGCAGACCCGCGAGATCGCCGCCGCCTATCTGGCCGCCGGCCTCGACCCGGCCAAGGCCACCATCTTCCCGCAATCGGCCGTGCCCGAGCACGCCGAGCTGGCCTGGATCTTCCAGTGCGTCGCCCGCCTGGGCTGGCTGGACCGCATGACCCAGTTCAAGGAGAAGAGCGGCAAGCACAAGGAGCGCTCCAGCGTCGGCCTCTACACCTATCCGGTGCTGCAGGCCGCCGACATCCTGATCTACAAGGCCACCCACGTGCCGGTGGGCGAGGATCAGAAGCAGCATCTGGAGCTGACCCGCGACATCGCCGGCAAGTTCAACCACGACTTCGGCATTCCGGGCGGCGCGCCGAACTTCTTCCCGCAGCCCGACCCGCTGATCCAGGGCCCCGGCGCGCGGATCATGTCGCTGCGCGACGGCTCGGCCAAGATGAGCAAGTCCGACCCGTCGGACTACAGCCGCATCAACCTGACCGACGACGCCGACGCCATCGCTGCGAAGGTCAAGAAGGCCCGCACCGATCCCGAGCCGCTTCCGGAAACCCTGGAAGAGCTGGCCACCCGCGCCGAGGCCGACAACCTGGTCGGCATCTTCGCGGCGCTCGATGGGCGGACCAAGGCCGAGGTTCTGGCCGAATACGCCGGCAAGGGCTTTGGCGCCTTCAAGCCGGCCCTGGCCGAGCTGGCGGTCGAGAAGCTGGCCCCGGTCGGCGAGCGCATGCGCTCCCTGCTGGCCGATCCGGCCGAGATCGACGCGATCCTGGCCAAGGGCGCGGCGCGGGCTCGCGAAGTCGCGGCCCCGACGGTGGCCGAAGTGAAGAAGCTGGTCGGCTTCTGGGGGGCTTGAGCCTCGACGAAAACGGGCGTCATCCTGCCGTGATGGATGACGCCTCCAAGAGCCGCCGCAAGTTCCTGGTCATCGCCGATGACAGCCCGGAATTTGGCGCGGCCCTGCGCTTTGCCTGCCGCCGAGCTCGCTCGACGGGCGGCTGCGTGGCGATGCTGCGGGTGATCGCGCCTGCCGAGTTCGAGCACTGGAGCGGAGTGCGCGACGAGATCGAGCGCCAGGAACGCGCCGAGGCTGAGGTGCTGCTGCACGGCCTGGCCGACCAGGTGATCGCCGAGACCGGCCTGCCGCCCGAGTTCCTGATCCAGCACGCCGAAAGCACCCGCGCCGCGGTCAAGGCTGTGGTCGCCGCCGACCCGGCCATCAAGATCCTGATCCTGGCGACCTCGGTCGGCGGGCGCGGGCCGGGGCCCCTGATCTCGGCCATCGCCAAGGACGGCGTCGGCTGGAGCGGGCGCAAGCTGCCGGTCACCGTCGTTCCCGGCGACCTGACGGACGCCGAGATCGAGGACTTGGCTTAGGCCACTTGCCCCCTACTGACCGCTACGCGGTCGTCTTCCCCCATAGGGGGAAGATGGAATCCGCGCTTTTTCATCTTCCCCCTATGGGGGAGGAGCGCCGCAGGCGCGGAGGGGGCAAGTTGGCCGCCTAAATCCGCTCCGGAATCCGCACCTTCAGCGTCTCGTACCCCTTTACGAAGGTCGACAGCACCCGCCTCGGCTCGTCCAGCACCTCAATCTTCGGAAACCGCGCCAGGATCTCTTCCCAGACGATCTTCAGCTGCATCTCGGCCAGGCGGTTGCCCACGCAGCGGTGGATGCCGAAGCCGAACGATAGGTGGCGGCGGGGGTTCTCGCGGTCGATGATGAAGGCGTCGGGGTTCTCGATCACCGTGTCGTCGCGGTTGCCCGAGACGTACCACATGACGACCTTGTCGCCCTTCTTGATGGTCTTGCCGGCCAGCTCGACATCTTCCAACGCCGTGCGGCGCATGTGGGCCAGCGGCGTCTGCCAGCGGATGATCTCTGAGACCATAGACGGGATCAGCTCGGGATTGGCCCGCAGCTTGGCTTCCTGCTCGGGGTTCTTGGAGAGGGCATAGAGCCCGCCGGTCAGGGAATTGCGGGTGGTGTCATTGCCGCCGACGATCAGCAGGATGATGTTTCCGAGGTACTCCATGGGCGGCATGTTCTTGGTCGCCTCGCCCTGGGCCAGCATCGAGATCAGGTCGCCGCCCGGTTCGGTGGCGTTGACCCGCTCGTTCCAGAGGTTGGTGAAATAGCCCAGGCATTCGAGCAGCTCGGCCCGGCGGGCGTCCTCGCTCTCGACGATGCCGCTTTCCGGCGAGGCGGTGGCGACGTCGGACCAGCGGGTCAGCTTGCGGCGCTCTTCCCACGGGAAGTCGAACAGTGTGGCCAACATCTGGGTGGTCAGCTCGATCGACACCTTGTCGACCCAGTCGAAGGGCTCGCCGATCGGCAGACTGTCGAGGATCAGGCACACCCGCTCGCGGATGATCCCTTCCAGCTTGGCCAGGTTCACGGGCGAGACGATCGGGCTGACGGTCTTGCGCTGGATGTCGTGCTTGGGCGGATCCATGGCGATGAACATCGGCAGGACGAAGTCCTCGTCGAAGTTGCGGATCGTGATCCCGCCCAGATGGGCGTCGCTGGAGAACACCGCGTGATTGGTGTCGACCGCCATGATGTCGTTGTACTTGGTGATCGACCAGTAGGGCCCCGTGTCCTCGTCGCCCTTGGAGAAGTGGACCGGGTCTTCCTTCCGCAGGCGCTCGAAATAGGGCCACATGGCGTCGGCCTTGAACAGGGCCGGGTCGGCGACGTGGTAGTCTTCCAGCGGAATGGACCAGGCCTTGGCGCGCGCATCGGCGCTGAGATCAATCGAGCCGTCGCTCATCAGACCCTCCCACGGATCGTTGTTTTCCGTATCACGCCAGAAAATGACGCCTGTGTCATCTTTATTGTGAGTTGAATTGTGACGCTGCGGCGCACTTGCGCGCAGCGGGGCTCGGGTCCATCTGTCGGGCATGTTCATCCAGACCGAAACCACCCCCAATCCCGAGGTGCTGAAGTTCCTGCCCGGCCGCGAAGTGCTGGGTGAGGGCGCACGCGAGTTCAAGACCGTGGAGGAGGGCGCTTCGTCGCCGCTGGCCAAGGCCCTGTTCGACCTGGGCGACGTGACGCGGGTGTTCTTCGGTCCCGACTTCCTGACCGTCACCAAGGACGCCGACGCCGAGTGGCCGCACCTGAAGGCGCCGATCCTGGCCGCCATCATGGACCACTTCACCAGCGGCCGGGCTCTGCTGCTCGACGCCACTGACAGCGGTCACGACGATGACGGCGTCTATGACGAGGAAAACAGCCAGATCGTCGCGGAGATCAAGGATCTGCTCGACACCCGCATCCGTCCGGCCGTGGCCCAGGACGGCGGTGACATCGTGTTCAGCAAGTTCGAGCCCGCCACCGGCGTGGTCTGGCTGCACATGCGCGGCGCCTGCTCGGGCTGCCCGTCCTCGTCGGCGACGCTGAAGGCCGGCGTCGAGAACATGCTCAAGCACTATGTGCCGGAAGTGACCCGGGTCGAGCAGACGCTGTAGGCGCCGCGAACCTCGCCCTTCGACAGGCTCAGGGTGAGGTTCACTGCAAAGACCTTTCAGTCGAAAACCTCATCCTGAGCGTGTCGAAGGACGAGGTTTTCGCCGCATCGGCTTGCGCGCCCTTCTGAGACGTCTATATTGTAACTATAGAAGTTGCTGATAGCCCTCTTGAGGATCGCAAATGGCCAAGCTCGACGCTCCGGCGCTCGCCCAACTGTTCACCGAAGCCCGTACGCGCAATGGCTGGAAGTCCGACCCGATCCCGGAAGCGGTGCTGCGCGAACTCTATGATCTGGTGAAGTTTGGCCCCACGGCCGCCAACTCGACCCCGGCCCGCTTCATCTTCGTGCAGAGCCCGGAAGCCAAGGCCAAGCTGGCCGCGCTGTCGTCAGGTTCGAACGGTCCGAAGATCCTGGCCGCGCCGGTCACCGTCATCGTCGGCTATGACCTCGACTTCCCTGCGACCCTCGACAAGCTGTTCCCGCACGCCCCGGGCGCCAAGAACTGGTTCGCCGATCCCGTGGCCAAGGAATGGGGCGCGTTTCGCAACAGCTCGCTGCAGGGCGGCTACTTCATCCTCGCCGCCCGGGCCCTGGGCCTGGACGTCGGCGCAATGTCGGGCTTCGACAATGCCGGCGTCGACGCGGAATTCTTCGCGGGCACCAACATTAAGTCCAATTTCATTGCTTCCATCGGCTACGGCACGGAAGACGGCCTCTTCCCGCGCAGTCCGCGCCTCGACTTCGAGGAAGCCGCCAAGATCGTCTGATTTTCAGACCTGAAGTTTGGCCGGTCCGCGTGAGTATGGATCGGTCAGCCTGAGCCCCCGACCGTTTCGACGTTCGGGGGCGACGGTTGTTTTGCGCATCGCGCGCACATCGCGCTAAATGCTCCCATGACCCAGCGCCTCGCCCTGATCGCCCTGCCCATCCTGCTGCTGGCCGCCTGCGGTCCGGTGGAGAAGAAAGCCGACGAGGCCGGGACCGCCCCGCCGCCGGCCGAGCCCAGCAAGAGCGGCGCCGTCGCCGTGACGGTCAAACCCTATGTCGACGGCCCGCTGAGCATCCGCGCCGAGGGCGTCGGCCCGATCACCGCCGCGACCGCCTTCGACCTGCCGACGATCAAGGCCCTGTTCCCCAAGGCTGTGGTCGAGCAGGCCTTCCTGCATTTCGGAACCGGTCCGGCCCAGCCGATCATCAATGTCGAGCAGAACCAGATCCCGCTGATGGAGATCTCCAAGAGCGAGGATGGCGACCTGGGCGCGATCCGCCTGGAGGGCGGCGACGTGCGCGGCCCCAAGGACGAGACCCTGCTGACCAAGTTCTCGTCCCTGGCCTTCGACATCAAGAGCTGCCGTGCCGGCGAGGGCCGTGACGTCAATGGTGTGGTCTGCGTGCGGCCCGAGGCGCCCAACGTCCAGTACCTGATCGGCGTGCCCGGCTGGACCAAGGGCGGCCTGCCGCCGGTCGAGACGCTGAACGCCAAGGGCCAGCTGAACGGCTTCGTCTGGCGTCCGGCCGAGGTGGCCGCCGTCGGCGCGGCCTGATCGTTTCATGTTTTTGCGTACCGCCCTGATCGCCGTTCCGCTGGCGCTGCTCGCCGCCTGCGGGCCGGCGGAGCAATCGGCTGAGCCCGCCTCGGCGCCGGCCGCTGTCGCACCGGCGAGTTCGCTGCTGGCGCTCGACGAATACGCCGTCGGCCCGATCATGGCCCAGACCCCGTTCACGGCCGAGGCGATCCAGGCCCTGCTTCCAAAGGACAAGGTCGAGACAGCCGACGCGGTGATCACCGTCGCGCGCGACGGCGCCAAGATGCTGGAAATCCACGCCGAGCCGGGTCTGGCCACGGTGGGCGAAATCCATATCGCCGGCCGCCTGGCGACGGGCCCGCGCGGGGAGGTGTTCGGCATGCCGTGGCCCAAGCTCGACGTGCCGCTCAAGCGCTGCTGGATGGGAAAGGACGTCTATCGCCACGCCGTGATCTGCACCCAGCCCGGCGAGTCCGTGCTGCGCTACGTGTTCGAGGTTCCCGGCTGGACGGCGGACACGCTGCCACCGGTCGAGGTGCTGGCCAAGGCGACCTTGCGCGACTTCATCTGGAAGAGCGGCGCGGGCGGCTACGCCCCGGCTGGGGGCGGCGCATGATCCTGGCCCTCGACACCTGCCTGGGCGCCAGCTCGGTGGCGATCCTCGACGGCGACCGGGTGCTGGCGTCGCGCAGCGAGCCGATGACCCGGGGCCATCAGGAGCGCATCGGCGTGCTGGCCCGCGAAGTCGCCGCCGAGGCGGGCGTGGCGTTCTCGCAACTGACCCGGATCGGCGTCACCGTCGGCCCGGGGTCGTTCACCGGCCTGCGCGTGGGTCTGGCCTTCGCCAAGGGACTGGCGACGGCGCTGTCGATCCCCTGCGTCGGGGTCAATACGCTCGAAGCCCTGGCGGCCGGCGTCGAGGGCAAGGGCTTCGTCGCCGCCGTGCTCGATGCGCGCATGAGCCAGGTCTATCTGCAGGTCTTCGACGGCGGCGTGGCCCTGATGGCGCCGGATGCGCTGGACCTGGGCTCGGCCGCCGCGCGGCTGGCAGAGTTGCACGGCGGCCAGGCCGTAACCCTGGTCGGTTCCGGCGCGGCGCTGCTGGCCGACACGATGCCGTCGGCTGCGATCCTGACCCCCGCCGCGCCCGATCCGGTCGCGATCGCCCGCTTGACCGCCGCAAGGCCCGCGCCGTCCCATTCGCCCCGGCCGCTCTATCTCCGTGCGCCCTACGCCACCTTGCCGGCCGCATGATCCTCCGCCCCGTGGGCCTGGAGGCCTGTTTCATCCTCGCCGACCTGCACGACCGCGCCTTTGACCGGCCGTGGGACGCGCTGGCGTTCGAGGAACTGCTGAAATCGCCCGGCGTCTTCGCCGTGATGGGCGAGGCCGGCGAGCCCACCGAGGAAAAAGGCTTCATCCTGTGCCGGTCGATCGCCGGCGAGGCCGAGATCCTGACCATCGCCGTCGACCCCGCCGCCCGCCGTCGCGGCTGGGGCGCGGCCCTGGTCGAAATGGCCGCGGGGATCGCCACGGAAACCGGGTCCGAGGCGATGTTCCTGGAGGTCGCGGCCGACAATACCGCCGCGATCGCCCTCTATGCGGCGACCGGCTTCGCCCGGGTCGGATTGCGCAAGGGCTATTATCCCCATCCGGATGGCGCTAGGGACGCGGTTGTCATGCGGCGGGCGCTTAACAGCTAGAGCTCGACCGCCTATCTTGCCATCGACTCAGACGGAGGCGCCGCCTTGGATCGACTTGAAAAGCTCTGCATCGAAAAGGGCATGCGCATGACCGACCAGCGCCGCGTCATCGCGCGCGTGCTGTCGTCGGCCGACGACCATCCGGATGTCGAAGAGCTGCACCGCCGCGCCCACGCCGTCGACCCGCACATCTCGATCGCCACGGTCTATCGCACCGTCCGCCTCTTCGAGGAAAGCGGCATCATCGAGCGCCACGACTTCCGCGACGGCCGCTCGCGCTACGAAGAGACCCCCAGCCACCACCACGACCACCTGATCGACATGAAGACCGGCAAGGTCGTCGAGTTCGTGGACGAGGAGATCGAGGCCCTGCAGAACGCCATCGCGCGCAAGTTGGGCTACAAGCTGGTGGACCACCGGCTGGAGCTGTACGGGGTTCCGATCGAGGATTGATTGAAGATGCTCCCCCTTTGTGGGAGCTGTCGCGGAGCGACTGAGGGGGTCCTCAACGGTTTAGACCGGAGAGGACCCCCTCCGGCCCTCTGGGCCACCTCCCCCGAAGGGGGAGGATCTTCCCAGCGATCTTGCGTGCGGACCTTCGCGCGCTCATAACCGCGCCCATGAGCGAGACCCCGCAAAAGCGCCTCTATATCAAGACCTACGGCTGTCAGATGAACGTCTATGACAGCGAGCGCATGGCCGATGTCCTGCGTCCGCTGGGCTATGGCGTGGTCGACGAGCCCGAAGGCGCCGATCTGGTGGTGCTCAACACCTGCCACATCCGCGAGAAGGCCACCGAGAAGGTCTATTCCGAGCTCGGCTACATCAAGCAGATGAAGGACCGGAAGGCGGAAGGCGGCGGTCGCATGACCATCGCCGTGGCCGGTTGCGTGGCCCAGGCCGAGGGCAAGGAGATCATGAACCGCCAGAAGGCGGTGGATCTGGTCGTTGGTCCGCAGTCCTATCACCAGTTGCCCGAGCTGATCGCCCGCGCCCACCGGGCCACCGGCGAGCGGTTGTCGACCAACTTTGCGGCGGATGAAAAGTTCGACGCCCTGCCGGCCGAGCGCCAGGTGAGCGGCGTCACCGCGTTCCTGACCGTGCAGGAAGGCTGCGACAAGTTCTGCACCTTCTGCGTGGTGCCCTATACCCGCGGCGGCGAGTGGTCGCGGCCGGTCAACGACATCGTCGAGGAAGCCAAGCGCCTGGCCGATCAAGGCGTGCGCGAGGTCACCCTGCTGGGTCAGAACGTCAACGCCTATGACGGCGACGGCTCGACCTTGGCGAAGCTGGTTCGCCAGCTGGCGAAGATCGATGGCCTGGACCGCATCCGCTACACCACCAGCCACCCGCGCGACATGGGCGACGACCTCATCGAGGCCCATGGCGAGCTGCCGGAGCTGATGCCCTATCTGCACCTGCCGGTGCAGGCGGGCAGCGACAAGATCCTGAAGGCCATGAACCGCGACCACACGGCCGACAGCTATGTGAAGCTGATCGAGCGCATCCGCGCCGCGCGTCCCGACATCGCCATGAGCGGCGACTTCATCGTCGGCTTCCCCGGCGAGCGCGACGGCGATTTCGAGAAGACACTGGAGCTGGTCCGCGAGGTCGGTTTCGCGTCGGCCTTCTCCTTCAAGTATTCGCGTCGCCCCGGCACCCCGGCCTCGGCCATGACCGGTCAGGTGGACGAGGCCGTGAAGGCCGAGCGCCTGGAGCGCTTGAACCAGTTGCTGGACGAGCAGCAGAAGGCCTTCAACGCCAGCCAGGTCGGCAAGACCATGCCGGTGCTGTTTGAAAAAAGTGGCCGCCATGCCGGTCAAATCGTCGGCCGCAGTCCCTATCTACAGGCGGTCCATGCCGAGGGCGCGGAACAGCTGATCGGGACCATCGTTCCGGTCCGCATCGAAAGCGCCGCCAAGATGAGCCTGGGCGGCGTGCTGGAAACCTCTTCAGTCCTGGAAACCGCTTGAGCCGCACCCCTGAGTTCCTGCCGCTGTCGGACGACGCCGTTCATGCCGTCTCCGGTCCCAATGGCCGTCACGCCGCCCTGATCGAGGACGCCTTCAAGGTGTTGATCGAGACCCCGGGCGGCGGCGTCACCATCACCGGCGACGTCAAGGGACGCACCGGCGCCAAGCGGGCGCTGAACGATCTGGCCGCCCGCGCCGACGCCGGCGAGGAAGTGGTCGAGGCCGATGTCCGCGTCGCGGTCGGCGAAGCCCAGAGCACGGGCGGCCAGGCCTCGCCCCGCGCGGTGCGCAAGGGCTCGGTGTCGCCCAAGACCAAGGGGCAGGCCCGCTACATGGAGGCCATGGCCAGCCATCCGCTGTCCTTTGGCCTGGGTCCCGCCGGCACGGGCAAAACCTTTCTGGCCGTGGCCCACGGCGCCGGCATGTTGCTGCGCGGCGAGGTCGATCGCCTGATCGTCACCCGCCCCGCCGTCGAGGCCGGCGAGAAGCTCGGCTTTCTTCCGGGCGACCTCAACGAGAAGGTCGACCCCTACATGGCCCCGGTCTGGGAAGCCCTGACCGACATTATGGGCGCCGACCAGCTGCGTCGCCGCCGCGAGAAGCTGGAGATCGAGGTCGCCCCGATCGCCTTCATGCGCGGCCGCACGCTGGCGCATGCGTTCGTCATCGTCGACGAGGCCCAGAACTGCTCGCGCCTGCAGATGAAGATGGTCCTGACCCGCCTGGGCGAGGGCTCGCGCATGGTGGTGACGGGCGATCCGACCCAGATCGACCTGCTCAATCCGCGTGACTCGGGCCTGGCCCACGCCGTCTCGATCCTGGAAGGGGTCGAGGGCGTTTCGGTGTCGCGCTTCACCGCCGCCGACGTGGTGCGTCACCCGCTGGTGGAACGCATCGTCAAGGCCTACGACGCCGACGCAGCCCAGAGCACGCCCCGTTAAATGACCATCACCGTCGACATCGAGATTGAAGACGAAGCCTGGATCAAGGCCGAGCCGGAAACCGAGGCCCTGGTCTGGCGCGCCGCCCAGGCCGTGCTGGACGCCCACGAAGACATCGAGGGCCAGGGGATCGTCATCTTGCTGGCCGACGACGACAGCGTGCAGGCTCTGAACCGCGACTTCCGACAGAAGGACTACGCGACCAACGTCCTGTCCTTCCCGTCGCCGCCCAATCCGGAAGGCCAGATCGGCGATATCGCCCTGGCGTTCGGGGTCTGCCAGCGCGAAGCGATCGAGCAGGGCAAGCCTCTCGCGCACCACTTGCAACATCTGGTGGCGCACGGGGTGCTGCATCTCTTAGGATATGACCACGAAGGCGACGACGAGGCTGAGTCCATGGAGGCCCTGGAACGCGAGATCCTGGCCAAGCTGGACGTGCCCGATCCCTACGCCGGCGATCAGGGGTAAAACGCCAAGGCCATGCCAAGCGACGACTCTAGTCCACAGCCCGCCGGTCCAGCTCGACAGAGCCGGGGCGTGCGGGCGTTTCTCCGCAAGATGCGCAAGCGGCTGACCGCGCCGGTCGAAGCCGCCCGTCCGCCCGAGCCGATCCAGGCCGGCGCTGTCGACATTGTCGACCAGGCCGAGGCCTTCAAGACCCTTCGTGTCGCCGACGTCATGACCCCTCGGGCCGACATCGTCTCGGTCGAGGTCTCCACGCCCTTTGAGGCCCTGGTCGCCCAGTTCACCGAGGCCGAGCACTCGCGGATGCCGATCTATCGCGAGACCCTCGACGACCCCGTGGGCGTGGTTCACGTCAAGGACGTGTTCCGACTGTTGGCCGCCGGCGACAAGCGCCCGGCTGGGACCGACGTCGTTTTGCACAAGGTGCGCCGCGAGGCCCTGTACGTCCCCGCCTCGATGCGCGCCGCCGACCTGCTGCTGCGCATGCGCACCAGCCGCATCCACCTGGCCCTGGTCATCGACGAGTTCGGCGGTACGGACGGCCTGGTGACCATGGAAGACCTGATCGAGGCGGTGGTCGGCGAAATCGACGACGAGCACGACGACGCCCATGCCGCCAGCATCGTCGCCCGCCCCGGCGGGGTGTTCGAGGCCGACGCCCGCGCCCCGCTCGAAGAGCTGGAAGCGGCTCTGGGTCGCGAACTGGCCCCGCGCGACATGGAAGAGGATATCGACACCGTCGCCGGTCTCGTCGTGGCCCTGGCCGGCCGCGTGCCCCAGCGCGGCGAGGTTATCGCCCATCCCGACGGCTTCGAGCTGGAAGTGGTCGAGGCCGATCCGCGCCGCGTGCGCCGCGTGCGCGTGCGTCCCGCCGCCGTTGCGGCCGAAACCGCCGAGGCGGCGGCTTCGTGAACTTCAAGATCCTGACGACCTGGCGCGGGCGCGGCCTGGCCCTGGCGGCTGGCCTTGCCGCCGCCCTGGCCCATCCGCCGTTCGGCCTGCTGCCGGGCCTTCTGGGTTACGCCCTGCTGCTGTGGCAGCTGGACACGATCGACGGTCCGCGTCCGCTGCGCTCGGCCTTCCTGCGCGGCTGGCTGGCGGGCCTGGCCTATTTCGGCCTGGGCACCTGGTGGATCGCCGAGGCCTTCATGGTCGACGCAGCCAACCAGGGCTGGATGGCCCCGTTTGCGGTCGCCGCCATGGCTGGCGGCCTGGCGCTGTTCTGGGGCGTGACGGCCGTGGTCTATCGCCTGGTCCGGCCGCCGGGCGTGCAGCGGGTGCTGGTGTTCGCCGGCGTCTTCGCCCTGCTGGAATGGACGCGTGGCCATGTGCTGACCGGCTTTCCGTGGAACCTGCCGGGCGAGACCTGGAGAGCCGGCTCGGCTCCGTCCCAGGCCGCCGCCCTGGTCGGCGCCTACGGCTTGACCTGGATCACCCTGGCGATCTGCGCCGCTCCGGCCGTCTGGCGCGAGGGCCTGGCCGGCCGTAAGGCGATCGCAGCCGCCGCGGCTATGCTGGCGGCGCTCTACCTCAACGGCTGGATGTCTCCGGCGCCGACGTCCAAGCCCGGCGCGCCGACCGTGCGGATCGTCCAGGCCGACATCCAGCAGGCCGCCAAGTGGGACGCCGACAGCTTCTCACGCATTGTCCAGGCCTATATCGGGCTGACGGCCAGGCCCTATGCCGGCGGCAAGCCCGCCGACATCGTCGTCTGGCCCGAGGGCGCTCTGCCGGCGGCGATCAACGACTATCTCGCGCCGGGGACCTGGGTGCGCCAGGCCATCGTCGACGCCCTGCAGCCCGGCCAGCTGCTGCTGATCGGCGGTTATCGCTATGACGGAACGCCCAACAAACCGCGCTACTACAACAGCCTGATCGCCCTGAAACGCGGCGCCGACGACATCGAGGTGGTTGGAGTCTACGACAAGCATCGGCTGGTGCCGTTCGGCGAATATCTGCCGATGGACGCCCTGCTGACCAAACTGGGGATCAAGAGCCTGGCTCATCTGGGCGACGGCTTCGAGACCGGGCCGCGCCCCGCGCCGCTGCGCATCTCGCCCGACCTGACCGTCCAGCCGCTGATCTGCTACGAGAGCCTGTTCCCGCGGCTGGCCAAGCCCCAGCCGAACGTCCGGATGCTGATCAACGTGTCCAACGACGCCTGGTTCGGCGTGACCTCCGGACCTCTGCAGCACTTGAATCTGGCCAGCTACCGGGCGATCGAGACCGCCACCCCGATCATTCGCGGCGCCCCGACCGGGGTGTCGGCGATTATCGACGCCAGAGGCAAAATCGTGCCGAATGCGCGCCTGGATCTGGGAGAGACCGGCGTTATCGACGGCGTGGTCCCCGAAACGGGCACGGCCACGCCCTTTGCGCGTCTCGGCTCCTGGCCGTTCTGGGCCCTGATTTTGATATCAATGTTCGCCGGAGTTCGCCCAAAGGCGGTTAAGGGCTTTTAATCGTTACAGAACTGTAAGACATAGGCTGAATTAAAACCGCAATTTCAGCTATCAAGCGTAGGCATGAGCGCTCCCTCCGACACCGACCGCCACCCCAATCCGATCGACCTGCATGTCGGGGCGCGCATCCGAATGCGGCGCAAGATCCTGGGCGTCAGTCAGGAACGGTTGGCCGAGGACCTGGGCCTGACCTTCCAGCAGGTGCAGAAGTATGAGCGCGGCGCCAACCGCGTCAGCGCCAGCAAGCTGTACGAGATTGCCCGCAGCCTGCAGTCGTCGGTGGCCTATTTCTTCGAGGGCCTGGCCGATCCGACCGACGCCGACGGCATGGCTGAGAGCGGGTCCGAGCAGTTCGTCCACGACTTCCTGATGACCCCCGAAGGTCTGGAGCTGGCCAGCCTGTTCCCCAGGATCAACCGCTCGAAGGTGCGTCGCCGCATCCTTGACCTGGTCCGCTCGATGGCCGACGAGGAAGTCGCCGAAGCCGAGGACTAGGGGTCCCGCGCGCTTTTGCCGCTTGTTCGGCGGGGCATGAGCGTCGGCGCGGCTTGCCGACATAAACATATCTTTATATGGTCCCCGGCTAACTGGGCGGACACGTCGTCCGCCTGGGCGAAATTATTGGCCGGAGCTGTCCCTTGAGCCGTTCGTCCTACATCTTCACCAGCGAGAGCGTCTCCGAGGGTCACCCCGACAAGGTCGCCGACCGCATCAGCGACACCGTCGTCGACGCCTTCCTGAGCGCCGACCCTGAAGCCCGCGTCGCCTGCGAGACCCTGGTCACCACCAACCGCATCGTGCTGGCCGGCGAAGTTCGCGCGGGCAAGCCCGACGGCGACAAGGCCGCCAACAAGCAGCTGACCAAGGACATTCTGAAGTCGCTGGAGCCCAAGGTTCGGGCCGCGATCAAGGACATCGGCTACGAGCAGAAGGGCTTCCACTGGCAGAAGGCGAAGTTCGCCAACTACCTGCACGGCCAGTCGGCCCACATCGCCCAAGGCGTCGACGCCAGCGACAAGAAGGACGAGGGCGCCGGCGACCAGGGCATCATGTTCGGCTACGCCAGCACCGAGACCCCGGAGCTGATGCCGGCCACCCTGCAATACAGCCACAACATCCTCAGCCACCTGGCCAAGCTGCGCCACAGCGGCGAGCTCTCCGAGCTCGAGCCGGACGCCAAGAGCCAGGTGACCCTGGAATATGACGCCAACGGCAAGCCGACCCGCGTCGTCTCGATCGTGGTGTCGCACCAGCACAAGAAGAAGATCGACGGCAAGTCCGCGACCTCCAAGCGCGTGCTGGACCTCATCCGTCCGCACATCCTGCCGATCTTCCCGGAAGGCCTGATCACCAAGAAGACCCAGTGGCTGGTCAACCCGACCGGCCGCTTCGAGATCGGCGGCCCGGACGGCGACGCCGGCGTCACCGGCCGCAAGATCATCGTCGACACCTACGGCGGCGCGGCCCCGCACGGCGGTGGTGCGTTCTCGGGCAAGGATCCGACCAAGGTCGACCGCTCGGCCGCCTATGCCTGCCGCTACCTGGCCAAGAACGTCGTCGCCGCCGGCCTGGCCGACCGCTGCACCATCCAGATCGCCTATGCGATCGGCGTGGCCAAGCCGGTGTCGTTCCACGTCGACCTGCACGGCACGGGCAAGGTCGATCCGGCCGTGCTGGAAAAGATCCTGCCCGAGCTGATCGGCGGCGCCACCCCGCGCGCCATCCGCCAGCACCTGCAGCTGAACAAGCCGATCTACGCCCGCACCGCCGCCTACGGCCACTTCGGCCGCACGCCGGACAACGAAGGCGGCTTCTCGTGGGAGAAGACCGACCTGACCAGCGAGCTGAAGGGGCTGGCGTAAGCCTCGGCCTTTCCTGACGGATTGAAGCGGGCCTCGATCTTCGGATCGGGGCCCGTTTTCGTTTGGCGCCGTGCGGCTTCGCCTCGCACCTCAGGATGAGGAAGGCAGTACAGAACGCCTCATCCTGAGGCGCCCGCGCAGCGGGCTTCGAAGGATGCACGGCCTCTCCGCTGGCCTCCAACCACGATGACGGCTAAGACGCCGCCCCATGACCTCCCCCACCATTCCCCACGGGCCCCTGCGCTCGTTCGGCCGCATCAAGTCGCGGCCCGTCAAGCCGCGCCAGCAGGCGCTGCTCGACACCCTGCTGCCCGAGATCGCCATTCCCGAGGCGCCGTTCGAGCCCCGCGACCTGGCGACCGAGACCACGGAGACCTGGCTGGAGATCGGCTTTGGCGGCGGCGAGCACATGGCCGCCCAGGCCGGCCGGCATCCGCACGCCCTGATCCTCGGCGCCGAGCCCTTCGTCAACGGCGTGGCCAGTGCGGTCCGCCACGTCGAGGAGCAGGCCCTCAAGAACGTCCGCATCCATGAGGGCGACGCCCGCGACGTGATCGGCTGGCTGCCCGACGCCTGTCTGACGCGGGTGTTCATCATGTTCCCCGACCCCTGGCACAAGGCGCGCCACAACAAGCGCCGCCTGATCCAGCCGGCGGTGGTGACCGAACTTGCCCGCGTGCTGAAGCCCAGCGGTCGCCTGCGCTTCGCCACCGACTGGGCCGACTATGCCGAGTGGACCGTCGAGCGCGTGCTAGCCGATCCGGCCTTCCGCTTCGAGAGCGAGACCGCCGACCGCAATGCCCCGCCGGCCGACCACGTGACCACGCGTTACGAGGAAAAGAAGTTGGGCGACTGCGCGCCGGTGTTCCTGGATTTCTTCAGGGTCTAGGGAGCGGGGCGACTTGCCCCCTACGGGTCGCTTTGCGACCGTCTTCCCCCATAGGGGGAAGATGAATTCATCCGCCCCCTATGGGGGCGGACGACCTGCGAAGCAGGTCAGGTGGGGGCGAGTATCATCCCGCCCCCAGCCTTCAATCAGTAATTATCGTCGTGGCGCTTGATCGCCGCGCGGATGATGTCGGCGGTTTCTTCCAGGTCGGCCCAGCCGGTGATCTTGGTCGACTTGCCCTTTTCCAGATCCTTGTAGTGCTGGAAGAAGTGGGCGATCTGCTCGGTGAGGATCACCGGCAGGTCGCGCCAGCTGTTCACGCCCGTGTAGAAGGGGTGGAGCTTGTCGACCGGCACGGCCAGGATCTTTTCGTCCGAACCCGCTTCATCGACCATCATCAGGGTGCCGATCGGGCGGCAGCGGATGATCGCGCCCGGCACCACCGGGGTCGGGCCCACCACCATGATGTCGGCGGGGTCGCCGTCGTCGGCCAGGGTGTGCGGGATGAAGCCGTAATTGGCCGGATAGAACATCGCCGTGTGCAGGAAGCGGTCGACCATCAGGGCGCCGCTTTCCTTGTCGATCTCGTACTTCACCGGCTCGCCGCCCTGCGGGATCTCGATGATGGCGTTGAGGTCGTAGGGCGGGTTGACGCCCGTGGCGATCTTGGAGAGGTCCATTTTCACTCTTCTAAGGAGTTTGGGTCCCGCGGGGAGGCGGGCCTGCGCGGGCGTCTGTATAGGCTACAAGTATTGCAGTGCGAAAGAGGCCGCGCGCGGCCGGGCGTCACGCAAGACTCTGGGGGCTTCCAACCGCTCGCCTATCGCGCTATATAGCTCCTACATCGTCCGTCAGCGCTGAGTGCGCTTTCGAGCGGCGGCCCGAAAGGCTGCCGCTTTTTCTTTGGCTGTTTGGCGCCCGCGCCTAAGGCCCAGTTTTTGAGTTGAGAAAACCGTTGCGCGGCAAGACGCAGGAAGACCGTGATCTGATCGAGATGCTCGATCCCGTGGCCGAGACCGTCGGCTTCGAGATCGTCCGCCTGCGCCTGATGGGCGGGGCCGAGACGCGTCGGTTGCAGATCATGGCCGAGCGTCCGCTGCTGGAAGACGGCACGGGCGGCGACATGAACGTCGAGGACTGCGCCAAGCTGTCGCGCGCCGTGTCCGAGATCCTGGACGCCGCCGACCCCATTTCCGGCGAATACACCCTGGAAGTCTCCAGCCCCGGCGTCGATCGCCCGCTGACGCGACTGAAGGATTTCGACGATTATGCCGGTCTCGAGGTCCGCATCGAGCTGGACCGCGTGGCCGAGGGCCGCAAGCGCTTCAAGGGCGAGCTCGCCGGCGTCGAGGACGGCCAGGTGGGCCTGAACATCGAGGGCGAGGACGACACCACCGTCTATTTCCCGTTCGAATGGATCGTCGACGCCAAGCTGGTGCTGACCGACGCCCTGATGAAACGCGGCGCCGAACAACGCGCCGCCCGCGTCGCCGCCGATGGCGCTGACGAAGACGATCTCGGCGACGACGCCGACGACGAAGATTTTGACCTGTCCGAAAGTGAAGAGGACTGACCATGGCCATCGGCATTTCCGCCAACCGGCTCGAGCTGCTGCAGATCGCTGACGCGGTCGCGCGCGAAAAAGGCATCGAGAAGGAAGTCGTCATCGAGGCGATCGAGGACGCCCTGCAGAAGGCGGCTCGCGCTCGTTACGGCGCCGAGCACGACATCCGGGTGAAGATCGATCCCAAGACCGGCGAGACCACCCAGAAGCGGGTGATCGAGGTCGTGGCCGACGACACCGAGCTGGAAGGCGAGATCGGCAAGGTCCAGATCTCGATCGCCAAGCGCACCTGGCGCGACGCCGAGATCGGCAAGATCTACGAAGAGACCCTGCCGCCGTTCGAGATCGGCCGCGTCCAGACCCAGATGGCCCGCCAGGTCGTCATGCATAAGGTCCGCGAAGCCGAGCGTGAGCGTCAGTACGACGAGTACAAGGATCGCTCGGGCGAGATCGTCAACGGCAGCGTCAAGCGCGTCGAATACGGCAACGTCATCGTCGACTTGGGCCGCGGCGAAGGCATCATGCGCCGCGACCAGTCGATCCCGCGCGAGAACTTCAACGTCGGCGACCGCATCCGCGCCTACATCTACGACGTCCGCCGCGAGACCAAGGGCCCGCAGATCATGCTGAGCCGCGCCCACGGCGGCTTCATGGCCAAGCTGTTCGCGCAGGAAGTGCCGGAAGTCTATGACGGCGTCATCGAGATCCGCGCCGTGGCCCGCGACCCGGGTTCGCGCGCCAAGATGGCCGTGATCTCCAACGACGGCTCGATCGACCCCGTCGGCGCCTGCGTCGGCATGCGCGGTTCGCGCGTGCAGGCGGTGGTGGCCGAACTGCAGGGCGAAAAGATCGACATCATCCAGTGGTCGGAAGATGAAGCCACCTTCATCGTCAACGCTCTGGCCCCGGCCGAAGTCTCCAAGGTCGTCATGGACGAGGAAGACGAGCGCGTCGAAGTCGTGGTGCCCGACGAGCAGCTGTCGCTGGCCATCGGCCGCCGCGGCCAGAACGTCCGCCTGGCCTCGCAGCTGACCGGCTGGCAGATCGACATCATGACCGAAAGCCAGGAGAGCGAGCGCCGTCAGCGCGAGTTCGCCGAGCGCACTACCCTGTTCCAGGAAGCCCTGGACGTCGACGAGGTCATCGCCCAGCTGCTGGTCACCGAAGGCTTCGCCGCGGTGGAAGACGTCGCCTATGTCGAGCCGCACGAGATCGCGGCCATCGAAGGCTTCGACGACGAGACCGCCGACGAACTGCAGACCCGCGCCCGCGAATTCCTGGAAAAGGAAGCCGCCGCCCTGGACGCCAAGCGCGTCGAGCTGGGCGTCGAGGACGCCGTGCTCGAGATCGAGGGCGTGACCCTGGCCATGGCCGTCGCCCTGGGCGAAGGCGACGTGAAGTCGGTCGAGGACCTCGCCGGTCTGGTGCCCGACGACATGCGCGGCTGGTTCGAGAGCAAGAACGGCGAGCGCGTGCGCGAGCCGGGCATCCTGGAAAGCTTCAACCTGTCGCCGGAAGACGCCGAAGCGCTGATCATGCGCGCCCGGATCGTCATGGGTTGGGTCGAGGCCCCGCCGGAGCCGGAATACGAAGAGGTCGAATACGCCGAGGACGACGCTGAGACCGAGGTCGAGGCTGAAGCCGAAGCGCCGGCCGAAGCCGCCGAAGAGACGCGGGACTAAGAAAAAGCTTCGGCCCTTCCGGAACGCCGGAAGGGCCGAGGTCTTTCAAGAGGCTCATGAACCAAGACCCCGCCGATATGGTCGACGCGCCCGTCGACCCCAACGCCCCCAAGACCCATGCCGAGGCCTCGCGCCTGCGCAAGGACGTCGTGCTGGGCGAGGCGACTGACGAGAGCAAGCTGATCCGCTTCGTCGAAGGCCCCGGCGGGATCGTGGTCCCCGACCTGGCGCGCAAGCTGCCGGGACGCGGGATCTGGGTGGGCGCGGATCGGGACTCGATCACCACGGCGGCCAAGAAGGGTCTGTTCTCGCGCTCGGCCAAGACCAAGCTGACGGCCCCGGCGGACCTCGCCGACCAGGTCGAAGCCTTGCTGGCCAAGCGGGTTCTGGACGGGCTGGGCCTTGCACGGCGCGCCGGAAACATTATCTCGGGGTTCGAGAAAGTCGTCGCCGCGCTGAATTCCGGCAAGACGGCCTGGCTGATCGAGGCGTCCGACGGCGCCGACGACGGTCGCCGAAAGATGCTCACCGCCGTCTACAAGGCCCCGAACAACCCGCGAATTTTGGGGATGTTCACGTCCGACGAATTGGGTTTGGCCTTGGGCGGGGAGAATGTGATACACACGGCGCTTCTTGCCGGGCGTGGCACTGATCGCTGGACTTTAGACGTCGAGCGGTTATCAGGCTTTCGCCCGCTACAGCCCCCGACCTGGTCGGCGAGTTGGCGCGAGGAGCCCTAGGGTCTTTCGATTGAACCGGCGCGGCCGGTCTGATCGCAAGGCTCTAGAATCTTTGAGGTGGAGCGCGACCCTTCGGGGTCGGGCCCGTGAGTGAAGGGTCGGGAAACGAGCTTCCTTCGTGGGAGTACGTCCAGGCCCCTTTCTCACATGGAACGAACGGTTTTTGGCCGGGCATCGCCTGGCGGAAGTACAAGCGAGCGCATGAGCGACGAGAACGATAACGGTCGGCCCGGCACCCCAGGTGGGCGCGCGCCCATCACACTGAAGCCCCGCCAGGGCTCGGTGAGCGCCGGCGTGGTGAAGCAAAGCTTCAGCCACGGCCGCACCAAGACGGTAGTGGTCGAAACCAAGCGGACCCGTCCGCACGCCGCGCCGGCCGGCAACCTGGCCGCGCCGTCTTCGGCTGAGCGCCGCACCAACGAACCGCGTCCTTCGCAGGGCTCCGGCGGTGGCGGCGGCTCTTCGGCCGGCGGCCTGTCGCAGGACGAGATGCGCGCTCGCCAGCGCGCCATCGAGGCCGCTCGCGAAAACCAGGATCGCGCCGCCGCCGACCGCGCCGCAGCCGAAGCGCGCACTCGCGCCGCCGAAGCCGCCGCCCGCGACGCCGCCGCGAAGGCCGCCGCCGCCGCCAAGGCCGCTGCGGAGCCGGCTCCGGCTCCGGCTCCAGTCGCCGCAGCGCCCGTGGCTCCCGCCCCGGCTCCGGTGGCTCAAGCTCCCGTCGCTCAGGCCCCCGCGCCGCAAGCGCCGGTCGCCGCCGCTCCGGCCGCGCCGCGCGTCGAGGCTCCTCGTTCGGAAGCCCCGCGTCCCGCCGCGCCGCCTTCGGCCGGCCAGACCCGCACCTACGAGCCCAGCCGCGACCGTCGCGACGACCGCTCGTCGACCACCACCTACCGTCCGCCGGCCGGCGAGCGTCCCCCGCAGGGCGATCGTCCGCAAGGCGACCGGCCGTTCAACCAACGCGCCCCGCGCCAGGACGGCCCCTACAATCAGCGCGCGCCGCGTCCCGACGCCGCGCCGCGTGGTCCGCGTCCGGAAGGCGCCGGCGGTTTCCGCAACGACCGCCCGCAAGGCGATCGTCCGCAAGGCGACCGCCCGACCCAGACCGTCCGCTATTCGGCCCTGGCTCCGCGCCCGGCGCCCGGCGCCCGCACGGGTCCCGGCGGTCCGCCGCGCGGTCCGCGTCCCGGTGTTCCGGCCGCCGCTCCGGCGACCCCGGAAGTCCAGCGCGCCATGCGCTCGGCCCCGCGTCCCGGCGGCGAAGTCAGCCGCAGGCCCGATGACGAGGACGATCGCCGCAAGGCCGCCGCCCCCGGCAAGGCCGTGTCGCGCGCCAAGGGCGCCCCGGTTCGCCGCGAAGGCCGCCTGACCATCCAGACCGTGGCCGGCGACGGAGACTCCGCCGACCGCATGCGCTCGCTGGCCTCGGTTCGCCGGGCCCGCGAACGTGAAAAGGAAAAGCGCCGCGGCGGTCCCGCCGACGTCGTCAAGGTCAGCCGCGAAGTCGTCATTCCCGACGTCATCACCGTGCAGGAGCTGTCCAACCGGATGGCCGTGCGCGGCGTCGAGATCATCAAGTTCCTGATGCGTCAGGGCGTGATGCTGAAGATCAACGACGTCATCGACAACGACACCGCCGAGCTGGTGGCGACGGAGTTCGGTCACACCGTCAAGCGCGTGTCGGAAGCCGACGTCGAAGAAGGCTTCATCGGCGCCGAGGACATCGACGATCACCTGGAGACCCGTCCGCCCGTCGTGACGGTCATGGGTCACGTCGACCACGGCAAGACCAGCCTGCTGGACGCGCTGCGCAAGGCCGATGTGGCCGGCGGCGAGCATGGCGGCATCACCCAGCACATCGGCGCCTATCAGGTGCGTCTGGAAAATGGCCAGAAGGTCACCTTCCTCGACACCCCGGGCCACGCGGCCTTCTCGCAGATGCGGGCGCGCGGCGCGAACATCACCGACCTGGTGATCCTGGTGGTGGCCGGCGACGACGGCGTCATGCCGCAGACCATCGAAGCCATCAAACACGCTCGCGCCGCGAACGTGCCGATGATCGTGGCCGTCAACAAGATGGACAAGCCGGGCTCGGATTCGACCCGGGTGACCAACGAGTTGCTGCAGCACGAGATCGTGGTCGAAAGCCTGGGCGGCGACACCCAGATCGTCGAGGTCTCGGCCAAGACCGGCCAGGGCCTGGACGAGCTGATCGAGCGCATCCTGCTGCTGGCCGAGGTCATGGATCTGAAGGCCAACCCCGACCGCACCGCCGATGGCGTGGTGATCGAGGCCAAGCTCGACAAGGGTCGCGGCGCGGTTTCGACCGTGCTGGTCAATCGCGGCACGCTCAAGCGCGGCGACATCGTCGTCGCCGGCAGCCAGTTCGGCCGGGTTCGCGCCCTGCTGAACGAGCGCAACGAGCAGCTGACCGAAGCCGGTCCGGCCACCCCGGTCGAGATCCTCGGCCTGGACGGCGTTCCCTCGCCCGGCGACACCTTCGCTGTGGTCGAGAACGAAGCCCGCGCCCGCGAGCTGACTGAGTACCGCATCCGCCAGAAGCGCGAGAAGACCATGGCGCCCGTGGGCGCCGGGGCTTCGATGGCCGACATGATGGCCAAGCTGCAGGACAAGAAGCTGAAAGAACTGCCGCTGGTCATCAAGGCCGACGTGCAGGGCTCGGCCGAAGCGATCATCGGCTCGCTGGACAAGATGGCCACCGACGAGGTCCGCGCGCGGATCATCCTGTCGGGCGCCGGCGCGATCAGCGAAAGCGACGTCATGCTGGCCAAGGGCGCCGGCGCGCCGCTCATCGGCTTCAACGTCCGGGCCTCGGCCCAGGCGCGGGCGCTGGCCGAGCGCGAAGGCGTCGAGATCCGCTACTACGCGATCATCTACGACCTGCTGGACGACATCAAAGGCGTGCTCTCGGGCATGCTGGCGCCGATCCAGCGCGAAACCTTCCTGGGCAACGCCGAAGTGCTGCAAGCCTTCGACATCTCCAAGGTCGGCAAGGTCGCCGGTTGCCGCGTCACCGAGGGCGTGGTCCGCAAGGGCGCCAAGGTCCGGATCGTCCGTCAGGACATCGTGGTCCTGGAACTGGGCACCCTGCAGACCCTCAAGCGCTTCAAGGACGAGGTCAACGAAGTGCCGTCCGGCCAGGAATGCGGCATGATGTTCGCCGGCTTCCAGGACATCAAGGTCGGCGATGTGATCGAGTGCTTCACCGTCGAGGAGATCAAGCGCCAGCTCGACTAGGGCCGGTCTTGAACTTCAGAATCACCGGAAGGGCGCGGATCGCGAGGTCCGCGCCTTTTTCGTTTCTGAGCGCGGAATATGTGAGATATGCTGGGATATCTCGACAAGAGGTCGCCATGAGCCGGATCACCGTTGGAACCTGGGGCAAGAGCCTGGCCTTACGCGTACCTCGCGAAATCGCCCAGACGGCAGGCCTGACCGATGGCGAGCAGGTCGAGATCGAGGTCCGGGAGGGCGACATTGTCATCCGTCGCACGGACGGCAAGGCGCAAGCCCGCGCCGATGCTTTGGCGGCGCTCGAAGAGATGATCGATGAGCGGAAGGGGCGGAGCCTTGCGGGAATCTCGATCCGGGAACTGATCGATGAGGGCCGGGAGTGACCCTGGTTCTCGACGCCTCGATGACCTTGGCGAGCATATTTGAAGACGAGGACAGCCCAGCCGCTGCGGACATTCTGCGGAGGGCGATCCTTGAAGGCGCTGTCGTGCCCTCGCTGTGGCGTCTGGAAGTCGCGAGCGCTCTTCGAAATGCAGTGCGTCGCAAGCGTTGCGATGAAGACTTCGCCGACAGGTCGCTAGGGCGCCTGAAGCGCATGGACATTTCGGTGGATGCCGAGACCGATACGCATGCTTGGGGAGCCACGCAACGGCTCTCGCGCGCGGAAGGTCTTACTCCGTATGACGCCGCCTACCTCGAGCTCGCGATCCGCAGGGGTGCGGCTTTGGCCACCTGCGACGCCGAACTGATCGCCGCCGCCCGCCGTCTGGGCCTCGACGTTCTCACCGCCTGAAGCCCGCCGGACTGGAATTCGCCCAATTCCGGCGTTACGCCTTTGCCATGCGTATCAAAGCCCTTCTCGCCCTGACCGCCGCGACGCTGTCGCTCAGCGCCTGCGCCACCGTCGATCGCGTCGACGCGGCCGGTGACGTCCACACCCTGCTGACCGCCATCCGCGACCGTGACCGGGCGACCTTCGACGCCCATGTCGACCGGCAGGCGCTGAAGGGCGAGATCGAGGCGCGGCTGATGGCCGAGGCCCGCAACCGCAAGGCCGACAACACCCTGATGGCCGTCGCCGCCGTCCTGGCCGGCCCGGCCGCCGACATCGCCGGCGAGGCGCTGATCCGCCCCGAGACCTTCCGGGCCGCCGCCAACTACTACGGCTACACGCCCGATAAGCCGCTGCCCGGTCGCATCGCCATCGCCAGCATGCTGCGCCCGGTCGATAACGGCCGGGTCTGCGCGGCCAAGAAGAACGGCCCGTGCATGCTGACCTTCACGCGCGAAGGCGACGTCTGGCGCCTCAGCGGGTTCGATCCCGAAGCGGCGAACCTGCACTTCAAGCGATGAGACTGGCGCTTTCGATCGTCCTGGCGATGGGCGCGCTGAGCACGGCCGCCCACGCCGAGCGGCGGATGTTCTCGTACGATCCGATCTCGGCCGACGCCAAGCGCCTGACGGGCGCGGGCCTGACCGTGCTGTTCGACCAGGGCCTGCTGGGCGCCAAGCCGGTCAAGGTCCTGGCCACCGGCGTGCCGGCCCAAGGCCTGCTGATGCGCGGCAAGGAAAGCGACCTGGGCCCAAAGGGTCTGGCGGGGATAGAGGGCGTCGACGCCAACGCTTCGCTCTACGAGATTGACCCCAAGGCCGAGCAGGGCAAGGTCTATATCCGCGCCTTCTGCCCGGGGGCGACCCGACTGTGGCTGAGCTTCAGCAGCATCGCCACGCGCCGCGACCTGCGGGTGCAGGCGTTCGGCGACACGCCAAAGACCCCGGGCCAGGCCCGCCTCTGCGGCACGTTGGACTTCTCCTGGCGCGGCGAGTGGCGGTTGCCCGGCGGCGCCAAGCCTGATCCGATGGAAGACTGGACCGACAACCTGATCGGCGTGCGCTAGCCCCGCCAAAGCTGTCATCCCGGGTCCTCGCCAGGATGACAGCCGTTGAGGGCGAGCGGAACTCGTCTAAGCTCCTCTCAACGAAAAAGGGGCGGGACCGGATGACCAGCGCGCTGGACGACTTCACGCGGTTTGAATTCGATGACGGCCGCTGGACCCGCGAGGTCTATCGCATCGGCTCGGGCCCCGCCGTCATCGTCATCCACGAGATTCCCGGCCTGCATCCCGGCGTGCTCGATTTCGCTCGCGACGTGGCCGCCGCCGGCATGACCGTTTTCTGTCCCAGTCTGTTCGGGGAGCCCGGCAAGGACGTCTCGCGCAACTACGCCCTGGGTTCGGTGCTGAAGACCCTGTGCGTGCGCCGCGAGTTCACGGCCTGGCGGGCCGGGCGCTCCTCGCCGATCGTCGACTGGCTGCGGGCCCTGGCCCGGCAGGTCCACGCCGAGTGCGGCGGCAAGGGCGTGGGCGCGGTGGGTATGTGTTTCACCGGCGGCTTCGCCCTGGCGATGATGACCGAGCCGTCGGTGGTGGCCCCGGTGCTGTCGCAACCGTCCCTGCCGCTGCTCGACAAGAGCGGGCTGGACTGCTCGGCCGCCGAGATCGCCTGCGCCCGCCAGCGGTTCGCCGACGAGGACCTGTCGATGATCGCCCTGCGCTTCAAGTCCGACGGCCATGTCCGCGACGGGCGGTTCAAGGCGCTGAAGGCCGCGTTCGGCGACCTGGTCGACCTGGTCGAGCTGGAGGACGCCGACGCCGCGCCCTACCACGTGATCCCGCCCCATTCGGTGCTGACCCTGCACCTGGACCGCGACCGCCCCGAGGGCGCGACCATGAAGGCCCGCGACAAGGTCATCGCCTTCTTCAAGGACCGCACGGGGGCTTGAGAAACAGATGCTCCCCCTCTGGGGGAGCTGTCGCGGAGCGACTGACGGGGTCCTCCACGGCATATTCAGTTGAGGACCCCCTCCGGCCCTCTGGGCCACCTCCCCCAAAGGGGGAGGATCCACCCCGTGCTGGACTTTCGGCCCCTACGCGCCTAGACACCGCGCCTTGCATTTTTGCCCGCGCACCGGTGTTCGATCCGCCGGCCGGGCCTGAAGGATATCCGCGCCATGAAGCGCCATGCCGACAAACCCAAGGGCGGACCGGTCGGTCCGTCGCAACGCCAGCTTCGCGCCGGCGAGCTGATCCGCCACGCCCTGGTCGACATCCTGCGCGAGGAGGACCTTCAGGATCCGGCCCTGGCCGGCGTGTCGGTGACGGTGACCGAGGTGCGGATGAGCCCGGACCTGCGCCACGCCATCTGCTTCGTCGAGCCTCTGGGCGCCGGCGTCGCGCCGAAGATCGAGCGCGAGGCGTCCTCGCCGTCGCGGATTGCCGTCGAGCCGGGCAGCCCCGAGGTGGTGGTCGCCGGTCTCAACCGCGTGGCCAAGTTCCTGCGCGGCCGCCTGGGCAAGTCGATCGACATGAAGTTCACGCCGGACCTTAAGTTCATCCACGACGAGAGCTTCAACTCGGCCGCCTATATGGACCGCCTGTTCGACAACCCGATCGTCCAGCAGGACGTTCGCCGCCTGGCCGACGTGGTCGACGACGAGAACGATTGATGGCGCGCCGCAAGAAGGGCGACGCCGTCTCGGGCTGGCTGTGCCTGGACAAGCCCTATGACTTGACTTCGACCAGCGCCGTCAGCCGCGTGCGCCGGGCCTATAACGCCCAGAAGGCGGGTCACGCCGGCACGCTGGATCCCCTGGCCACGGGCATCCTGCCCATCGCGCTCGGCGAGGCGACCAAGACCGTCCCGTTCCTGATGGACGCCGACAAGGCCTATCGCTTCACCATCCAGTGGGGACGCAACACCACCACCCTGGACCGCGAGGGCGAGACCACCGGCACCAGCGACGTGCGTCCGACGCGCGAGCAGGTCGAGGCCGCCCTGCCGGCCTTCATCGGCGAGGTCGACCAGGTGCCGCCGAACTTCTCGGCCATCAAGGTGGACGGCGAGCGCGCCTACGACCTGGCCCGCGAAGGGGTCGAGTTCGAGCTGAAGACCCGCAAGGTCAACATTCACGCGCTGCGCGTGACCGACGTTCCGGACGCCGACCACGTGGTCCTGGAGATGGAATGCGGCAAGGGCACCTATGTCCGCGCCGTGGTCCGCGACCTGGCCGAGAGTCTGGGAACCTGCGGCCATGTCGACCAGCTTCGCCGCACGCGGGTCGGCCAGTTCACCGAGGCCTCGGCGATAAGTCTGGAAAGTCTGGAGAATTTGAGCTATGAGGCCCGCCTGTCGGAGGCATTGCTTCCGGTCGAGACCGCGCTGGACGACATCCCGGCGTTGGCCGTGACCGATGAAGACGCCTTCCGGCTTGCGCAGGGACGCGCCATCGTTCTGCTCCCAAGGCAGGTTGAAACGCTGAAAGCCGAGCTTCCGCCCGGCGATCGAACCGTTTCCGCCATGTCCGGAGAGAAGCTGGTGGCTCTGTGCGAGATGCGCGCCGGAAAGCTCAATCCGGTGCGGGTCTTCCAACTCACCTGAGCGGAGACAAACCGATGTCGATCACTGCCGAGCGCAAGACCGCTCTTATCGCCGAACACGCCCGCACCGAGGGTGACACCGGTAGCGCCGAAGTCCAGGTCGCGATCCTTTCGGAACGCATCTCGAACCTGACCGAGCACTTCAAGACCCACAAGAAGGACAACCACAGCCGTCGTGGCCTGCTGAAGCTGGTTTCCCAGCGTCGCTCGCTCCTCGACCACCTGAAGAAGTCCGATGCTGGCCGTTATTCGGCTCTCATCGAAAAGCTGGGTCTGCGCCGCTAGTATCGGCGCAGTCGGCCGCCTCGCTAACGCGGGGCGGCCGAACGCTTTTCTGGGCTCTCGTTTCAAGACAGGCCGAAACGAGAGTTGCTGCGGATCCGCCTCGGCGGGTCTGAACACGTAAGCCGGGGATCACGATCCTCGGACGCCTGTCGAACTGGATGAGGAAATCTCGGGACCGCCACTCGGCCGCCCGCCCCTGTCCGTCCTGAAGGAAATGGGTCCTTCGGAACCGAAAGAAGCAAAAAATGTTCGATATCAAGCGCAAGACGATCGAGTGGGGCGGCAAGACGCTGGTCCTCGAAACCGGTCGCATCGCCCGTCAAGCCGACGGCGCCGTTCTGGCCACCATGGGCGAAACCGTCGTCCTGGCCACCGCCGTGTTCGCCAAGAAGGCGAAGCCCGGCCAAGATTTCTTCCCGCTGACGGTCAACTACCAGGAAAAGACCTTCGCGGCCGGCAAGATCCCCGGCGGCTTCTTCAAGCGCGAAGGCCGTCCGTCGGAAAAGGAAACCCTGGTTTCCCGCCTGATCGACCGTCCGATCCGCCCGCTGTTCGTCAAGGGCTTCAAGAACGAAGTCCAGGTTGTCGTCACCGTGCTGCAGCACGACCTCGAGAACGATCCCGACATCCTGGGCATGGTGGCCGCCTCGGCCGCCCTGGTCCTGTCGGGCGCCCCGTTCATGGGCCCGATCGGCGCCGCGCGCGTCGGTTACGTTGATGGCGGCTACGTGCTGAACCCGACGCTCGACGAGCTGAAGGAAAGCAAGATGGACCTGGTCGTGGCCGGCACCGCCGACGCCGTGATGATGGTCGAGTCGGAAATCCAAGAGCTGTCGGAAGAGATCGTCCTGGGCGGCGTCTCCTTCGCGCACAAGGAAATGCAGACGGTGATCGACGCGATCATCGAGCTGGCCGAACACGCCGCCAAGGAGCCCTTCGACTTCCAACCGGAAGACACCGACGCCCTGAAGGCCGAAGTGAAGAAGGCCGTCGGCAAGGATCTGGCCGACGCCTACAAGATCCAAGCCAAGGGCGAACGCGTCGCCGCGCTGGGCGCCGCCAAGACCAAGGCCATCGAGACCTTCGCCAAGAGCGACACCAACCCGGCCGGCATCGACCCGCTGAAGCTGGTCTCGGTGTTCAAGGAACTGGAAGCCGACATCGTTCGTCGCTCCATCCTCGACACCGGCATCCGCATCGACGGCCGCACGGTCGACAAGGTGCGTCCGATCCTGGGCGAAGTCGGCATCCTGCCGCGCACCCACGGCTCGGCCCTGTTCACCCGCGGCGAGACCCAGGCGATCGTGGTCGCCACCCTGGGCACCGGCGACGACGAGCAGTTCATCGACGCCCTGGAAGGCACCTACAAGGAATCCTTCCTGCTGCACTACAACTTCCCTCCCTACAGCGTCGGTGAAACCGGCCGTATGGGCAGCCCGGGCCGCCGCGAAATCGGCCATGGCAAGCTGGCCTGGCGCGCTCTGCGTCCGATGCTGCCGGCCAAGGAAGACTTCCCCTACACCATCCGCCTGGTCTCCGAGATCACCGAGTCGAACGGCTCGTCCTCGATGGCCACGGTCTGCGGCTCCTCGCTGGCCATGATGGACGCGGGCGTTCCGCTGATCCGTCCGGTCTCGGGCATCGCCATGGGCCTGATCCTCGAAAAGGACGGCTTCGCCGTTCTGTCCGACATCCTCGGCGACGAAGATCACCTCGGCGACATGGACTTCAAGGTGGCCGGCACCAGCGAGGGCCTGACCTCGCTGCAGATGGACATCAAGATCGCCGGCATCACCGAAGAGATCATGAAGCAAGCGCTGGCCCAGGCTAAGGGCGGCCGTGAGCACATCCTCGGCGAGATGAACAAGGCGATGGACGCGCCGCGGGAAGAAGTCGGCGACTTCGCCCCGAAGATCGAGACCATCACCATCCCGACCGACAAGATCCGCGAAGTGATCGGCACCGGCGGCAAGGTGATCCGCGAGATCGTCGCCACCACCGGCGCCAAGGTCGACATCAACGACGAAGGCACGGTCAAGGTCTCGGCCTCGGACGGCGCCAAGATCAAGGCCGCCATCGACTGGATCAAGTCGATCACGCAGGAAGCTGAAGTCGGCGCGATCTATGACGGCAAGGTCGTCAAGGTCGTCGATTTCGGCGCCTTCGTGAACTTCTTCGGCGCCAAGGACGGTCTCGTCCACGTCAGCCAGATCAGCAACGAACGCGTCGCCAAGCCGTCGGACGTGCTGAAGGAAGGTCAGATCGTGAAGGTGAAGCTCCTGGGCTTCGACGATCGCGGCAAGACCAAGCTGTCGATGAAGGTCGTCGATCAAGAGACCGGCGAAGACCTGTCCAAGAAGGAAGCCCCGGCCGAAGAGGCGTAAGCCTCTTCACCGGTCTTTCCGGAAGGAACTCAGGCGGGCGGCTCCGAAAGGGGCCGCCCGTTTTGCGTTTTGGGTCGATGGGTAGGGTCGTCCGTGACGAACCGGACTCGGGAAGCCGGCGCGGCTAGCCGCCCGGGTGCAGGCCCGGCGCTTCCTGGCCCGTGCGGGCGACATATTCGGTATAGCCGCCGCCGTACTGATGGACGCCCTCGGGCGTCAGCTCCAGGACGCGATTGCTCAGCGCCCCCAGGAAGTGGCGGTCGTGCGAGACGAAGAGCATGGTGCCCTCGAAGTCCGCAAGGGCCGCGACCAACATCTCCTTGGTCGTCATGTCCAGGTGGTTAGTCGGCTCGTCCAGCACCAGCAGGTTCGGCGGGTCGAACAGCATCTTGGCCATGACCAGGCGCGCCTTCTCGCCGCCGGACAGCACGCGGCAGGGCTTTTCGACATCGTCGCCCGAGAAGCCGAAGCAGCCCGCCAGGGTGCGCAACGCGCCCTGGCCCGCTTGCGGGAACGAGCGCTCCAAGGACTCGAAGATCGTCTCTTCGCCATCCAGCAGGTCCATGGAGTGCTGGGCGAAATAGCCCATCCGGACGCTGGCGCCGATATTGACCGTGCCCTGGTCGGGCGTGGTGTCGCCAGCCACCAGCTTCAGCAGCGTCGACTTGCCGGCGCCGTTGGCGCCCAGGACGCACCAGCGCTCCTTGCGGCGCACCAGGAAGTCCAGGCCCTCGTAGATCGGGTTGGCGCCATAGCCCTTGTGGACGTTGCGCAGGTTGATCACGTCGTCGCCCGACCGCGGCGGGCTCTGGAACTCGAACTGGACTGACTGGCGGCGGCGCGGAGCCTCGACCCGCTCGATCTTGTCGAGCTTCTTGACCCGGCTCTGCACCTGGGCGGCGTGCGAGGCGCGCGCCTTGAACTTCTCGATAAACTTGATTTCCTTGGCCAGCATGGCCTGCTGGCGCTCGTACTGGGCCTGGCGCTGCGCCTCGCCCAGCGCGCGCTGCTGTTCGTAGAAGTCCAGATCGCCCGAATAGGTGATCAGCTGGCCGCCGTCGATCTCGACCACCTTGCCGATGATGCGGTTCATGAAGGCGCGGTCGTGCGACGTCATCAGCAGGGCGCCGTCGTAGTTCTTGAGGAACGCCTCCAGCCAGATCAGGCTTTCCAGGTCCAGGTGGTTGGAGGGCTCGTCCAGCAGCATGCCGTCGGGGCGCATCAGCAGGATGCGAGCCAGCGCCACGCGCATCTTCCAGCCGCCCGACAGCAGGCCGACGTCGCCGTCCATGCGCTCCTGGCTGAAGCTCAGGCCGGCCAGCACCTCGCGCGCCCGCGCCTCCAGCGCATAGCCGTCCAGTTCCTGGAAGCGCTCCAGCACCTCGCCATAGCGTTCGAGGACGGCGTCCATCTCGTCGGCCTTGTCCGGATCGACCATGGCCGCCTCGAGCGTGGCCATTTCGGCGGCCAGCGCGCTGACGGGACCGACGCCGTCCATTACCGCGGCGACCGCGCTCTGACCCGACATCTCGCCGACGTCCTGGCTGAAATAGCCGATTGTCATGCCGGGATCGATCGCGACCAGCCCGTCGTCGGGCTGCTCCTGACCGGTGATCATGCGGAACAGAGTCGTCTTGCCGGCGCCGTTCGGGCCGACCAGCCCCACCTTTTCGCCCTTTTGGACGCCCATCGAGGCTTCGATGAACAGGAGCTGGTGGCCGTTTTGCTTGGAGATATTGTCGAGGCGGATCATGGGCGGTCTGCTAACGCGGGCGGACGCAGAACGCCAGCCCTAGAGCCGCTCCCGATCCCGGGCGCGATGATGGGTCACTCGTCCCGGGACCGGACGCGCCTACCGTCTTGGCGTCACCCGGATGGTCACGTCGTCGGGCGCGCCGTTGCCGCCCCGGCAGGCGGCCGGCTTGAACTTCAGGTCCATGCACACCCAGACCTCGGTCAGGCGGTTGTCCTTGTTGACCCGTACGTTGAGCCCCTCGCGGGTCATGCCGCGATTGCCCTTCAGGAAGGCCTCGCGCACCTGCCCGGCGGTCAGGGTCCCGTTCGGGCCGGGCGTCAGGTCGGGCACGTTGAGCTTGGAGCGCACCGCGCGGGCCTTCTTGAAATAGGCCTCGGGCGTGGGCCATTTGCATGTGCCATGGGCTTGCCACTCATGCTGCAGCAGCCAGGGCGAGGGCGTCATGCAGAGATTGGCCTTCACCGTCTTGAGGCTCATCGGCGGGCTGGGCTTGCAGTAGCGCGGATGCACCTTGTCGGGGCCGTTGGGCCACAGGCCGTGAACGGTGAAGCCGAAGTTGTTGGCCTCGCACTGGATGGCCTTGTCCGACTCCGGGATGTTGGCCCGGCAGGCCTCCGGCGACCAGAACAGGGCCAGCAGATAGGCGGCGGTCGGCACGTCGGTGTGGATCTGGTCGGCCGGCGGGATCTCGGCCGGAGCCGGAACCACGGTCGGCGGGATCGCGCAGGATTTCAGGCTGGAAGCCTGGGCCATGCCCGACAGGGCGAGGGCGGCGACGGCGCCGATCAGGACGCGGGCGAACTTCGAGGTCATGCGGACTCCAACTCCAGGCGTCCGCACTCTCTAGCAAACCGATGACAGGCTCAATCAGCGCCGGGCTTCGGTGGCCATCCGGATCGCCAGCCCGCCCAGCACGGTGGCCATCAGCCACCGCTGGATCAGCGCGAAGCTGGGACGCGTGGCCAGGAAGGTGGCGATCGTCCCGGCGGCCATGCAGATCACGCCGTTGACGCTGAGGCTGATGGCGATCTGGCTGAGCCCCAAGGCCAGGGACTGGGTGAGCACCCCGCCGTGCTCGGGCTTGATGAATTGCGGCAACAGCGAGAGGTAGAGCATCGCCGCCTTGGGGTTCAGCAGGTTGGTCAGGAAGCCCATGCTGATCAGCTTGGCGGGGCTGTCCTTGGGCAGTTCGCGCACCTGGAACGGCGAGGCGCCGCCCGGCCTGATCGCCTGCCAGGCCAGCCAGCCCAGATAGAGCGCGCCGCCGAACCGCAGCACGTCATAGGCGATGGGCGCGGCCATCAAGAGAGCGGTGATGCCCAGCGCCGCGCACAACAGATAGACGACGAAGCCCGCGGCCGTGCCGATCAGCGACACGATCCCGGCCAGCGGTCCCTGGCAGATCGAGCGGCTGACCAAGTAGAGCATGTTGGGCCCCGGGGTCAGGGCCATGCCCAGGCAGATGAGGCTGAAGGCGATCCAGGTCTTGGCTTCCGGCATGGGCGCGGCTCCGCTGCGAAAGAGGTGAGGGCGCCCAGGCGTACGGCTGTCGATGCGGTCCGCGCTTCCCGAGGGTGCTCCCTCCGATCGCCAGTCGCGCGGACCGGTCGAGCCTACACACCGACCCCATCCGCGTCACCGGTCGGCGTTGCGCGAGCGGCAAAAGCGGCGGGCCGATCACCCAAGCGTCACCTTTCCGCCACAGAGTGCGCAATTAAGAACGATTATCATTGCGACTGCCTTGCATGATCGCTAAGAACGCGTCGCAAATTCAGGAAGGGTCGCGAGTGATCGCAGACTCTGCTGGGGATAGGATTTTCCATGCATAACTCGAACACCCGCGGCCTCAATGGCGGCGTCGTCAGCCGTCCTCGTCGCGCGCTCGGCGTCGCGGCCGTCGCCGGTCTCGCCGGCCTGACCTTCGGCGCGGGCGCCGCCCATGCCGCCGACGTGGACGCCGCAATGGCGACCGCCGCGGCCGCCGCGGTTCCGGCCGACAGCACCGAGGTCTCGGGCGTCGACGTCAAGAGCCAGCGCAAGCTTCGCCCGCAGTCGGAGAAGTTCACCAAGCCGCTGCTCGACACGCCCAAGTCGGTCAACATCATCACCTCGGACGCGCTGGACCAGCAGGCGATCAGCAGCCTGGCCGACGCCTTCCGCACCGTGCCGGGCATCACGCTGGAATCGGGCGAGGGCGGTTCGCCCGCCGGCGACCGTCCGCGCATCCGCGGCATGGACTCGACCTCGGACATCTTCGTCGACGGCGTCCGCGACGCCGGCGGCCAGTCGCGCGAAGTCTTCGCCCTGGAGCAGATCGAGATCGTCAAGGGTCCGGGCTCGGCCTTCAGCGGCCGCGGCTCGACCGGCGGCGCCGTCAACCTGGTGACCAAGGTGGCCCGTCCCGGCGACTTCAAGGCCGCCTCGCTGACCCTGGGCGACGACGCCACCCGCCGCGTGACGCTGGACGTCAACGAAGCCATCACCGACAGCGTCGCCGTTCGCCTGAACGGCCTCTATCACGAGAACGAGGTCAACGGCCGCAAGGGCGTCAGCGGCGACCGCTGGGGCGTCGCGGCCTCGGTCGGGTTCGGCCTGAACGGCCCCAGCCGACTGACCCTCGACTACTACCACCTCGACACCAGCGAAGTGCCGGACTACGGCGTGCCCTACGAGCGCACGACCATCAACGGCGTGGTCTACGGCACGTTGCTGAAGGGTCACGACGACGACTTCTACGGCCTCCGCAGCCGCGACTTCCGCGACACCAGCGCCGACATCTCTACCCTGCGCTTCCAGCAGGATCTGGGCGGGACCTGGAAGTTCTCGACGGCGGTCCGCTACGGCCGCACCACCAACGCCTATGTGGTCACCAACCCCGACGACAGCCGCGGCAACGTCGCCAACGGCTATCTCTTCCGCTCGTCGAAGAACCGCAACACCCTGACCACCACGACGGCCAACGCCAACACCATCACCGGCGAGTTCGCGACCGGCGGCCTCAAGCACAGCGTGGCCTTCGGCACCGAGTGGGCCGAGGAACAGACCCACAGCCAGGGCTATGTCGTGGCGGGTCCGGGCCTGACCGCCGGCCTGGCGCCGGCTCTGGTCAGCGCCGCCTACAGCAGCACCAACCTCGCCTGCAGCAGCGCCTCGCGTCTGGGCGCCGTCTACGGCTATAACTGCACCACCCTGAGCAACCCGAACTACAACGATCCGTGGATCGGCACGATCACGCGCTCGCCGACCTTCACCGAGACGCGGGTGACGACCAAGGCGCTGTTCGCCTTCGACACCATCGAGTTCAACGAGCACTGGCTGCTGAACCTCGGCGTGCGTCACGACGACTACACCAACCGCTTCACCGGCGGGACCTACACCGCCACGGGCGTGACCCCGACGGCTCCGCTGACCAACAAGTCCAGCTTCTGGAACTACCAGCTGGGCCTCGTCTACAAGCCGGTCGAAGAGGCCAGCCTCTACGCCTCGTATGGCAGCTCGTCGAACCCGTCGGGCGAAGGCTCCGGCGACGTGTCGTCGGTGGCCGCGACCACCGTCAATCTCGATCCCGAGCAGAACGACAGCTACGAGATCGGCGCCAAGTGGAACACGTTCGGCGGCAAGCTGAACCTGACGGCGGCCGTCTTCCGCACCGACAAGACCAACGCTCGGGTCACCGATGCGCTGGGCGTCATCAGCCTGATCGGCAATTCGCGGGTCCAGGGTGTTGAACTGGGCGCCGGCGGCCAGATCACCCAGGCCTGGAGCGTGACGGCGGGCTACAGCTACACCGACAGCGAAGTGATCGACGGCGGCTTCTCGTCGGGCGCTCCGTCGCCGAACAACGGCAAGGTGTTCCCCAACACGCCCAAGCACGCCTTCAGCGGCTGGAGCGCCTACCGCATCACCCCGGCGATCACCGTCGGCGGCGGCGCATCCTACATGTCCATGCGCTACGGCAACGCCACCAACACCTATTCGGTGCCCAGCTACTGGCGCTACGACGCCATGGCGTCTTGGAAGTTCAACAACAGCGTCGACCTGCAGCTGAACCTGCAGAACCTGACCGACGAGCGCTATGCGGTGAAGCCCTTCACCACCCACATGGTGCAGATCGCGGCCGGCCGTACGGCGCTGCTGAAGCTGAACGTCAAGTACTGAGACTCCCCTCTCAGACTTGACGCGCGCCCCGTCTGGCCAGCCCATTGCCGGACGGGGCGTCTTCATGTCCGGGGCCTAGGTTTTTCGAAATGATGCTGCAGATTCCCAAGGTGCTGACCAAGGCCCAGGTCGCCGAATGCCGGGCGATCATGGACGCCGCGCCATGGGTCGACGGCAACATGACCTCGGGTTTCCAGGCCGCGATGGCCAAGAACAACCAGCAACTGCCGCAGGAGGGCGAGGCGGCCCGCACCGTCGGGGCGATCATCGTCAAGGCGCTGGAGGCCCATCCGCTGTTCGTTTCGGCGGCTCTGCCCAAGACCATCCTGTCGCCGATGTTCAACCGCTACGGCGAGGGCATGGGGTTTGCCGACCACATCGACAATTCGGTGCGTCGCGATCCGGTCACTGGCCAGCGGCTGCGCACCGATCTTTCGGCCACGCTCTTCCTGGCCGAGCCCGAGGACTATGACGGCGGCGAGCTGGTGGTCGACGACCTCTATGGCAGCCATGCGGTGAAACTGGGCGCAGGCGACCTGATCCTCTATCCGGCCTCGAGCCTGCACCACGTCACCGAGGTGACGCGGGGAACGCGGACGGCCAGCTTCTTCTGGATCCAAAGCCTGGTGCGCGACGACGCCAAGCGGGCCCTGCTGCTGGACATGGACGTGGCCATCCAGCGCCTGTCCCAGGCCGTGGGGCCAACCGACGCCTCGATCCTGACCCTGACCGGGACCTATCACAACCTGCTGCGCCAATGGGCGGAGCTCTGAAATATCACGTTCAGCGAACATCGGGCCGTTTCGCCAACCATAAGTTTACCCTTGGGCCGCACGATCCGGACGACCACGTTCCGGAGCCTCGATGCCGCGCCCCTCGTCTTCCGACGCGACCCCGCTCGCGCCCTCGCCGTTCGGCGAGGCGGAAGCCGCACGCTGGTTCTTCGAGAACGCCAACGACCTCTTCGCCGTGATCTCGCCGCAGGGGCGGCTGAAGGCGGTCAATCCGGCCTGGACCCCCCTGACCGGCTGGACCGCCGAGCAGCTGGTCGGCCAGGCCTGCGTCTCCTTCGTCCACCCCGAGAGCCACGCCGAGCTGATCGAGGCCGGCCGCCAGGTGCGGGAGACTGGCGCGGCCGTCAGCCGCCTGCGGATCCTGTGTCGCGACGGCCAGGCGGTCTGGCTGGAAGGCCATATGCGTCTGGGCCCGAACGGCGAGACCGTCGGCACCCTGCGTGACGTCTCGCTGGAGGTGGCGGCCACTCGCACCCGGGTGATGCTGGCCGAGGCCGCCGGCATCGGCCTGTGGAGCTATGATCCGCGCGACGAGACGATCGACTGGTCGCCCGACGCCCTGTCCTCCACCGACCTGAGCCCCACCGACCTGGCCACCGCTGACCTTTTCCTGGCCCGCCTGCCGATCGAGCAGCGCGATCCGGTGTTCAAGATCTTCTACGAGGCCGTGCGCTCGGGCGAGCCGGGCGCGGTCGAGTTCCGCCTCCGAGGCCGCGACGACCAGTGGTTCACCCTGCGCTCGACCTATCGGGCCGAACCGCTGGACAGCGGCCTGTTCGTGCTCAAGGGCATCTCGCAGAACGTCACCGACGTGGCCCGCAGCCGCGACGCGGCCCTCTGGGGCGAGCGCCGGGCCCGGCAGCTGGTCGAGGAGGCGCCGTTCGCGGTGGCCGTCTACGACCTGGACCTGAAGCTGCGCGTGGTCAGCCCCAGGTTCCTGGAAGTCTTCAAGTCGAGCGAGGCCGCCGTCATCGGCCGGTCGCTGCACGACCTGACCCATGGCCAGCGCAAGCGCTTCGTCTCGGCCGTTGAACGGGCCCTGTCGGGCGAGATCGTCACCCGCCGCGAAGACCGGCTGCGCGACGCCGAGGGGGTCGAACACTGCCTGCGCTGGGAGGCGCGGCCCTGGCGCAACGCCATGGGCGCCATCGTCGGCGTGATCACTTACATGGACGACATCACCGCCCTGGCCGACGCCCGCCGCGAGGCCCGGGTCAACGCCAAGCGGCTACGGATCGCGCTGGGCGCGGCCCAGGCCGGCGTCTATGAGATCGACCACGAGCATCGCGCCTTCTGGGGCTCGCCGGAATTCCATCGCATGATGGGGCGCCGGATCACCTACGAGGATGTCAGCGAGGCCGTCTGGCCGATGGTCCATCCCGAGGACCGCGACCACATCTACGCCACGGCGGCCGAGTGGAGGCGGGCTGGCGACGGACCGGCGCGCTCGATCGACGCCCGGATCATCACCGCCTCGGGCGAGGTGCGCTGGATGCGGGTGTTCCACGAGGTGCGCCGCGCCGCCGATGGCATGGCTCGCAAGGCCTACGGCCTGATCCTCGACATCGACCAGCAGAAGCGCTCGGAACTGGCCCTGGTGGCCGCCGAGCGCGCGGCCCAGGCGGCCAACGAGGCCAAGGCCCAGTTCCTGGCCAATATGAGCCACGAGATCCGCACCCCGATGAACGGCGTGCTGGGCGTCATGCATCTGCTCAAGCGCCAGGCCCTGCCGGGCGACGCCGGGGCGCTGCTGGGCGAAGCCCTGGCCTGCGGCCAGATGCTGTCGACCCTGCTGGACGACGTCATCGACATCTCGCGTATCGAGGCCGGCCGGCTGGAGATGAACCGCGAGCCGGTCGATCCGCGTCAGCTGCTGGAGGGCGTGGGCCGGCTGCTGGCCGCCCAGGTCGAGCACAAGGGCCTGATCCTGAAGATCGACGCGCCGGACCTGGGCTGGATCGACACCGATCCCACGCGCCTGCGCCAGGCGCTGTTCAACCTGATCGGCAACGCCGTGAAGTTCACCCTCAAGGGCTCGGTGATCGTGCGGGCGCGCCCCGTGGCCAGCCCGACGGGCCCGACCATCGCCTTCGACGTCATCGACACCGGGGTCGGCGTGCCCAAGGCGGCCCAGGCGCGCCTGTTCGAGCGCTTCGAGCAGGGCGACGCCAGCACCACTCGCCGCTTCGGCGGCTCGGGCCTGGGCCTGGCCATCACCCGTCGCCTGGCCGAGATGCTGGGTGGGGCGGTGAGCTTCGAGTCCGAGCCGGGGGTCGGCTCGCGCTTCACCCTGACCATCGCCGCGCCGTCCGCCGCGGCGCCGGTCGCCGCCGAGCACGCCTCGGGCGACATCCTGGCCGGCCTGCGCATCCTGTTGGTCGAGGACAATCCGACCAACCAGATGGTCGCCTCGCGCATCCTCGAACAACTGGGCGCCTCGGTCAGCACGGCCGACGACGGCCTGGCCGGCGTCGAGGCCACGCGCACCGGCGGCTTCGATCTCGTCCTGATGGACGTCCAGATGCCTGGCATCGACGGCATGGAGGCCTCGCGCCGCATCCGCGCCCTGCCGGGTCCGGCGGGCCAGACGCCGATCATCGCCCTGACCGCCAACGTCATGGCCCACCAGCGGGCCACCTATCGCGCCGCCGGCATGGACGGCGTCGCGGCCAAGCCGATCGCGCCGGCCGCCCTGGTCGCCGAGATCGTCCGGCTGGCCGAGAGCGGGTCTTCCTCGGAGACCGCCGTCGCCTGAGTTTGCCCCGGCGTGGAAGCACGCTAAAGCTGGCGGTAAATTAGGGGGCTTCCAGAATGACCGACCAGACGATCCAGGATGATCGCGCGTCGATGCGCACAGTCATCGCGGCCTCGTCCGCCGGGACGGCGTTCGAGTGGTACGACTTCTTCATCTTCGGAAGCCTGGCCCAGGTCATTTCCAAGACCTTCTTCACCGGCCTGCCCGACGCGGCCGGCTATATCGCCGCCCTGGCCCTGTTCGGGGTCGGCTTCGCGTTCCGGCCGCTGGGCGCGCTGGTGTTCGGCAAGATCGGCGACCAGGCCGGCCGCAAGGGTGCGTTCCTGGCCACCGTGCTGCTGATGGGCTGCGCCACCTTCGCCATCGCCCTGCTGCCCACCTACAAGCAGGCCGGCATCATCTCGCCGATCCTGCTGATCATCCTGCGCTGCGTGCAGGGTTTCGCACTGGGCGGCGAATATGGCGGCGCGGCGATCTACGTTGCCGAGCACTCGTCCCCTACCAGGCGCGGCTGGTCGACCTCGTGGGTGCAGACCTCGGCCGCCTTCGGCCTGTTCGGCGCCCTGATGGTGATCATGGCCACGCGCGCCGTCGTCGGCGTGGAGGCGTTCGACGCCTGGGGCTGGCGGATCCCGTTCGCCGTGTCGATCGGCCTGCTGGCCGTGTCGGTGTGGATGCGGATGAAGCTCACCGAGAGCCCGGCCTTCGCCAAGATGAAGGAAGAGGGCGAGGCCTCGAAGGCGCCCTATGCCGAGGCGTTCGGCCAGTGGAAGAACATGAAGCTGGTGATCCTGGCCTTCCTGTCGATGATGTGCGCCCAGGGGGCGGTCTGGTACACCAGCTTCTTCTACGTACAGACCTTCCTCGAGAAGTTCCTCAAGGTCGATCCGGTCACCATCAACGGCCTGATGATGACCGCCACCGCCGTCAGCGCGGTGTTCTACGTCGTCTTCGGCTGGCTGTCGGACAAGGTCGGCCGCAAGCCGGTGATGCTGGGCGGCATGACCCTGGCCCTGCTGTTCTACTTCCCCGGTTTCCACCTGATGGAAAAGGCGGCCAACCCCGCCCTGGCCGAGGCCACGGCGAAGTCGCCCGTCGTCGTGGTCGCCGATCCCAAGGATTGCGCCTTGCAGTTCGATCCGGTCGGCAAGGCCGCGTTCGTCTCGTCCTGCGACATTGTCAAGAGCGCCCTGGCCAATGCCGGCGTCTCCTACGAGAACCGTACGGCTCTGGTGGGGACCCCGGCGGTGATGAAGGTCGGCGCGATCGAAGTGGCCTCGCCCAGCGCCACCGGCCTGTCGAAAGCCGACACCAAGGCCGTCAAGACCGCGACCGAGGCCAAGATCAAGGCCGCGCTCGTCCAGGCCGGCTATCCGGCCAAGGCCGATCCGGCGCGGATGAACTGGCTGGGCATGTTCGGCGTGCTGTTCGTGTTCGTGATCGCCGCCACGGCCCTGTTCGGCCCCCTGGCCGCCAGCCTGGTCGAGTTGTTCCCGACCCGGGTGCGCTACACCGCCCTGTCGTTGCCCTATCACATCGGCACCGGCTGGGTCGGCGGCTTCGTGCCGTTCTTCGCCTTCGCCATCGTGACGGCGGTCGGCAACATCTATGCCGGTCTCTGGTACCCGGTGTTCTTCACCCTGGTCAGCGTGGTGACGACCCTGTTCTTACTGCCCGAGACCAAGGGCCGGTCGCTCGATCAGGCCTAGGCGGCGGGAGCCGAGGCCAGCACCTCGACCGCCACCCCGGCCGAGGCCAGGGCGTGGACCAAGGCCGGCTCCACCGGGCCGGTGATCAGCCGCACGATCTGGCGGCCCTCGGCGGCCAGCTGGATCAGCTGGTCGGGCGTGGCCTCGCCGGGCGCGATGCGGTGAACGTCGCGACGAGCCATGGTCATGATCTGCGGGTCGACATCGTCGTCGGCCACCATGACATCGGCGGCCGACAGGGCCCGGGTGGCGCGCAGGCTCAGAAGGTCCGAAGGCCCCTTGCCGGCGATGAACCGCACCCGGCCCTTGCGCGCCGAGCCCTTGGCCAGGGCTTCGCGGAACAGGCGCCCTGCCGTCTCCATGTCGCCCGCCATCGCGGCCTGAGCCGCCTCGCCGGTGGCGGCGTCGCGCAGGAACGAGCGGCGCTCGTGCATGGCCGGCAGGGTCTTGCGGACCTCTTCCTGGAACCGGCGCAGCATGGCGGCCACACGGCCGGCGCCCTCGGGCACCTGGGCCTCGATGTCGTTGCGCAGCATGGTGGCCAGAACGGGGGCCGAACCGCCGGTGCCGACGGCCGCCACGACCTCGCCCCGATCGATCACCGCCGGGGTGTTGAAGTCGCACAGGGCGGGCTTGTCGACCACATTGACCAGCACGCGCGCGGCGCGGGCGGCGGCGGCGGCGGCCTGGACGAACACTTCGTCGTCGCTGGCGATGAAGGCCAGGACCGCGCCGGCATAGGAGCCGGGCAGGAAGGCGGCGTGGCCGTCCAGCCGCACGACCGTGGCCGGCGAGCCCTCGAACAGCCGGGCCTTGTTGTCGGCGCCGTCGCCCGAACCGGCGATCACCACCTTGCGGCCGGCGAGGGGGAAATAGGCGGGGAAGGAATCCAAGGTCGTGTCCTTAGTGGGCCTGGCAGTCGTCATAGGGTCCGCCCGGAAAGCCGTTGAGCCGGGCGGCGTCGCCCTTGCCCCGGATCTCGAACTTGCCGGTCGCATAGCGCGCCCCCGAGGCCGAGCGCGCCAGGGGCAGGGCCTTGGTCAGGCCGCCGGCCGAGACGATCGCCTTGTTCCCCTTGGCCGGATAGGTCGCCGTGAAACGCTTGCCGGCCTTGCAGGAATATTTGACGGGCGCGGTCGTGGCTTCGGTCGCGACCCGCGTGGCGCAGCCCGACAGGGTCAGCAGGCCCACGGCTGAGACAAGCAAAAGTCGACGCATGGCGCACTCCTGACGAACGACGGCCGAGACGAAGCATACGCGGTTTCGCGCCGGCGCCACGCTCCACTCATCGTCTGTCGCGGGCTTTTGTACGACGGCTTTCAACCGCGCCGCGAAACGCGCGCGACGGCATGGAAATATTGCCGCTTTCGGCCGTTGTGAACGGTGTTAGGTTCGAACACAGGCAGGGTCCCGCCCCCGGTCCCGCCGGATGGAGGCGAAGACGTATGGCTGCGACCCTGGATGTGAACGGCAAGCCGCTAACCGTCAACGCCGCTCCAGAAACGCCCTTGCTCTGGGTCCTGCGGGACGAGCTTGGGCTGACAGGCACCAAGTTCGGCTGCGGGATGGCCCAATGCGGCGCCTGCACCGTCCATGTCGACGGCCAGCCGGTCCGCTCGTGCGTCACGCCGATCGCCGGCCTGTCGGGCGTCAAGATCACCACCATCGAGGGCCTGGGCGGATCGCATCCGCTGCAGCAGGCCTGGGTCAAGCACGACGTGCCGCAATGCGGCTACTGCCAGTCGGGCCAGATCATGTCGGCCGCCGCCCTGCTGGAGCAGAACCGGGCCCCGACCGATGAGGACATCGACAACGCCATGAGCGGCAACATCTGTCGCTGCGGCACCTACCAGCGCATCCGCGCGGCTATCAAGGACGCGGCCACGGGCGCGATCGCTCCGGCCCCCGGCGCGGCCCCGGCCAATATCGACGAGGCTATCGCCGCGGCGTCCGGCTCCACCAGCCGGGGAGCAGCCCGATGAACGCGCCCTTCAAGAAGCTTCTGGAGACTGGCCCCACTCGTCGCGAGGTGGTCGTCGTCGGTTCGGCCGTGGTCGGCGGCGCGCTGCTGGTCGGCTGCTCGCCGGCGGACCTGGTCAGCGCCGGCTCCAAGGTCGAGGTCGGGGCGTTCGGCCCCTTCATCAAGATCGCGCCCGACGGCCTGGTGACGGTGATCTCCAAGCACGTCGAGTTCGGCCAGGGCAACCATGCGGGCCTGGCCGCCATCGTCGCCGAGGAACTGGACGCCGACTGGACCCGGGTCGTGGTCGAGCAGTCGCCGGCCAACGCCAAGCTCTATTCCAACGGCGCCCTGGGCGCGCAGCTGACGGGCGGCTCGTCGGCGATCTCCAATTCCTGGACCCAGCTGCGCACCGCCGGCGCCGCGACGCGGGCGATGTTCGTGCAGGCCGCCGCCGCCAAGTGGAGCGTTCCGGCCGGCGAACTCACGGTCAAGGACAGCGTCGTCACTCACGCCAAGTCGGGCAAGACCGTCGGCTTTGGCGCGCTGGTCGCCGACGCCGCCAAGATCACCCCGCCCGCCAGTCCGCCGCTGAAGGATCCCAAGACCTTCACCCTGATCGGCACCGACCGCGTGCGCCGCAAGGACGCCCAGGCCAAGAGCGACGGCACGGCCCGCTTCACCCAGGACGTCCGCCTGCCCGACATGCTGACGGCGGTGGTCGCCCACGCCCCGCGCTTCGGGGCGAAGGTGAAGAGCTTCGACGCCGCCGAGGCGAAGAAGGTCCCGGGCGTGGTCGACGTCTATGAGATTCCCACGGGGATCGCCGTGGTGGCCCAGACCACCTATGCCGCCCGCATGGGCCGCGAGGCCCTGTCGATCGAGTGGAACGAGGACAAGGTCGAGAAGCGCGGCTCCGCCGCGATCGCCAAGACCTTCCACGACATCGCCGCCGGCGGGCCGACCGACATCAAGTGGGAAGGCTTCGACTCCAAGGGCGACCCGGGCGTGCTCGACACCGCCAAGGGCGCCAAGGTGTTCGAGGCGACCTATGAATTCCCCTATCTGGCCCATGCGACCATGGAACCGATGAACTGCGTGGCCATGGTCGACGGCAACAAGGTCAAGCTGGTCTTCGGCTCGCAGGGCCAGACCCTGGACCAGCTGGCCGCCGCCAAGATCGTCGGCACCTTGCCCGGTTCGGTCGAGATCGAGACCCTGTTCGCCGGCGGCTCGTTCGGCCGCCGCGCCAACTTCCAGTCCGACTACGCCGCCGAGTGCATCCACATCGCCAAGAAGGTCGGCAAGGGCCGGCCGGTGAAGCTGGTCTGGACTCGCGAGGACGACATGCGGGCCGGCTATTTCCGGCCGCTGGTGGTCCACAAGCTGAAGATCACGCTGGACAAGGACGGCTATCCGGCCGCCTGGCGCCACCGCATCGTCAGCCAGTCGATCATGAAGGACTCGCCGATGGGCGGGAAAGGTCCGGACCAGACCGCCATCGAGGGCACGGCCGGCTCGCCCTATCTGAAGGCCACGCCGATCGTCGACGCCCAGGTCGCCTTCCCCGAGGTCGGCGTGCCGGTGCTGTGGTGGCGGTCGGTGGGCGCGACCCACACCGCCTTCGTCATGGAGCACACCATCGACCAGCTGGCCCGCAAGGCCGGTAAGGATCCGGTCGAGTACCGCCGGGCGCTCTACGCCAAGGCCGGCGCCGACCGGCATCTGGCGACCCTGAACCTGGCGCTGGAAAAGGCCGGGCCCAAGGCGACTGAAGGCTGGACGCGCGGCGTGGCGGTGCACGAGAGCTTCGGCTCGGTCGTGGCCCAGGTCGCCGAGGTCAAGCTGGAGGACGGCCAGCCCCGGGTCGGCCGCGTGGTCACCGCCATCGACTGCGGCGTGGCGGTGTCGCCCGACCAGATCGCCGCCCAGATGGAGGGCGGAACCTGCTACGGCCTGTCGGCGGCGCTGTTCGGCGAGATCACCCTGACCGACGGAGCGGTCGATCAGGGCAATTTCGACGGTTACCGCGTGCTGCGCATGAATGAGGCGCCCAAGGTCGAGACCAACATCGTCCCGTCGGGCAATCCGCCCAGCGGCGTCGGCGAGCCCGGCACGCCGGTGATCGCGCCGGCCGTGGCCAACGCCATCCTGGCCGCGACGAGCAAGCCGACCGCGCGCCTGCCTTTCGCGAAGTCGTTAACCTAGATCTCTGCCGTTCGGCGCCGCTCTGGCGCTGGACGGCACGGGAACCTCGTCGCATGCTAGCGGCATGGTGGAATCCAAAGACAGCCTCGGGTTCGAACGCCTCACCCCGCGTGAGCGCGAGATCCTGCGCCTGATCGCCGGCCACCTGCAGTCCAAGGAAATCGCCCGCCTGCTCAGCCTCTCGCCCAAGACGGTCGAGATGCACGTGCTCAGCGCGCGCCGCCGCTTGTCGGGTCTGAGCCGGCGGGACGCCGCCCTGGCCTTCATGGCCTGGGAAACCGACCCCGGTAATGACTACCGTAGGCAATCGGGCGACCTAGCCCTGGCCCCGTCTCGGGTCTCTTCTCACCGTACAGGTGGGAACGACCATGAACGACAATCAGACCCGGAACACGGCGCGGCCTCGGATCGAGACCTCGGGCTTCTTCATCGCCAGCTGGCAGTCGCTGGAAGAGAGCCTGACCTTGCTGGCGGGCACGCCGGAACGCGGCGAGCTGGTGCAGGACACGGTCTCGGCCTTGCGGAAGTCGCAGGCGGCGGGCGACCCGCCGTCGAAGCTGCTGCTGCGGGTGCTGGCGGCCACGGCCTTCCTGGCGGACGACCGTCCGCTTCGCAACGAACTGGAAGGAGCTGGCGCGATGACCTGACTCCTCTCCAATGGCTGGGCCTGATCGTCGGGTTGGCGGTTCTGAGCGGGCTTCTGCTCGGCGCCCTGACCACCGGGGCCCATGATTTCCTCTACGCCCTTCAGCGGTTCCGCGAAGGCTGGAGCCCGCCGCCCGCCCGGGCCGGCTGATCCCAAGAAGCAAACCGACACCTTGAAAACGCGCGGACGCTCTCCGCGCGACGGGAGAGTCTTGCATGAAACGTGCTGAAGCGGCCCGCGCCGGGGCCCAGAAACTGATGCGCGCCGAAGCCGCGATCGACGCCGCGCTGCGCGAAACCGCCGAGCTTGTCGGCCTCCTGCCGAGCCTGCGGATGGAAGCCAACCTGTCGGCCGTGATCGGCCAGGACGCCGTGGACGACCTGGGCGAGACCCTGGCCCACATCCTGTCGGCTCGCCGCACCATCATCCGCGCCCATGCGGGCCTGCAGAGCGTGCGCGAGCAGATCGGCTGTCGCACCGTGGCGGTCGGGGTGATGGACAAGCCCGAGGACGTGCCGCGCACCTCCGGTCTGCACGCCGTCGAAGGCGGCCGCGCCGCATGATGACGGCCTTTTCCAAGGGCTACGCTTCCGGCATGGTTCCGCGCCAAGTCGCGTCGGGATCATGTCGTGTACCACAGTCTTATTTCGTGGATTTCCCTGGGCGTCGCCGCCGCGATCTGCGGCTTCGCCTATTGGAAGGGGGACGGTCCGATCCGGTTCGTGTCGGCGGTCTATCTGATCGGATGGATCGCCACGCCCTTCCTGCAGCTGCACGACCCGCTGCAGCCGGAATGGCGCGTGATGGCGCTGGATACGCTGGTGATGGTGCTGTTCGTGGCGGCGTCGCTGAAGACGCGCCAGCTGTGGACGGTGTTCGCGGCGGCCTGCCAGATGATGTCGGTGGCCTCGCACGTGGTGACGATCATCGACCTGCGCATCTATATCGCCACCCTGATCGCCGGCCTGGGGTTGCTGAGCTACGGCGTGCTGGTCGCGCTGCTGGTGGCGACGCTGTCGGTCATCAAGGCCCGGGAGGCGACGCATGAGCGTGACCTCGAGCTATATCCATGACGTCTCCGCCGAGGAGCTGGCCGAGTTCAAGCGCGGTCTGAACGCCCTCGATCCGGTCAGCCGACGGATCATGGCCATGCTGATCCCGCGCCTGATCGCGCTGGAGGAACTGGGCGACACCGAGGGCGCCATCCGGGTGATCGACGAGATTCGACTGATCCTCTGGGAAGGCCGGCTCACCCGGCACTAGTCGTCGGCGACGAGGTCTTCCGGCCGATCGACGTCGAACAGCACGCCGGGATCGTCCGTCTCGACCGTGATGAATCGGTCGCCGGCCTGGCGGATCAGGGCCTGGGCGCCGGTGTCGCCGTCCAGCGCGCGCAGGGCCGGGATCCAGTCGGCGCCGAACAGCACCGGATGTCCGCGTCGACCGCCATGGACCGGCGCGACGATCCCCTCTGGCCCGGCCAAGGCTGCGACAAGGGCGGGGGCGACCCCGGGTCCGATCAGCGGCATGTCGCCCAGAAACACGAAGACGCCGTCAAGGTCGGCCGGCACGGCGCGAGCGGCCGCGGCCAGCGAAGCGCCCATCCCCCGGGCCGGATCGGCCACTTTCACCACCCGCACATCCGCGTCATCGTCCAGGTTCAAGGCGGTGGCTTCCAGCGCGCCGTCAGCTTGGCCGATCACGATCACCACCGAGGCTGCGGGACTGTCCAAGGCGGCGGTCAGAGCGCCGAGGATCAGCGGTCGGCCCTGGAACGGGGCCAGCAGTTTGCCGCCGCCGAAACGGCGCCCGAGCCCCGCCGCCAGCACGATCGCCTCGAAGCGTCCGCTTTCCCTTTCCGCCATGTCGTCCAACGCCTATCTTGTTTCCAGACATGACGCCCTATGACGACAGTCCCACGCAAGCCATCCAGGCCGCGCCCCGTCTGATCGACGGTTTCGGACGCGCCGTCACCTATCTGCGCGTCTCGGTCACCGACCGCTGCGACCTGCGCTGCGTCTACTGCATGGCCGAGCACATGACCTTCCTGCCCAAGGCGCAGGTGCTGACGCTGGAGGAGCTGGACCGCCTGGCCTCGACCTTCATCGGCCTGGGCGTGCGCAAGCTGCGGCTCAGCGGCGGCGAGCCCCTGGTGCGCAAGGGCTTCATGGACTTGGTCGCCGGCCTGTCGCGCCATCTGCGGTCGGGGGCCCTGGACGAGCTGACCCTGACCACCAACGGCACGCAGCTGGCCCGGTTCGCCGAGGATCTGGCCCGCCACGGCGTGCGGCGGATCAACGTCTCGCTCGACACCCTGAAACCCGACCTCTTCAAGCGCCTGACCCGGGGCGGCGACGTCGCCCAGGTGATCGGCGGGATCGACGCGGCCCTGGCGGCCGGCATCGACGTCAAGATCAACGCCGTGGCGCTCAAGCACGACAACGCCGCCGAGTTGCCCGACCTGATCGCCTGGGCCCACCAGCGCGGCTGCGACGTGACCCTGATCGAGACCATGCCCCTGGGCGAGATCGACGAAGACCGCACCGACCAGTATCTGAGCCTGAAGGACGTCCGCCGCGATCTCTCGTCGTTCTGGACGCTGGAGGACGAGCCCGGTTACGCCACCGGCGGTCCGGCGCGCTATGCCCGGATCGCCGAGACCGGCGGCCGCCTGGGCTTCATCACCCCGCTCAGCCACAATTTCTGCGAGGCCTGCAATCGGGTCCGGCTGACCTGCACCGGCACCCTGCACACCTGCCTGGGCCGCGACGACGCCTCGGACCTGCGGGCCGTGCTCCGCGCCGGGGCCAGCGACGCCGAGCTGGAGCAGGCGATCTTCGCCGCCATCGGCTCCAAGCCCCAGGGCCACGACTTCCAGATCGCCGGCGCGCGGCCCGCCGTCGCCCGCCACATGTCGCAGACGGGCGGCTGAGATGGCGCGGGTGCTGCTGTTCGGACGCCTGGCCGACCAGGCCGGCTGGCGCGACCGGATCGTCGCCCCGGCCGCGACCCTGGCCGAGCTGCGCGCACTGCTGTCCAGCGATGATCCCGACCTCGGCGAAGCCCTGAGCGGCCCCGGCGTTCAGGTCGCGGTCGACAAGGCCCTGGTGCGCGGCGAGGCCTCGCTGTCGGCGGCGACCGAGGTGGCCTTCCTGCCGCCGATGAGCGGCGGATGATCACCCTCACGCACGAGCCGTTCGAGCCCGGCGCGCTGCTCACCGATTTCTGCGCCGGCCGCGACGAGACCGGCGCGGTGGCCAGCTTCGTGGGCTTGGCGCGCGCCGAGCGGGGCCAGGCGGCGGCGCTGGAGCTGGAGGCTTATCCCGGCTTCACCGACGCGGCGATTTCCGAATTCGCCGAGACGGCCAAGACCCGGTTCGCCTTGCACGACTACCGCATCGTCCATCGCACGGGCCGGATCGCGCCGGGCGAGGCCATCGTCTTCGTCGCCACGGCCGCCGGCCATCGCCGCGAGGCCTTTGAGGCCTGCGATTTCCTGATGGACTGGCTCAAGAGCCGCGCGCCCTTCTGGAAGAAGGAGCACGGCCCGGACGGCGCGCGCTGGATCGAGCCGACGGACCGCGATAGGACCGACGCGCAACGCTGGGATCAGGAGTAGGACATGTCGGCGGCGAGCCTCATTCCCGGCGGCGGGATCAAGCCGGACCTCCCGTTCACGCCGGTGCGCGTGGCCATCCTGACGATCTCCGACACCCGGGACGAGGACAGCGACACTTCCGGCCAGGTCTTGATCGATCGCGTCAAGGCGGCTGGCCACGTGTTCGCCGGGCGCGCCGTGGTTCGCGACGACATTCCCCGGATCCGCGACCAGGTTCGCGCGTGGATCGCCAGCGGCCAGGTCGACGCCATCGTCACTACGGGCGGCACCGGCCTGACCGGTCGCGACGTGACGGTCGAGGCGCTGGAGCCACTGTTCGACAAGAAGATCGACGGCTTCTCGGTGATCTTCCACCTGGTGTCCTACGCCTCGGTGGGGCTTTCGACCCTGCAGTCGCGGGCGACGGCCGGCCTGATCGATGGCGTCTTCGTGTTCTGCCTGCCGGGCAGCAACGGCGCGGTGCGCGACGGCTGGGACAAGGTCATCGCCGCCCAGCTCGACAGCCGCCACAAGCCCTGCAACATGGTCGAGCTCATGCCGAGGTTGCTGGAACAGTGAGCAGCAAGCTGACCCACATCGACGACCAGGGCCGGGCCCGGATGGTCGATGTCTCCGACAAGGCTGCAACAACCCGCGAGGCGGTGGCGACGGGCTTCGTGCGGATGAGCGCCGAGACCCTGGCCCTGGCGGTGTCGGGGACCGGCCGCAAGGGCGACGTCCGCGCCGTGGCCGAGATCGCCGGCGTCATGGCGGCCAAGCAGACCTCCAGCCTGATCCCTCTCTGCCATCCGCTGGCCCTGAGCAAGGTGGTGGTCGAGGTCGAGCCGGGCGAGGGCGGACTGTCGGTGACCGCCCGGGTCAAGACCACCGGCCCGACCGGGGTCGAGATGGAGGCCCTGACCGCCGTCTCCGTGGCCTGCCTGACGATCTACGACATGCTCAAGGCCGCCGAAAAGGGCATGGTCATCGAAGCCGTGCGCCTGGTCGAGAAGACAGGCGGGAAGTCCGGGGACTGGCGGGCGGACTAGCGCGGTTCACGCAACAATGCTTGTCATCCCGGCTCTCCGCTTCGCTGCGGCCGGGATGACAAGCATTGTTGCCTCTAAGCCTCCACCACCGCGCGCCGCTCCAGCGCCGGCTGCCCATGGCGGGTGGCGATGATCTCGCCGATCACCGCGATGGCGACTTCGAACGGGGCCTTGCCGCCCAGGTCCAGGCCGATCGGCGCTCGCAGCTTCAGGAGATCGTGCTCGGTCAGGCCGGCCGCTCTCAGTCTGTCGAGGCGCTCCGAAAGCCGCCGTCGCGCGCCCAGCAGGCCGACATAGGCCGCGTCCGACGGCAGGGCCGCCAACAGGGCGGCGTGGTCGACTTCGATGTCGTGGCCGCAGATCGCCACGGCGGTCCAGGCGTCCAGGTCCAGATCGGCCAAGGCGTCCTCCACCGGGTCGCGACTATAGCTGACGCCCGTCAGCAGCGGCGGGGCGGCGGGGCCCTTTGGCCGGATCAGGAAGGTCTCGAACCCGGCCTGCGCGCCCAGGCTGGCCACGGCCAGGGCAGTGGGATCGCCCCCGACCACGGCCAGGCGTGGGGCGGGGTCATAGGCCCGCTCGAAGGCCCCCGGCCAGGCGGCCATCGGCTCTTCCATGCACCGGCGCGTGGCGCCGTCGCTGGCCCAGAAGGCCGGCATGCGGCAATCGGCCAGGCGCAGCAGGGTCGCGACCGCCGCGTCTTCGGGAAGGATCCGCTCGACCAGGATCTCGATCCGCGCGCCGCACAACAGCCGGATGTCGGGCCAGGGACTGCCGTCGCCATAGACCAGTCGGCGCGGCTGGCCGTCCTTGAGGCAGGCCAGGGCATGGACCTCGACGTCAGACTCGATGCAGCCGCCAGATAAAAAACCGGAGACAATATTTTTTCCGAACACCATCTGGGCGCCGACCGGACGCGGGCCGCCGCCGCCCAGGGCGACGATGGTCGCAAGCGCCGCTGGACCTTGATCCAGCGCGGCTTTCAGGGCGGGGCGAGCGTCGTCGGCCATGCCGTAGAGGGGCCAATCGACGGCCGTCGGAAAACTGTTCATCACCCTCGACTTTAACCCCTCGGCAAGGTTCCAGAAACGGGTTCTTCAAACCTTGGCGCGTACGGTCACCACTCAGTCGGTGTTCAATCCGCACGGATGACCATGCCTATTTCGGTTTCAAAGCTTGGCCTTGCGGCCGCCCAGTTCGGCCTCGACGGCATGACCTCGGCGCCTCGCGGCCGTTCGCCTGAAGCCGAAGCCCGTGACATTCTCAACATCGCCGCCCGCGCCCAGCTTTCGGTCCTCGACGCCTCGGGCGTCTACGGCCGCGCCGAAGCCATCCTGGGCGACCTGCTTCCCCGTCCCGTCTCCATGCGCGTGACCCTGTCGTCGGCGCGCGCCGACCGCGGTCCCGACTTCGTCGAGGCCGAGGCCCGCGCCAGCTTGCGCCGCCTGGGGCTGGAACGCGCCGACGCCATCATCGTTCACACGCCGTCCGAGCTGTTCGGTCCGCACGGCGCGGCGCTGTGGGATCGCCTGACCCGTCTGCGCGACGAGGGTCTGTTCGCCAAGATCGGCGTTGCGGCTCACGCCAGCGACGATCCGGTGGGCGTGGCCCGCCGCTTCAAGCCCGACATCCTGCAGGCTCCGGCCAGCTTGCTCGACCAGCGCCTGCTGGCCGACGGCTCCCTGGCCCGTATCGCCGGCATGGGCGTCGAGGTGCAGCTGCGCTCGATCTTCCTCAACGGTCTGCTGTTCCTGCCGCCCGATCGCGTGCCGGCCCAGCTGAAGGGCGCCTCGGGCCGTTTGTCGCGCGTGCGCCGGATGATCGCCGAGGGCCGCTCCGATCCGCTTCAGGCCGCCCTGGGCTTCGCCCTGTCGCGCCCGGAAGCCAGCGCCGTCCTGGTGGGCGTGACCTCCGCCGCCGAACTGTCGGCCGTGGTCGCCGCCGCCTCCAGCCCGCCGCCGGACCTGGACTGGGACGAGATGGCCATCGACGATCCGGTCGCGCTCGACCCGCGTCGTTGGGTCGCTTAGCCCCACCCCCGAATCGCATCCGACAGTGACCTCGCCGGTCGCGTCCGCGCGCCTTGACCAAAGGCGCGGCGAATGATGGCTAACGCCTCATAAATATCTGATTCACATGACTTTTATGTTTGTCGAATAGTCTGGATTTCAATCGCAACGTCAGGGGGCTGACCGATGATCCTCGCTGTACTGCAAGCCCGCATGGGCGCCGGTCGTCTTCCCGGCAAGGCCATGGCCACCCTCCAGGGCCAGCCGATGATCATCCGCCAGCTGGAGCGCCTGCGCGGCGCCCGCACCCTGAGCAAGATCATCGTCGCCACCAGCACCGACGCTTCCGACGACGCCCTGGCCGGCTTCGTGGTCTCGCGCGGCTACGCCGTTCATCGCGGCGCGGGCGCGGACATCCTCGACCGCATCGCCCGCTGCGCCGAGGCCAATAGCGCCGTCAGCCATATCGTCCGCATCAAGGGCGACGCGCCGTTCGTCGACGCCGGCATCGTCGACGACGCCGTTCGCCTGGCCCTGAAGAGCGGCGCCGACTACACCTCCAACCGGGCTATCCGCACCTTCCCGGCCGGGCTCGAGGTCGAGGTGATCGCCGCCAACGCCCTGCGCGTTTCGGCCGCCGAGGAACGCGATCCGACGGCCCGCGTCTCGCCGACCGCCGCCATCCGCAACGCCCCCGAGCGCTTCAGCCACACGCACCTGAAGGCCCGCCGCGACTGGTCGCACCTGGACTGGCGGGTCAAGACCGCCGCCGACCTGGCCTTCGCCCGCTCGATCTACGACGCCCTGCATCCGGTCGATCCGGACTTCTGCATGAACGACGTGCTCGATCTGGTCGAAAGCCACCAGGACCTGGCGCGGTTCGCGGCTTAAGGGCCTAACCCCTTCGGTCATCGCCCGGTTTATCCGGGCGACCCAAGCTGACCTTGCCGATGTGGCTTGGGTCCCCCGAACAAGTCGGGGGATGACGTGCTAGGGTGTGGCCTACTTCCAAGCCCCATACGGATCCACTGACGTCTTCCCCAGCGCCTCGGCCACGGCCGGATGGGTCAGTTCGCCGTTCAGCACATTGAGACCGCGCGCCAGGTGGACGTTGGTCTTCAGCGCATCCAGGCCGTGGTCGGCCAGGGCTAGGCCGAACGGCAGGGTGGCGTTGCCCAGGGCTTCCGACGAGGTGCGCGGCGCCGCGCCGGGCATGTTGGCCACGCAGTAGTGGACGACGCCGTCGACGGTGTAGGTCGGCTCGGCGTGGGTGGTCGGCTTGCTGGTCTCGAAACAGCCGCCCTGGTCGATCGAGACGTCGACCAGCACCGAACCCGGCTTCATTTGCTTGAGATGCTCGCGACGCACCAGCTTGGGCGCGGCGGCGCCGGCGGTCAGCACCGCGCCGATGATGACGTCGGCCTTGAGGATCTCCTCCTCGACGGCCGCGAAGGTCGAATAGCGGGTCAGGATGCGGCCCTGATAGAGGTCGTCCAGTTCGCGCATGCGCGGGATCGAGCGCTCCAGCACCACCACCTCGGCGCCAAGACCGGCGGCCATGCGGGCGGCGTTGGAGCCGACCACGCCGCCGCCCAGCACGACCACGCGGGCCGGGGGCACGCCGGGCACGCCGCAGAGCAAGAGGCCCATGCCGCCATTGTGCTTGAGCAGGGTCTCGGCGGCGGAGAACACGGCGATCCGGCCGGCCACTTCCGACATCGGGGCCAGCAGCGGCAGGCCGCCCTTGGCGTCGGTGACGGTCTCATAGGCGATGGCCGCCGCGCCGCTCTTCAGCAGGCCTTCCGTCTGGGCCGGATCGGGCGCGAGGTGCAGATAGGTGAAGAGGATGTGGCGGGGTTCCAGCTTCTCCCACTCGATCTTCTGCGGTTCCTTGACCTTGATGATCATGTCCGCGCCGGAGAACACCGCCGCCGCGTCGGGAGCGATGGTCGCCCCGGCCTTGACGTAGGCCTCGTCCGAATAGCCGGCGCCGAGACCGGCCCCCGACTGCACCAGGACGCTGTGGCCGTGCCCGACATATTCGCGGACCGCCGTAGGGGTGAGTCCGACCCGGTGTTCGCCCGGTTTGATCTCGGAAGGGACGCCGACGCGCATGATGATTTCCTCCTGAAGGACTTTGACGCCGGTTTACGCCTCTCGGCCCGCAGGTTCCCTGGCCATTTCATGCGACGAGAACTGTGTTATGCAGGAATCCTGCGTCATGAAGGTTCGTAATGAAGAAACCCGTCGTCGACCTGGACACATTCGACCGGAAGCTCCTGGCCCTGCTCCAGCGACGCGGCCGGGCCAGCTATGTGGAAATGGCTGAGGCGGTGAATCTTTCCGAGTCCGCCTGTCTTCGTCGCGTGCGGGCGCTGGAGGAGGCCGGGGTCATCGGCCGGTACGCCGCCGTGATCGACGAGCGCACGGTGGGCCTGCCGCTTTCCGTCTTCGTCACCGTCACCCTGTCATCCCAGGCCGAGGCGACGCTGAGCGGCTTCGAAAAAGCCATAGCCAACGTCCGCGAGGTGGCCGAGTGCTACCTGATGACCGGCGGCTCGGACTATCTGCTTCGGCTGGTGGTGGCCGATGTCGACGACCTGGAGCGGGTCCACGCCCGGGAGCTGACGCGGATCCCCGGCGTGGTGCGGGTCAGCTCCAGCATCGCCCTGCGCACCGTGGTCAAACGTGGCGAACTGCCGCTGTAGAAACCTACCTAAGGTTAACCTTGTTCCTCTAGGTCTGGACCCCGACATGAACCGCGTCGGGGGACGAGATGGTTTCGAGACGACTTCTGCTGGGCGTCCTGGCCTCCAGCCTGGCCGCGCCCGCCTTGGCCCTGGCCGAGGGCGACGAGCCCACCCTGCTGACAAAGAAGGGCCGCCGCACGCGCAAGGCCCTGAAGACCCAGGCCACCGACAAGGAAGCGCTCCACAAGGCCCTGGCCGAGGTCAAGCCGCTGGAAGCCGACCCGGCCGAAGCCCCTCATGCTCCGCCGCCGCAGGCCGTAAGCCCGGACGAGGCGCTGGGCCGTCTGAAGCAGGGCAACACCATCTTCTCGCGCGGCGGCGCCAGCATCGCCCTGCCGGGCGCGGCGCGCCTGACCGAACTGGCCGGCGGCCAGCATCCCTATGCGATCATCGTCGGGTGCAGCGACAGCCGCACCGCGCCCGAGCTGATCTTCGACTGCAATCTGGGTGAGCTGTTCGTGGTCCGCGTCGCGGGCTCGACGGTCAGCCAGGAAGGCCTGGGCTCGATCGTCTACGCTGTCGAGCACCTGGGCGCGCCACTGGTGGTGGTCCTGGGGCACACCAAGTGCGGCGCCGTCGGCGCGGCGGTCGACGTCGCCACCAAGCACAGCGACCTGCACGGCGCCCTGCTGACCATGGTCCTGCCGATCGTGCCCGCCGTTTTGGAAGCCCAGGACAAACATCCCGCCGACCTGCAGGACGCCGCGATTCGCCAGAACGTCCGTGATGTCGCCGCCCGTCTGAAGGTCGCCGACGGCGTCCTGGCCGAGCGCCTGGGCGAGGGCCGCCTGAAGATCGTCTCGGCCTGCTACGACCTCGCCAGCGGCCAGGTGGCGTTCGACGCCTGACGCGGCGAATCGGCGAACGCCGATACGTTGACCCCCGACCCGGCTTAGGCTCAAGTCCCCCTCGTTAGACCAAGCGAGGGGATACGGGATGTCGACGGACGAGACGCCGCCGGTGGGCGGACGCGGCTCCCTCTCGGCTCGCTGGGCGCAGCTCAAGAGCCACATTCCCGAGCGTCTGAAGTCGCCTTTGGTCGCCGTCGCGGCTGGAGCCCTGGTCATCGGCTTCGGCGGTGGTCTTCTCACCGGCAAGGCGGCCGAGCTCGGTTGGTTTGGCGGCGGCAAGGCCGGCGTGGCCTCGACCCCGGTCAAGGGCGAGGCCTGGTCGCTGTTTGGCAAGCCGCGCTCGGCCAACGCGCCGCGCCGGGGCATCCCCAAGCCCGACGGCTTCGCGGTCTGGCAGACCCGCATCGACAGCTCCGGCCAGGACCCGATGGCCTGCGTGCGGATGAGCAAGGCGCTGGATCCGTCCAAATCCTATGCCGACTTCGTGCTGATCTCGCCCGACATCGGCCGCCAGCCCGCTGTGCGGGTGAAGGGCGACGAGCTGTGCGTCGGCGGCGTCGGCTTCACCGACCACCGGATCACCCTGCTCAAGGGCCTGCCCGCCAAGGGCGGAGACACCCTGACCGCCAACGCCGACGTCGACTTCACGTTCGGCGAAAAGCCCCCGTACGTCGGCTTCGCCGGCGACGGCGTGATCCTGCCGCGCGAGGAGTCCGACGGCGTCGGCATCGAGACCATCAATGTCTCCGCCCTGGCCATCGAGGTCTGGCGCGTGCCGGACCGCAACCTGGTCCGCAAGTCGATCAGCGCCCCCGATCCCTCGGGCGAGGGCGACTATGCCGGCGACTATGGCGACGACAGTGTCGGCGAGGACGGCCGCCGGGTCTGGAAGGGCGTCGTGCAGGTCAACAATTCCACCACCGGCCAGAAGGCGACCACCGTCTTCCCGCTGGGCGCGGTGCTGAAGGACATGAAGGCCGGCGGCTATGTCATCAAGGCGCGCGACGCCTCGGGCGGCCGCGATCCGGACGAGGACGGCGACACCCCGCCCGCCCAGGCCCGCCGCTGGATCATGTTCACCGACATGGCGATGATCGCCTATGACGGCTCTGAATCCCTCGACGTCGTGGTCCGCTCGCTGAAGACGGCCAAGACGATGTCGGGCGTGAAGGTCTCGCTGGTCGCCAAGGATGGCCAGGACCTGGCCCAGGCCACCAGCGACGCCGACGGCCGCGTGCGCTTCCTGCGTCCGCTGCTGGAAGGCGAAGGCGGCGAACACGCCAAGATGATCATGGCCTATGGCCCGCAGAGCGACCTGGCGGTGCTGGATCTCGACCGCTCGCCGGTGGACCTCTCCAAGCAAGGCGTCGGCGGGCGCGAGGGCGTCACCGACGGCCGCGCGACCAAGACCGACATCGACGGCTTCCTCTATGCCGACCGCGGCATCTATCGCCCGGGCGAGACCGTCCACCTGACCGCCATGGCCCGTGACCGCCTGGCCAAGGCCGTCAACGACCGCAAGGGCGAGATCGTGGTCAAGCGTCCCTCGGGGGTCGAGTTCAAGCGCTATCCGTTCAGCAACGCCAACGCCGGCGCCGTGCTGGCCGACATCGCCCTGCCGCGCACCGCGCCGCGGGGGCGCTGGACCGCCGAACTGAAGATTGAAGGCATCGAGGCCGTCGCCGGCAGCCTGACCTTCAGCGTGGAGGACTTCGCGCCGCAGCGCCTGGCGGTCACGGCCACAGGCCAGGAATCCGTCCCGCTGGGCGTGGGTGAGACCCGCAAGGTCGACGTCTCGGCCCGCTTCCTCTACGGCGCGCCGGGGGCTGGCCTGCAGACGCAGGGCGAAGCCCGCCTGCGCGTCGACAACGATCCGTTCCCCGCCTTCAAGGACTATGTCTGGGGCGACGCCCAGACGCCGTTCGACGAGAAGTTCCTGGAGCTGGGCACGACGGTCACCGACGGCGAAGGCCGCGCGGTGTTGTCGGTCGGCACGGATGTGGCCGGCGAGACCGCCCAGCCGCTGGTGGCGTCGGTGACCACTTCGGTGTTCGAGCCGGGCGGCCGTCCGGTGCGCGAGGGGCTGGACCTGAAGGTTCGCGCCAAGCCGCTCTATTTCGGGGTCAAGGTCGACCAGGGCGAAAGCGCCAAGGGCGATCCGCCGATCACCCTGAACGTCATCGCCGTCAACGCCGCCGGCAAGCGGGTGGGCGCCACGGCGACCTACACCCTGATCAGCGAGAACTGGGACTATGACTGGTACCAGGAAGGCGGCCGCTGGCAGTGGCGGCGCACCAGCCGCGACGCGGTGGTGGCCAAGGCCCAGGCCAATATCGGGGCCGGCGATCCGCTGCGCATCACCCGCCGCCTGGGCTGGGGCGACTATCGCCTGGTCGTCGAGGGCGCGGACGGCTCCAAGACCGTCACCCGCTTCGCCGCCGGCTGGGGCTCGCCCGCCAAGGACGCCGAGGCGCCGGACTTCGTGCGCGTCAGCGCCGGGACCAAGGCCTATGTCCAGGGTGACACCGTCGAGATCACGCTGAAGCCGCCCTATGCCGGCCAGGCCCAGGTGGCCGTCGCCACCGATCGCCTGATCGACCTGAAGACGGTCTCCGTGGGTGAGAACGGGACGACCGTGCGCCTGAAGACCTCGGCCGCCTGGGGCGGCGGGGCCTATATCATGGTCAGCGTCATCCAGCCGCGCGATCCGGTGGCCTCGCCCAAGCCGCGCCGAGCTCTGGGTCTCGTTTATGTGCCGCTCGATCCCAAGGGCCGGAAGCTGACCGTGGATCTCGGCACGCCGGTGAAGATCGACAGCAAGGCGCCGGTCGAGATCCCCGTTGCTGTGAAGGGCCTCGGCTTTGGCCAGCGCGCCCACGTCACCGTCGCGGCGGTGGACGAAGGCATCCTGCGCTTGACCCGCCAGGACAGCCCCGACCCCGTGAAGTGGTACTTCGGCAAGCGGGCCCTGGGCGTCGACTATCGCGACGACTATGGCCGCCTGCTCGATCCGAACCTCGGCGCGCCCGCCAACGTCAATTTCGGCGGCGACGAGGTCGGCGGCGAGGGCCTGACGGTGACCCCGATCAAGACCGTGGCCCTGTGGTCCGGCGTGGTCGAGACCGGGCTGGACGGCAAGGCGGTGATCAAGCTGCCGGCCGCCGACTTCAACGGCGAGCTGCGGCTGATGGCCGTGGCCTGGACCGACAACGCCGTCGGCTCGGGCTCCAAGCCCCTGACCGTGCGCCAGCCGGTGGTGGCCGACCTCAACCTGCCGCGCTTCCTGGCCCCCGGCGACAAGGCGATGGCCACGCTGGAGCTGCACAATGTCGAAGGCAAGCCGGGCGCCTACACCGCCGAGGCTTTCTCGACCAATGGCTTGAAGGTGGCCTTCAAGAAGGTGTTCCAGCTGGTCCTGGGCCAGCGCCTGGCCGAAAAGATACCCTTCCTGGCGCCGGACGTGACGGGCATCGGCAAGATCGGCTTCAAGGTCGCCGGGCCGGGCTTCACCACCACCAAGGACTATCCGATCCAGACCCGGCTGGGCTGGGGCGACGTGGTGCGCACCACTACCGAACTGCAGCAACCCGGCGCGGCCTACACGCCGTCCTACGATCTGATGAGCGGTCTGGCGGCCGGGGACGTGACGCTGCAGGTCAGCTATTCGCCGTTCAAGGGCTTCGACCCGGCGGCGATCGCGGTGGCCCTGCAACGCTACCCCTATGGCTGCACCGAGCAGCTGGTCTCGACGGCCTATCCGCTGCTCTACGCCCAGAGCCTGACCAGCGATCCGAAGCTGAAGCGCACCCCGGCCGCCCTGGCCGGCGCGGTGGGCAAGCTACTGGACCGCCAGACTCTCGACGGCGCCTTCGGCCTCTGGCGCGTGGGCGACGGCGAGGCTGACGCCTGGCTCGGCGCCTACGCCACCGACTTCATCCTGGAAGCCAAGGCCCAGGGCGTGGCGGTGCCCGACGGGGCCATCGACAAGGCGATGAACGCCATGCGCCAGATCAGCCGACCCGACAGCTGGGCCTCGGTGTCCTACCGGATGGAATATCCCGAATGGTGGGCCGCCAATCCCGACGCCTCCAAGAAGGCCACCGAACGCATGCGCCGCCGGGCCTCGGCCTATGCGCTGTACGTGATGGCCAAGGGTGGCAAGGGCGATCTTGCCCGCCTGCGCTGGTGGCACGACGTGCAGATGAAGGATGAGGACCAGCCGATCGCCAAGGCCTATGTCGCCGCCGGCCTGGCCCGCATGGGCGACCAAGCCCGGGCCCGCTCGGCCATGCGCCAGGCGATCCGTTCGCTAGGCTATCGCGACGACCAGGACTGGTACCAGAGCCCGCTGCGCGACGTGGCCACCCTGACGGCGCTCGCCGTCGAGGCCGGCCAAGGCGATGTAGCTCGCCAGCTGCAAGGCCGGCTGGAGAACGTGGTCAAGGACCCCGACGCCCTCAATACCCAGGAACAGGCCGCCCTGCTGCACGCCGCCTACGCCCTGCTGAAGGCGGCCGGCCCGATCTCGATCGACGCCAAGGGCGCCATGCCCCTGCCGGCGGCCGGGGGTGCGCCGCGCTGGGCGGTGGGCAAGCTGGCCGACAGCCGCTTCGTCAACACCAGCAAGGGCGCCCTGTGGCGGACGGTCTCCGTGCGCGGCACCCCGGTGTTCGCGCCGGGCGCCGCGTCCAACGGCCTGTCGGTGAGCAAGCGGCTGCTATCGATGAACGGCGGAGCCGTCGATCCCTCGGCCATCCGCCAGGGCGACCGGGTGATCATCCTGGTCTCAGGTCGCTCGATGCAGGCGCGCTCCACGGCCCTGGTGGTCGATGACGCCCTGCCGGCCGGCTTCGAGATCGAGACCACGCTCGGGGCCGACGACGCCCAGAACGGTCCGTACAAGTTCCTCGGCGAACTGACCGCGGCCGACGTCCAGGAAAGCCGCGACGACCGCTTCATCGCGGCGATGGACCTGGCGGGCAACAAGCCCTTCGCCCTGGCCTATGTGGCGCGGGCCGTGACCCCGGGCGAGTTCTTCCTGCCCGGCGCCGTCGCCAAGGATATGTACCGGCCAAGCCTGAACGCCCGCTCGGACGCCGGCCGCGCGGTGATCGCGCCGGGGCAGTGAGGATGCGTATGCGCTTCATCTTCTCCCTATGGGGGAGGAGGGCCGCAAGCCCGGAGCGGGCGAGCAGGCCGGGGCTCTCCGCGGAATGACGCCTGCTGATTCAGGGGGCGCTCCCGCCACGGGCCCCCTTCGGATGCTGCGCATCCTCCTCCCCCAAAGGGGGAAGAGGATCGCGACGCTCACCCGCGTCCTCGTCGGCTTCATCGGCCTACAGGTCGCCCTCTTCGCCCTGAGCGCCGTCTTTCCGCCGGACATGACCCGCGCCCATCACTCCTCGCCGGTGGCGCTGGACCGGCGCGGCGCGTGGCTCCGAGCCCTGCCGGTCGAAGACGGCCGCTGGCGGATCCGCACCGATCTCGACCGCACCGACGACAGCTTCAAGGCCCGGCTGATCGCCGTCGAGGACGCGCGGTTCTACGGCCACCTGGGCGTCGATCCGCTGGCGGTGGTCCGCGCGGCGGGCACGGCGATTGTCCATGGCCGAGCCACCTCGGGCGCCTCGACCCTGACCATGCAGACCGCCCGCCTGCTGGAGCCGCGCCCACGCAACCTGGGCTCCAAGCTGATCGAGATGATCCGCGCCGTGCAGCTGGAATCGCGGCTGACCAAGCGCGAGACCCTGGCGCTGTACCTGACGCTCGCCCCCTACGGCGGCAACCTGGAAGGTGTCCGCGCCGCCAGCCTCGCCTATTTCGGCCACGAGCCGACCAGCCTGACCGACGGCGAACAGGCCCTGCTGATCGCCTTGCCGCAGTCGCCCGAGGCGCGCCGACCCGATCGTCGCCCCGAGGCGGCGCGCTATGCCCGACGGGCGGTGCTGGACAAGATGGTTCGCGCTCATGTGCTGAGCGAGAGCGCCGCGTCAGAGGCTGAAGCCGAACCCCTGCCACGTCGCGCGCCTTTCCCGGCCCTGGCCTGGAACATCGCCGGCGAGTTGGCCAAGGCCGCGCCGGTCAGCCAGGCCAGTGTCATCTCGACGATCGACGCCGATCTGCAGGCCCGGCTGGAGCCTATGGCCGCCGCCGTCGCCGCCTCGCAAGGCACGGACGCCGCCGCCGCGATCCTGGTGGTTGAAATCAAGGGCCGCGCGGTGCGCGCCGCCGTCGGCTCGGCCGGCCGTGACCGGCCCGGCGGCTGGGTGGACATGACCCGCGCCCTGCGCTCACCGGGCTCGGCCCTGAAGCCGTTCATCTACGCCATGGCCATGGACGACGGCCTGGTCGCCGCCGACACCCAGCTGGCCGACAGCGCCACCCGCTTCGCCGACTACCAGCCCGAGAACTTCGACCGGGTGTTCCACGACAAGGTCACGGTGCGCGAGGCCCTGACCCACTCGCTGAACGTCCCGGCCGTGGCCACCCTGGAGCGCCTGGGCCCCGAGGCCTTCGCCGGTCGTATCGAGGCGGCCGGCGCGCACCTGGCGCGACCCAAGTCGGAGCTGAAGGCGGCGGGCCTGGCGCTGGCGCTGGGCGGCGAGGGCATCACCCTGCGCGATCTGGTCATGCTCTATGCCGCCCTGGGCGACGGCGGCCTCGCCAAGCCCCTGGCCTGGACCGAGGCCGACGCCCGACTGCGCGAAAAGTCCGGCGGCACGCGCATGGTTCGGCCCGAGGCGGCGCGGCAGGTGCTGGACATCCTGCGCGAGGCCCCGGCCCCGCGCGGCCGCGCGCCGTCGGCCCTGACCCTGGGCGGACCGGCCATGGCCTTCAAGACCGGCACCTCCTACGGCTTCCGCGACGCGGTGGCGGCCGGGGTGGTCGGCGGCTATGCGATGATCGTCTGGACCGGCCGGGCCGACGGCGGCGCACGGGGCGGGCTGACCGGGCGCGACGCGGCCCTGCCGCTGCTGTTCGACGTCGCCGACGTGGTGGGCGCGCCGACGACGGCCCCGCGTCCGATCGCCCCGAAGGCCGCGCCGCAAGCCCTGCAGACCCTGCGCGCAGCGGCCGAAGGTCCGCGCCTGATCTTCCCGCCCGACGGCGCGGCGGTGCAGGTCGAGGCCCTGGGGCCGAGGTCGCGGGGGCTGGTTCTGGCGGCCGGCGGCGACAACCTGACTTGGTACGTCGCGGGAACCCCGCTGTCGGCCGACCCGGTCAGCGGCCGGGTGGTCTGGCGACCGTCGGCGCCGGGGTTCTACAAGCTGTCGGTGGTGGACGGGCAGGGGCGCAAGGCGACCTCGCGGGTGCGGATCAAGGTGGGGTAGGCGCTGCAACGCTGATCCCAATCCTTGTCATCCCGGAAGCCTCGCAGAGGCTGTCCGGGACCCAGGGCCGCCGCATCGCGGTTGCCCCTGGGTCCCGGCTCTCCGCTGCGCTGCGGCCGGGATGACAGGTTTTAAGTTAAGCGAGGGCGTTGCTCAGCACGGCCCCCCAGCCGCCGCCTCATAGGCCTCGAGGCTCGAGATCCCGACGTTCAGGTCCGTCACCAGGCCATTTCCCAGCGAATAGACCCAGCCGTGCACGGCCAGCGACTGGCCGCGCGCCCAGGCGTCCTGCACGAAGACGTCGGCGGCGACGTTGCGGACCTGGCGGATGACGTTCAGCTCGCACAGGCGGTTGAGCTTGTCCTTCTCGCTGGGCAGGGCGTCCAGCTCATGGCGGTGCTCGGCGTGGACCTCGCGGATCGGGTGCAGCCAGTGGTCGACCAGACCCCGCCGCTTGCCATCGATGGCCGCCGCCACGCCGCCGCAGCCATAGTGTCCCACGACCATGATGTGCTTGACCTTCAGCACGTCGACCGCGAACTGCAGCACCGACAGGTAGTTGGCGTCCTGCGGCGGGGCCAGGTTGGCGACGTTGCGGTGGACGAACAGCTCGCCGGGATCCAGGCCCACGATCTCGTTGGCCGGTACGCGGCTGTCGCTGCAGCCGATCCACAGATATTCCGGGCTTTGCTGGTTTTCGAGCCGCTTGAAGAACTGCGGGTCGACCTCGGTCTTGCCTTTCGACCAGGCGGCGTTGTTGGCCTTCAAGTCCTCGAGCATGCTGTTCTCCTCAGGCCTTCTGGGCGTCCGGATGCAGGTTGGGATGGGCGGCGACGATCGCCGGATGTTGATGGGCCTTGGCCACGGCGGCGTTGATCGCCGGATAGGGCGTCATGTCCACGTGGAAGCGGGCGGCGTTATAGACCTGCGGCACGAGACAGCAATCCACCAGACCCGGCGCGTCGCCGAAGGCGTAGCCCCGGCCGTGCTGGGCGACCATCGGCTCCAGCGCCGAAAAGCCGTCGGCGATCCAACGCTGGGCCCAGGCGTCGCGGCCGTCCTGGTCGACGCCCAGCTGGGTCAGGGCCCGCAAGATGCGCAGATTGTTCACCGGATGGATGTCGCAGGCGATGATCTCGGCCATGGTTCGCACCGTCGCCCGGTCGAAGGCGTCGGTCGGCAACAGGCGCGGCTCGGGATGCGCCTCGTCCAGCCACTCCAGGATCGACAGGCTCTGGGTCAGGCGACGACCGTCGACCTCCAGCGTCGGCACCAGGGCCTGGGCGTTGAGGGCGCGATAGGCCGGATCGTGGTGCTGGCTGGTGACCAGGTCGACCGGACGGATCTCGTAGTCGAGGCCCTTGAGGTTGAGGCCGATGCGCACCCGGTAGGGCGCGCTGGCCCGCCAGGCGCTGTGCAGCGTCAGCTTCATGGCGACCGCTCCTAGACCAGGGTGAAGGCCAGCCGGCCCACACCCTCGACCTCGCCGACGATCTGGTCGCCGCGCACGATCGGGCCGACGCCTTCGGGCGTGCCGGTGAAGATCAGGTCGCCGGCGGCCAGCGTCCACAACTGGCTGGCCTTGGCGATCACCTCGGCGACGTTCCAGATCATGTCGGCGATCTCGCCGCGCTGCTTTTCCTCGCCGTTGACGGTGAGCCAGATCGCGCCTTCCGGCGGCGGGCCGCTCATCGGACGGATGGCGGTGATCGGGGCGCTGGCGTCGAAGGCCTTGCCGGCTTCCCACGGATGGCCCTTGGCCTTAGCGGCGTTCTGCAGGTCGCGGCGGGTGAGATCCACGCCGACCGCGTAGCCGAAGACGAGGTCGATCGCCTGCTCGGGCGTCAGGTTCTCGCCGCCGGCCTTCAGGGCCGCGACCAGTTCGATCTCGTAATGCAGGTCGGATGTGGCCGGCGGATAGGGCACGCTCGTCGCTTCCGTGACCAGGGCGTCGGCCGGCTTGGCGAAGAAGAACGGCGGGTCGCGGCTGTCGGCGCCCATCTCGCGCGCGTGGGCGGCGTAGTTTCGCCCTACGCACAGGATCCGGCGCACCGGAAAGACCTCGGTCGAACCCTCGACCGGAACCGTGGAAAGGGCGGGCGGGGGAAAGGCGTATGTCGTCATGCCGCCTGATTAGACCCAAACCGCCCGCTTCAAAAGCGCCCCGATCAAGGTTATCGCGCGTTAGAAATCTTCGGGGCGCGGCGAGCGTCTAAACGTTCTTTCACTTGCTCATCCCCGCACAGCCGAGTCATGACGATTGTGGGGTTTTTTGGGCGACTACTTCGTACGGGGGCTGTGAGCGCGCGCATGCTGATCATCGAGAACCTGACTCACGTCTATGGCGACGGAAAACGCGCGCTCGATGAGGTCAGCCTGACCATCCCGAGCGGCATGTACGGGCTCCTGGGTCCGAACGGCGCCGGCAAGTCGACCTTGATGCGCACCATCGCCACCCTGCAGGCCCCGACCTCCGGCCACATCCGCTTCGGCGACATCGACGTGCTGAAGACCCCGGAGCTGTTGCGCCGCACCCTGGGCTACCTGCCGCAGGATTTCGGCGTCTATCCGCGAGTCTCGGCCTACGACATGCTCGACCACATGGCGGTGCTGAAGGGCATTTCCGGCGCCAAGGCGCGCAAGGAGACGGTCGAGAGCCTGCTCAACCAGGTCAATCTGTGGGACGTCCGCAAGCGGGCCCTGGCCGGGTTCTCGGGCGGCATGCGCCAGCGCTTCGGCATCGCCCAGGCCCTGATCGGCGATCCGCGCCTGATCATCGTCGACGAGCCCACCGCCGGCCTCGACCCCGAGGAGCGCAACCGCTTCCTGAACCTGCTCGCCGAGATCGGCGAGAACGTGGTGGTGATCCTGTCGACCCATATCGTCGAGGACGTGTCGGACCTGTGTCCGGCCATGGCGATCATCTGCGACGGCCGCATCGTCAAGGAAGGCGCGCCGACCGATCTGGTGGCCCAGCTGAAGGGCCGCATCTGGAAGAAGATCATCGACAAGAGCGAGCTGGAGGCCGCCCGGGCCCGCCACAAGATCATCTCCACCCGCCTGCTGGCCGGCCGCACGGTCATCCACATCGAGTCCGAGCAGGACCCGGGCGACGGCTTCGCGCCGGTCGAGGGCGGCCTCGAGGACGTCTATTTCTCGACCCTGTCCGCCACCCGCCGCGCGGCGTAGGAGGACAGCCGGATGTTTCGCAAGATCGCGGGCTTCGAGCTCCGCTACCAGTTGAAGTCCCCCGTCTTCTGGGTGGTGGCGACGATCTTCTTCCTGCTGACCTTCGGGGCGGCCACGATCGACCAGATTCGCATCGGCGGCGGCGGCTCGATCCACAAGAACGCCCCGTTCGCGATCGCCCAGACCCACCTGATCCTGTCGATCTTCTACATGTTCGTGACCACGGCGTTCGTCGCCAATGTGGTGGTGCGCGACGACGAGACCGGGTTCGGGCCGATCCTCCGCTCCACCCGCATCCGCAAGTTCGACTATCTCTACGGTCGCTTCACCGGCGCCTTCCTGGCCGCTGCGATCTCGTTCCTGGCCGTGCCCCTGGCGATCTTCATCGGCTCGTTCATGCCGTGGATCGATCCCGAGCGCCTCGGGCCCAACATCCTCGAAGCCTACCTCTTCTCCTATTTCGCCCTGGCTCTGCCGGCGCTGTTCCTGACCTCGGCGATCTTCTTCGCCCTGGCCACGGTGACCCGCTCGATGATGTGGACCTATGTCGGCGTCATCGCCTTCATGGTGCTGTGGATCATCGCCGGCATCGCGCTGGACCGGCCCGAGTTCGAGAAGAGCGCGGCGATCTGGGAGCCCCTGGGCACCGCCGCCTACGGCCTGGTGACCAAGTACTGGACCGCCACCGAGCGCAACACGATCACCCCGCCCCTGGCCGGCGTGCTGCTGTGGAACCGCGTCTTCTGCCTGACGGTGTCGAGCGCCTTCCTGGCCGCCGCCTATTTCCTGTTCAACGTCCAGCCGGCCGAGCTGTCGGGCTCCCGGAAGGTCAAGAAGGCCAAGGCGGGCGCGGCCGATCGCGACGCCGCGCCGATCCTGGCCGCAGGGCCCCTGCCGGTCCCGACCTATGACGGCAAGGCCGCCTGGGCCCAGCTGGTCGCCCGCACGCGGCTGGACATGGGCCAGGTGTTCAAGAGCCCGGCCTATTTCGTGCTGCTGTTCCTGGGCCTGGCCAACGCCATGGGTTCGCTGTGGTTCGCCACCGACGCCGGCCGCTACGGCGGGGTGATCTATCCGGTCACCCGCGTGCTGCTGCAGCCGCTGACGGGCTCGTTCGGCCTGATCCCGATGATCATCGCCATCTACTATTCGGGCGAACTGGTCTGGCGCGAGCGCGAGAGGAAGACCCACGAGATCATCGACGCCACACCCGTGCCCGACTGGGCCTTCGTCGGGCCCAAGACCCTGGCCATCGCCCTGGTGCTGATCTCGACCCTGTTCGTCAGCGTGCTGGCCGCGATCATCAGCCAGCTGGCCCACGGCTACACCAACCTGGAGCTGGGCAAGTACCTGCTGTGGTACGTGCTGCCGCAATCGGTGGACTGGATCCTGCTGGCGGTGCTGGCGGTGTTCCTGCAGGCGATCAGCCCGCACAAGTTCATCGGCTGGGGGCTGATGGTGATCTACATCGTCGCCACCATCACCTTCGGCAACCTGGGTCTCGAGCACAAGCTCTACACCTATGGCGCCACGACCGAGACCCCGTTCTCGGACATGAACGGCCAGGGCAAGTTCTGGATCGGGGCCTGGTGGCTGCGGCTCTACTGGAGCGCCTTCGCCCTGGTGCTGGTGGTTCTGGCCTATGGCCTGTGGCGTCGCGGGACCGAGAGCCGGCTGTGGCCGCGCATCCAGCGCCTGCCCGGCCGCATGACCGGCAAGGCCGGCCTGACCCTGGTCTCGGCCCTGGTCGTGGCGCTGGCCAGCGGCGTCTTCATCTTCATCAACACCAATGTCTGGAACGACTACCGGACCCGGATCGACAACGAGAAGTGGCAGGCCGACTACGAAAAGACCCTGCTGCCGTTCGAGAACACGCCGCAGCCCAAGATCGTCTCGATGCTGATGGAGGTCGACCTCTATCCCGGCGAGCCGCGCGTCTCGACCTGGGGAGCCTATGTGATCGAGAACCGCACGGGCGCGCCGCTGAAGGAGATCCACGTCCGCTTCGACCGTGACCTGACCGTCAAGGGCCTGTCGATCCAGGGCGCGCGCTCGAAGAAGACCTACGACAGGTTCAACTACCGCATCTTCGCCTTCGACACGCCGATGGCGCCGGGCGAGCGGCGCAAGATGAGCTTCACCACCGAGCGCGCCCAGAAGGGCTTCCCCAACAGCGACGCCGAAAGCCGGGTCGTCGACAACGGCACGTTCCTGAACAACATGGAGATCGCGCCGATCCTGGGCATGTCGCGCGACGGCCTGCTGAAGGACCGCGCCAAGCGCCGCAAGTACGGCCTGCCCGCTGAGCGCCGCATGGCCAAGCTGGGCGACGCCGCGTCGATGCAGTTCAACGGCCTGCGCAAGGACGCCGACTGGGTGTCGTCCGACATCACCGTCTCGACCCTGGCCGACCAGACGCCGATCGCGCCGGGCTACAAGGTCTCCGACACGGTCAAGGACGGCCGTCGGGTGGCGCGCTTCGTCACCGAGGCCCCGATCCAGAACTTCGTCTCGATCCAGTCGGCCCGCTACCAGGTCGCCCGCGAAAGCTACAAGGGCGTCGACCTGGCCGTCTATTACGACGCCCAGCATCCCTGGAATATCGACCGCATGAAGACGGCGATGAAGGCCTCGCTGGACTACATGTCGACGGAGTTCAGCCCCTACCAGTTCCGCCAGCTGCGGTTCCAGGAGTTCCCCGACTACGCCCAGTTCGCCCAGTCGTTCGCCAATACGATCCCGTGGTCGGAGGGGATGTTCTTCATCTCCGACTACCGCAAGCCCGACAAGATCGACATGGTCACCTATGTCGGCGCTCACGAGATCGGCCACCAGTGGTGGGCCCACCAGGTGATCGGGGCCGACCAGCAGGGCGGCGCCATGCTCAGCGAGACCCTGGCCCAGTACTCGGCCCTGATGGTGATGAAGCGGATGTACGGCGAGAGCCAGATCCGCAAGTTCCTGAAGTTCGAGCTGGACAGCTATCTGCGCGCCCGCGGCGGCGATCCGATCGAGGAGCAGCCGCTCTACAAGGTCGAGGAGCAGCCTTACGTCTATTACCGCAAGGGCTCGCTGGTCATGTACCGGCTGCAGGACGAGATCGGCGAGGCGGCGGTCAATCGCGCTTTGCGCAAGCTGATCAAGGACCACGCCTTCAAGGGCGCGCCCTATCCGACGACGCTGGACTTCCTGGCCGCCGTGCGCGCCGAGGCGCCCGCCGACAAGCAAGCCCTGATCACCGACCTCTTCCAGAAGATCACGCTTTACGATCTGAAGACCAAGTCGGCGACGTCGAAGAAGCGCGCCGACGGCCGCTATGACGTCACCCTGACGATCGAGGCCCGGAAGATGTACGCCGACGGCAAGGGCAAGGAGACCTCGGCCGTCCTGAACGAGACCATGGATGTCGGCCTGTTCACGGCCGAGCCTGGCAAGCCGGCGTTCAAGGCCGGCAATGTCGTGCTGCTGGAGCGCCGTCCGATCCGCTCTGGCGTCCAGACCCTGACCTTCACGGTCGCCAAGCCGCCGAAGTTCGCCGGGGTCGATCCCTACAACACGGTCATCGACCGCAACGGCGACGACAACACCATCAAGGTCGGCGGGTGAGCGAGGACGGCGCCCTCAAGCTGGACGCCGATGCGCTGAACGCCTTCCTGCGCAGGGCTTTTCCGGAGGCGGACCCGCAGCAGATGGCGTCGGTGCTGGAGGTCGAAGAGGGCCGGGCGCTGCTGAAGCTGCCCTATGCCAGCCGGCAGCTGCGGCCGGGCGGGGTGATCTCGGGTCCGACCCTGATGACCCTGGCCGACACGGCGGCCTACGCCGTGGTGCTGGCCCATATCGGCGAGGTGGCCATGGCGGTCACGACCTCGCTGACGGTCCATTTCCTGCGCGGCTGCAAGCCGGGCGACCTCCATGCCGAGGCGGTTTTGCTGAAGCTTGGACGCCGCATCGCCACGGTCGACGTGTTGATGTGGAACGAGAGCCGCGAGCGCGCTGCGGCCAAGGCGACGGTGGCCTACGCCATTCCGTAGTCATCCACTTCAAACCCAAAAATACTTGTCATCCCGGCCGCAGCGAAGCGGAGAGCCGGGACCCAGGGGCCAGTGCAGTGCGGTTGCCCCTGCGTCCCGGACAGCCTCTGCGAGGCTTCCGGGATGACAAGATTTTGGTGGAAGTTTGGAGGTCGTCCTTAGTTCACGAAGCCCTTCTTCAGGCCTTCGGCGTGGTTCAGGTGTTCCTGGACGGTCGGGGCCGTGGCGGCGGCGAAGGCCTTGATGGCCGGGGTGTCGCCGTCCTGGGCGTAGCGCTGCAGCAGGTTCAGGGCCGCCTGGTGGGCGTCGACCTGGCTGTCGGCGTACTTCTTGTCGAAGTCCTTGTCGTCGGCCTTGGTCAGGTCATCGAGCTTGGACTGCAGGTCTTCCGGCAGGGCGGCCGGCGGAGTGATGGCGGCGCCCGAGGCGGCGATGGCGGCCTTCAGCGACTCGGTGCTCTTGGCGTGGGCCGTCTGCATCATCGCGGCGAACTTCTTGACCTCGGCGTTGGTCGAGCGCTTGGCGGCCAGCTTGGCGGCTTCGATCTCGAACATGTCGCTGGCGGCGGCCTTGGCGACGAACACGTCGGCCTTGGTTTCGTCCGACGGCGTCGGAACGGTCGCCGCCGGGTTGGCGTCCGGGGTCGCGGCCTGTTCCGAAGGCGTGGCGGCGCCCTTGGTCTCTTCGGTCTTGGGACCGCAGGCGGCGAGGCTGAGGGCGGCGAAAGCGGCGCCGACGATGAGAATGTTGCGGGTCATGGCTGTGTTTCCCTGCGCATTTTTCCTAGAGGATGTCCCCGGGGCGGCGTCGCGCTGCGCCGCGTGTGATGACAAGAACATCACGGGGCCGTGAACGGTTCCGGACCCGAGGGGGATATCGACATGAGCGCATCGTCGGCGACGGGCCCCCTGGCCGGACTGCGGGTCATCGAAATGGGCTCGCTGATCGCCGGGCCCTTCTGCGGTCAGGTGTTGGGCGATTTCGGCGCCGAGGTGATCAAGCTGGAGGACCCCAAGGTCGGCGATCCGATGCGCCAGTGGGGCCGGTCCAAGCCCAAGGGCCTGTCGCCCTGGTGGCCCGTGATCGGCCGCAACAAGAAATCGGTCACCGTCGATCTGCGCACGGACGAAGGCCGTGACCTGGCGCGCAGCCTGATCCTGAAGGCCGATGTCGTCGTCGAGAACTTCCGCCCCGGCACGCTGGAAAAGTGGGGCCTGGGCTATGAGGCGCTGGCGAAGCTCAATCCGGGCTTGGTGATGGCGCGGGTCTCCGGGTTCGGACAGACCGGACCCTATGCCAGCCGGGCCGGCTACGCCCTGGTCGGCGAGGCCATGGGCGGCCTGCGCCACATCACCGGCGAGCCCGACCGCAATCCCGCCCGGGCCGGCATCTCGATCGGCGACAGCCTGTCGGGCCTGAACGCCGCCCTGGGCGTGATGATGGCCCTGCACGCCCGTCAGCGCACCGGCAAGGGCCAGGTGGTAGACGCGGCCATCTATGAGAGCGTGTTGACGGTGATGGAGAACCTGATCACCGAGTACGACCTGACCGGCTATGTCCGCGAGCGGTCAGGGGCCGTGCTGCCCGGCATCGCGCCGTCCAACGTCTACCCCACCAAGAGCGGCGAACTGATCCTGATCGGCGCCAACCAGGACACCCTGTTCCGACGCCTGTGCGATCTGATGGGCCGGCCGGACCTGGCCGACGACGTCCGCTATCGCGACCACGCCGCGCGCGGGATCCACCAGGCCGAGCTGGACGCCCGCATCGCCGCCTGGACCGCCGACCACGAGATCGAGGACCTGCTGCCCCGCATCGAGGCGGCGGGCCTGGCCACCGGCCGCATCTACCGCGCGCCCGACATGCTGGCCGACCCGCAGTTCATCGCCCGCGACTCCATCGTCACCGTGCCCCATCCGGTGTTCGGCCAGGTGAAGATGCAGAACGCCTTCCCGAAGCTGTCCGAGACGCCGGGCGAGGTGCGCTGGGTCGGGCCGACGCTGGGGGAGCACACCGATGCGGTGCTGCGCGAGGTGGCGGGGGTGTCTGAGGAAACGATCGCGGGGTTGCGGGCGCGGGGGGTGTTGTAGAGGCGGAGGACTTGCCCCCTCCGCGCCTTCGGCGCTCCTCCCCCATAGGGGGAAGATAAAGATCGGCGGAGCTCATCTTCCCCCTATGGGGGAGGAGGGTCGCGAAGCGGCCCGGAGGGGGCAAGTCCGCCGCCGTCCCTAATGCCGGTCCGTCACCTCGGCGATCGCCCGCGCGATCTGGTGCACGTTGTACGGCTTCCGCACGATCGGCGCGTCGAAGCCCATCGGGGCGGCCTTGTCGGCATAGCCGGTGGCGAACACGAATGGTCGGCCATGCTGACGCAGGATCTCGGCGACCGGGGCCACCGACTGGCCATTGAGGTCGGCGTCCAGCACCGCGACGTCGAACTCCTGGTCCAGCATCGACAGCGCTTCGCTGAGCTCGGCCGCGCAGCCGACCACTACGACCCCGGCGTCCTCGAGACCCGCTTCCAGCTCCAGGGCCAGCAGCAAGCTGTCCTCAACGATCAGCACCTTCAGGCCGGCGATGGCCCCGGGGCGGATGTTCTCGTCGGCGGCGATCAGGGTCTCGATGATCCGCTCGGGCGCCGCGGCCTTTTCGGGTTCGGGCGGCGGGCCGTCGGCCAGCGCCTCGGGCGAGGCCTGGATCAGGGCGCTGAGGCCGCCGCGCTTGTATTCCATGCGGGCCCGGCCGCCCAGTTCGCGGCCGACCACGTCCTCGATCAGGGTGGCGCCGAAGCCGCGTTTCTCGGGCGGAGAGGTCGCCGGTCCGCCGGTCTCCAGCCATTCCAGCGAGAAGCCGCCGTTGGGGCCCCGCCGCCACACGACCTCGACCTTGCCGTTCTCGTTGGACAGGGCGCCGTACTTGACCGCGTTGACGGCCAGTTCGTGCAGGGTCAGCGACAGGGCCGAGGCCGCGCGCGGAGTCAGGAACAGTTCGGGCCCGTCCCAGCGGGTCTGGGTAGGGGCCAGGCCGCCCAGCTCGGCGGCGGCGATCCGCGCCAGGGTGGCGCCGCGCCAGCGGGCGGCGCTGAGCAGGTCGTGGGCCGAGCTCATCGACTTCAGACGGCCGGCGAAGGTCTTCAGGAACACGTCCAGCGACGCCGACTTGCGGGCCGACTGCGCGGCCACCGACTGCACGACGGCCAGCAGGTTCTTGATGCGATGGTCCAGCTCAGCCAGCAGGCTCTCGCGCTGCTCGTCCTGCTGCTTGCGGTCGGTGATGTCCTGGATGACGCCGATCAGCCGGGTGGGCTGGCCCTGTTCGTCCAGGGTCATGACCCCCGCGGCGCGGTTCCACTGGATGCGGCCGTTCTCGTCGGGATTGCGCCGGAATTCCACCTCGTAGCGGCCGCGCTTGCGCAGCTGGTCGTCGACCGTGTGCTGGATCTCGGCGCGGTCATCGATGTGGACATAGGGAAACAGGGCTTGGCCGTCCTCGGCCGGGATCACGCCCTCGGGCAGGTTGGCGATCTTGGCCAGCCTTGGGCTGATCCGATAGATGTCGAGCGCGCGGTCCCATTCGAACTCGCCGAGGCTGGCCGCGCCGATGGCCAGGGCCAGGCGCTCGCTCTCGAGCGCGCCGGCCTTGCCGTTCTTCAGGCCCACCGACAGCTCGGTCATCGCCAGGGCGGCCAGATCGGCCAGGGCCTGGGAATCGGCCGGCGCGACGGCGGCGCGGGGTGCGGGGTCCTCGACGGTCAGCACGCCCACCACCTGGCCGGCGGCGTCGATCACCGGCGCGCAAGCCAGCAGGCCCACGCCGGCGGGCGCGAAGCCCTTCAGTCCCGCATCGGCCTCGGCGTTGGCGCAGAGCAGAGGCTCGCGGCGCTCGATCAGCAGCCGGGCCAGGCGCAGCGACGTCGCGGCCTGGCCGACGCCGGCCTTGCGCCACAGGCCGTTGTCCTCGACCAGCAACAGGGCGGCGCGGGGAGCCTCGAACAGGCGGGCGGCCAGGCGCACGACGCGCAGGAAGCGGGGGTCATCGACCGAGCCGTCGCACGCCTTCAGGGCGTTCACGGCGCGCAGCCGGGCGGCTTCGTTTTCAGCGTCCTGCGCGGAACGGGCATCGTCCATGATCGGACCATAGACTTGCTTCGCGTCAGGCGCGAGTGTCGATGAAGATTCCGCGTGGTGAAGCTTCAACCTGCGCGCTATCATGGAACCGTCCACCAGAGCTTCGCGTTGACGGGGCTCAGCTTGTCGCCAGCCCGCTCTGTTGTCGGCCGCGTCACGAACCGGAGATGATCATGCCCGCCAACGTTCTGAAGACCGCCGCCAAGGACGCCGAGGCCCTGAAGGACACGGCCACGTCGGCCGCCAAGGACGCCGAGCACAGCTTCGTGGAAGCCGCTGCTCACGCCAAGGCGTCGCTGGCCGAAGCCGCCAAACGCGTCGAGAAGTCGGTCGCCGAGGGTCTTGAGACCCTGCGCGCCCAGAGCCGCACCTACACCGACACCGCCGGCCAGCAACTGGACGACGCTCAACGCTATGTCACCGAGCGCGTTCGCGAACGCCCGCTGACGGCCACCCTGGCCGGCCTGGGCGTCGGGGTCCTGCTGGGCCTGCTCATCGCCGGCAATCGTAACAACCGGTGATCTTCGAAAAAACCCTCATGACGCTCGCGGCTGCGGCGGCCATCGCGGCCGCGGCGGCCGTCGGCGTGTTCGCCGCGGCGTTCGCCCTGCACGCCGTCCTGCAGCCCCAAATCGGCTCTGCCGGCGCCGCCGCGGTGGTCGCCGCTGTCGCCGCCTTGATCGTGGCCATCGCCGGCCTCCTGGCCGCGCGCAAGGCCGAAGGCCGTCATCATCATCATGCGCCCCAGCAGGGCTACGGCGCGCCGCAGGACTTCAGCTTCGCCGAGAAGATCGTCGAGATCGTCAAGGATCGTCCGCTGGTCTCCATCGGCGCGGCGCTTGCCGCCGGCGTCTTCGCGTTGAAAAATCCGACCCTGACGGCGGCCGTGGCCAAGGCCTTCATGGAAACGCGGCAGCCGCCGCGCTAAGTCGTCTTCGTTCGCGCGTTCCCCTCCTCCCTTTCGGGAGCGCAATTCCATGGAGTGACCATGCCGTACACCCTGCCCGACCTTCCCTACGCCTATGAGGCGCTGGAGCCGACCGTCTCGGCCAACACCCTGCATTTCCACCACGACAAGCACCACGCCGCCTATGTCACGGCCCTGAACGGCCTGCTGAACGGCGACGACAAGGGCTCGCTGGAAGAGGTCATCAAGACCGCCGCGCCCGGCAAGGTGTTCAACAACGCCGCCCAGGCCTGGAACCACGCATTCTTCTGGGACGCCATGAGCCCGACCAAGACCGAGCCCAGCGCCGAGCTGTCGGCCGCCATCACCGAGGCGTTCGGCGACCTGGCGTCGCTGAAGACCGCCTTCGTCACCGAAGGCGTCGGCCACTTCGCCTCGGGCTGGGTGTGGCTGGTGTCGGAAGGCGGCAAGCTGAAGGTCATCTCGACCCACGACGCGGCCACCACCGTCACCCAGGACGGCGTCACGCCGCTGCTGGTCTGCGACGTCTGGGAGCACGCCTACTATCTGGACCACCAGAACAACCGGAAGGGCTTCCTTGAAGCCTGGTTCGACACGGTGGCCAACTGGTCGCTGGCCGACAGCCAGTTCGCGGCCGCCAAGGGCGCGGGCGAAGCCTGGGCCTACCCGGCTCCGACCGCCTAAGCGTTTGATTCGTTAACAGGAACGATCGTCGATCGACGCGCGTTTGGACTTCGGCGGGGCATGCGGCCTCGCCGAAGGTTCGGAGGCGCGAATGCTCAGATGGGCGTTGATCTTCCTGGCGGTGGCCGTGGTCACGGCCATGCTGGGCTTCACCAGCGTCGCCGGCGCCAGCATCGGCCTGGCCAAGATCCTGTTCTACGTCTTCGGCACGCTGTTCCTGGGCTCGCTGACCCTGAGCCTGTTCCAGGACCGCTCCGTCACCTGACACCTTTGCGGCGCGGCGAAAGTCGCGCCGTTTTCGCGACTAGTCCTGGCGCCGCTCGAAGGCCCAGGTGCGCCAGACCTGGAAGTCCGTGCGCTCGAACGCCAGGGCCGTGACCCGGATCTCGCGGCCGTCGATCTCGATGACATTGAAGCTGGGCGGCGCGCCGCGTTCGCGGACCGACAGCGTGCCCGAGCCCACCGCCACGGTCTTGCCGTCGCCGAACGGGTAGGGCGCGACGAAGGGCGTGTGGATGTGGCCCGACAGCACGATGTCGGCGCCGGCCGCCACCAGGGTCTCGGCCATGTGCGTGCCGCCGCGCACCCTGGCGGTCATCGGGCCGCCGGTGATCTCGATCAGGGGGTGATGGCAGACCACGATGCGGGCGTCGCTGGCCGGCGCGGCTTGCAGGCGCGCCTTCATCCGCCGAGCCTGGCCGCTGGACACTGCGCCCTTCGACCAGTTCCAGCGGATCTGGGCGCCGCGCGCGGTGTTGAACGCGAAGACCGAGGCCCGATCGCCATGCCAGGCGACGTCGTCGGACGGTCCGAACCGCGCCTCGTAGCGCTTCCAGGGCGAGACCAGCCGCTCGATGATCTCCAGCGGCCCCAGATAGGGCGTGTCGTGATTGCCCGGGGCGACCAGCTGCGGCTGGGGCGCGCGGTCCAGCCAGGCGCGGGCGGTGTCGAACTCGGTCACCGCCCCGTCGCGGGTCAGGTCGCCGGCCGCCACGAACAGGTCCGGCTGCTCGGCGTGGAAGCGCGCGATCGCCGCCTCGGTGGCCGCCTGGTTCTCGCCGCCGAAATGGACGTCCGAGACCTGGACCATCTTGAAGGGCTTGCCGCTGCTCATGCCGACGCGGCCTCGTCGGGCAGGGCGACGGCGCGGAATGCCTTGGGCCGGAAGCGGACCTGCACCTCGGGGCCCAGCCGCATCGGCTCGCCGTCGAGGATGGCCGGGAGGTGTCCGCCGGCCCAGACCTTGCCGATCCGGCAGCGGCCCATGCTGACCGACGGATCGTCGCGCCAGGAGCCGGTGATCGCGCTGACGCCCAGGCGGAAGATGTCGACGGCGCTGGACGGATCCAGGGCCGCGGCCTCCAGCGCCCGCTCGTCCTCGGCCAGGGCGGTCGAGACCAGCGGACACATCAGGGTCAGGGCCTCGGTCTTCAAGGTCGGCCGGCCGTCCAGCGAGATCCGCAGGCGGCCCGAGAAGGCGCGGCGGAAGGCCCGCTGGGCGCGCATCACGGCCAGGTCCAGCTTTCCGGCCCGCACGGCCTCGCGGGCGTCGGCCCACAGGGCGGGGCTGCCCAGGATGGCGGCGACATAGAACGGCCGCCCGGCCACCTCGCCGCCCGAGACCATCCGCGGCGCCCCGGTCTCCAGGCAGGCGACCAGGGCCTCCTGCCAGGTCCGCTCGCCATAGAAGGCGCGGGGCAGCATGTTCATGGTGCCGCCGGGCAGGGGGGCGATCGGCGGACCGTCGGGCCCGGACAGCTCGGCCGCCGCCCGCGCCGTGCCGTCGCCGGCCAGGATGAACACCGCGTCCGGCGCGCTGTCGATCACCGAGCGCAGACAGGTGTTCAACTCGCCGTCGCCGGGGGCGTGGACCACGCCGGTGACGCCGTGCTCGGCCAGGATCTGTTCGGCCAGGGCCGGGGCCTTCGGCCCGACGGAGCCCGAAGCGATGTTGGCGATGATCTCGACGCGCCGCACAGGCGTTTCCCCCGGGTTGACTGGACAGTCTGGCAAACGGCGCAGCTTCGCGCAGGTTCCGCCCCGCGCCCTCTCTCGGACTCGGCTCCGGGCCCGATAGCGGAACCTTGGATCGGCCAGACCGTTAGCCTGACCAGAACAGCTCGATGGGAGAGCCCCCAATGAAGAAGACCCTGATCGCCCTGATGGGTGTCGGCCTGATCGCTTCGGCCTGCACCTCCACGGGCAATGTGGAACGCAACGCCGCGGGCGGCGCGGCCCTGGGCGCCCTGGCCGGCGCCGTGATCGGCAACAATGTCGGCGGCGGCGACGCCGGGACCGGCGCGGCCATCGGCGCGGCCATTGGCGGCACCGCCGGCGCCGTGAAGGGCTGTCGCGAAGACGGCGGCTGTGGCGCCAGCACCGTCAACCGTCGCCAGTACTATGACGAGCGCGCGGGTCGTTATTACTACTACGACTCCCAGAGCGGCCGCTACTTCTGGGAAGATGGCCGTCCGCGTTAAGGCGCCGCCATCTCGATGATGAACCCAAGGGGCGGCCGGCTGATGTCGGTCGCCCTTTCGCATGTCCGGATCAAAAGGGGAGGCCACTTGATGAAGACCACGACGAAGTCCTTGGTTCTGATGAGCGTGATCGGCGCGACCTTGGCCGGCTGCGCCTCGACGCCCTGGCCGCCGCGCAGCCGCGCGTCGATCGAGGTCGCCCAGCCGGCGTGCGCCGACTTCCAGGTGTCGATCTATTTCGAGCGCGACGCCGACCAGGTCACCCGCGAGGCCCGCTCAGTGCTGGCCAGCGCCAGAACCATGGCCAAGGGCTGCACCGTCGTCAGCGCCCGGGTGGTGGGTCTGGCGGACGCGGTCGGGACCTCCGAAGTCAATCTGGCCCTGTCCAAGCGCCGCGCCGCTTCGGTGACCCAGGCCCTGACCAAGGTCGGCTTCGGCAAGGTCGAGATCGACCAGATGGCCGTGGGCGACCTGGGCGCCGGCAGCACAGCCGGGACGGCCGCGCCGCTGCGCCGCCGCGCCGACATCTTCTTCGACCTGGCCGCGCCGACCAAGCGCTGAGCCCGGCCTTCGGCCGCCCCGCCCGCGCCTCGGCGTCGGCGGGGTTTTCGCCATGCGCGGGTCGACCATAAGGAAAGGGCGGGCCGATGACCGGTCCGCCCAAAGGTCGGATAAAAAAGGGGGGTGCGGAGGCAGCAGACCGGCTTTCGCCAGTCTCAAGTCGGGGGGGCGTCGCCGCCTCCGCAATGTGAAAACGCGACCTCCAAAACCTGGTTCCCGCCCAACGCGATTTTTTCGAAACTTTTTTTCGAGCCCTCGAAATCGCCCGGCCCGCTTGGCTGAAACGGAACAGGCCACCCTCAGGGACGTTGTTCAGATGACGGTCAAGCGGACCGTTTTCGCGAATGAGGGGAACGTCATGATCCGGACCTATCAGGCCCAACATGGCGGTATGGTTTTCCAGACGGCGCCGACCCGGCGTCAGAAGACCTTGCGGACACGGTTCCTGGCCTTGGTGGTGATCGCGACCGTCGCGGCCTCCACTGGCGTCGTCCAGGCGTTCAATGCGCGCGCAGCCAGCGCCGCGGCGTCCGGTTATTCAATGCCTTGAAGGAGGACTTCATGCCCGCCGATATTCATCCCGCGCCTCGCCTGAACGCCACCCGCGCGCGTCAGGGCCGTTGGGGCCAGCACATCTTCTGGATTCTCGTGGTTTCGACCGTCCTGGCGGCGATCGGCCTGTTCGGGGCCTGGGGCTTCCGCTCGGGCGACCTGGCGTCGGTCGAGCACAACAACGGCGCCAAGACCCCTGCCGAGGCCAGCCGCTACACCACCGAACAGACCCCGGCCCGTCAGACCACCGCGCCCGGCGGCTGATCGGCTCCTTATCTTTCGCGATACGCACAAACGAAAACGGCCGCTCCCGAAGGAGCGGCCGTCGCCGTTTTGGGGGTGGTCTTTTTAGGCGTATCAGGCGGCCTTCTTGGTCCGGCGCGGATGGAAGAACAGCGCTTGGCCGATCGCCGCCTTCACCGTTTCCGGCTGGAAGGGCTTGGTGATCAGGAAGGTCGGTTCCGGGCGCTCGCCGGTCAGCAGGCGCTCGGGGAAGGCGGTGATGAAAATCACCGGAACGTCGAGGCGGGCCAGGATGTCCTTGACCGCGTCGATGCCCGACGAACCGTCGGCCAGCTGGATGTCGGCCAGGACCAGACCCGGCGTCTTGCGGGCCACGGCGTCAATCGCCTCGCCGCGGGTGGCGGCGATGTCGGTGACTTCGTGACCCAGCTCGCGAACCAGGGCCTCGATGTCGGCGGCGATCACCGGCTCGTCCTCGATGATGAGGACGTCGGTGGCCAGTTCCGCGTCGATCTCGTTCTGGGCCTCGGCGATCAGGCGCTCGACGTCGCCGAACTCGCAGCTGAGGATCTGGGCGGCCTCGGTCGGCGTGAAGCCTTCCAGGGCGGTGAGCAGGAACGCCTGGCGCGAACGCGGAGCGATGCGCATCAGACGCTGCGAAGCGTCGTCGGCGGCCGTGACGCTGTCGTCGCGACGGGCTTCGAGCTGCGCGCCCGAGGACAGCCAGATCGCGTGGAACACGCGATACAGCGCCACGCGGGGCGACAGGTCGTTATCCAGCGAGCGCTCGCCGGCGGCGAGGGCTTCCAGAGCCACGCGGACATAGTGGTCGCCGGTGTTCTGGTCGCCGGTGAGGGCGCGGGCGTAGCGACGAATATAAGGCAGATGCGGCGCCAGCCGAGCAAGAAGACTCATGACCCCTCCCGATGCGGTGTCTTCAGAAAAAACGCTATCCAACGGTCAAGCTAGGCCGTTCGATCAGGGTCTTAAACGCCGCCTTATCAAGCAGGTTCCGCTGATCGTCGAATTTTGCAATCTTACGCCCAAGCTTCGGGAACCGGATACGGAAATCGACGTTGACGTCTGGCAGAGACACATTCGGCCAAAGGGGGCGGGCGCTGCGTTATTTCGGCGTCGAGGACATGATCGAACACGTACCCATGGAAGATCACCGTAAAGGCGCCGCGGCGCTCGACGAAGCCCGACTGCGTCAGCAGGCCATCGGCGTAAAGCTGCGCCAGATGTTCGACGAGGTCGTCAACGAAGCGGTCCCGGACGAGTTCCTGGACATCCTGCGCAAGGCCGACAAGCCCGCGGGAGAAGAATGAGCATGACCGACGACGTCCAGGTCGGCCGTTCGCCCTTCGACCCACAGCGCGACACCCTCTTCAAGAAAGAGCTGGTCACGCTGATTCCGCATCTGCGCGCCTTCGCGCGCACGCTCACGGGTGATCCCACCGCCGCCGACGACCTGGCGCAGGACGCCATGATGAAGGCCTGGGACGCTCGCGCCAGCTTCCAGCTGGGCACGAACATGAAGGCCTGGACCTTCATGATCCTGCGCAACCAGTTCTATTCGGAAAAGCGACGGTCCTGGCGTCAGAGCCAGCTCGACCAGGAAGCCGCCGAGCGCACCCTGGTGGCGGTCGACGATCCCGAGGCGCCCGTCGCTCTGGACGAACTGCGCCTCAGCCTGGGCATGCTTCCCGCCGAACAACGCGAAGCCCTGATCCTGGTCGGCGCGGGCGGCTTCGCCTACGAAGAGGCCGCCGAGATCTGCGGTTGCGCCGTGGGCACCGTCAAGAGCCGCGTCAGCCGCGCCCGCCGCGCGCTGCAGGCCATCCTTGAAGCCGGCGCCTATGATCGCGATGGTCAGGCGGCTGGCGAAGCCATGGGCTCCATCCTGGCGGACGCGGAGCGGCTGAGCTCCTTGCGGTGAGACCTTTCGCGGGCCAAGGCCCCAGCGCCATGACATCGATCCGCGTCCGTCTGGCCGTGGCTCTGTCCGTCGCGCTCCTTCCCGTCCTGATCCTGGGCGTCCTGCAGTCGGTGTTCGCTTTCCAGGCGGAGGCCGACTCACGCCGTCAGAGCCTGGAGCTGGCGGCCGGACGCAGCGCCGCCATCGCCCGGGCCCGCATCGAGGCGGCCGGCGTGCTGCTCCAGACCTTGGGTCCAGGCTCGGTGGGCCTGGAATGCGCTCAGCGCCTGGCCGATGTGCGCGCCCGCCTGCCGGGCTACGCCAACCTGATCCGTTTCGATTCCCGGGGCCGGGTGTCCTGCGCCGCGTCCACCACGCCCGCCGATCCCGCCCGCGCCGGCCGGGCCTGGTTCCTGGAGCTTCAGGGCGGCGAGGCCATGGTCGTGGCCAGTGCGCCCGGCGCGGTCTATGCCAACGAGCCGGCGGTGCTGGCCGGCGTCCGCGCCAGCGACAGCCAGGGCTTCGACGGCGCCATGGTGGCGGTGCTGACCCTGCGCAGCCTGCAACTGGAGACCACCAACCGCTTCCTGCCCGAGGGCGCCGAGGTGGCCCTGGTCGATTCCCACGGCAAGGTGTTCGCCGCCACCCGCGCCGAGGTGTTCAGCACGCCCCCCGTCGGCTGGCGCGCCCGCGCCGTCGAGCGCGGGGCGTTCCTGTGGTCGGCCAAGGACCAGCGCCACCGCACCCGCTCCTATTCCGCCGCGCCCCTGGGCGAGAACGGCGTGTTCCTGATCCTGTCGGCGCCGTCGCCGGGCCTGTTCTCCTGGGCCTCGATCAATCCGATCTCACGCCTGATCCTGCCGTTGCTGGCCTTCGTGGCGGCGCTGGTGGCGGTGCTCTACGCCGCCGAGCGGGCCGTGATCCGCTGGATCATCTATCTGCAGCGCGTGGCGGCGATCTACGCCAAGGGGCGCTTCACTGTGCGCCCGCTGCAGGCCGAGCGCGCGCCGCCCGAGATCCGCGAGTTGGCCGCCACCCTCGACCACATGGCCGGGGCCATCGTCGCCCGTGACGCCTCGCTGATGGACAACCTGGCGGACAAGGACGCGCTGATGCGCGAGATCCACCACCGGGTGAAGAACAATCTGCAGATCATCACCTCGCTGCTGAACATGCAGCAGCGGGCCCTGACCGATCCGGCGGCCAAGGCGGCGATGAACGACACCCGCCAGCGGATCACCGCCCTGGCCCAGATCTATCGCGCCCTTTACCAGGGGCCCGACCTGAAGCGCGTCGACCTGCGGCCGTTCATGGAAGAGCTGACCGCTCAGCTGCTGGCCGGCGACATCTCGACCTCGGGCGCGGTGCGCACCGAGGTTCATGCCGACCCGCTGGTCATCGATCCCGACCGCCTGGCTCCGATCGCCTTGTTCGCCGTCGAGGCCATCACCAACGCCCAGAAACACGCCTTCAACGATCGCGGCGGTGTGCTGTGGGTGAACTTCGCCGTGCGCGGCGAGGAGGCCGAGCTGTCGATCGGCGACGATGGTCCCGGCGCCGGCAAGGGCCCCGGCGAGGGCGTGGGGCGGACCCTGATGAACGCCTTCGCCCGCCAGCTGCGCGGCAAGGTGACGTTCGAGAGCTCCGACGCCGGAGGATTGCTTGTGCGCCTGGTGTTTCCGACGCCTCAAGCGCCAGGATCGACCGGAACCTAGCTTCGCCGGAGGCGTTGTTTGCGCGACCGGGTTCAACCCTATCCGGACCAAACACTGCGGAGATCACCATGCGCAAGATCATCATCCTGGCCGCCATCGCCGCCAGCCTTTCCGTCGCCGCCTGCAACACCGTCGAAGGCGCCGGCAAGGACGTCTCGTCGGCCGGTAAGGCCGTCAGCGACACCGCCAAGGACGCCAAGTAGTCCACACGGCGTTTTTCTTCGAGAGCCCGTCGGTCGCGAGACCGGCGGGCTTTTCGCTGTCCGTTTCGCTGCTGAAACGAGACGGAGACACGCCTGAAAACCGTAAGGGCCAAGCTGGACGCGTTCCGTTGCTTGAGGCCCGTCGCGCGTGTCGTCATCGTCCAGTCCAACCGTTTTCGTCCACAGCGGCTGGAGATGTTCGAGCACCTATGTCTGGAGCAAGTTCCGCGCCCTGGCCGGCGTGCGGGCCTATTACGAGCCCTGGCACGAGCAGCTGGGCCGGCTGAACGCCGAGACGCTCATCGCCGAGACCCCCGACAACAGCGGCCTGCGCCATCCGGGCGGCTCGCGGCCCTATCTCGACGAATTCCAGCCCGTGCTGGATCCCGCCGGCGGCGTGCGCGGCTACCACGACCGCTTCGCCCTGGACCGCTATTTCCTCGAGGCCGACGAGGAGGACGCCGACCAGCAGGCCTATGTCGCGGGCCTGGTCGACGCCGCCCGGGCGCGGGACGAGGTCCCGGTGCTGGCCTGCTGCCGCACCCTGGGCCGAATCGACTGGCTCAAGCGCCGGTTCGACGGTTTCCACATCGTGCTGATCCGCGATCCGGTGCAGCAGTGGATGTCGTTCTATTCCCTGCGCCGCCGGCCTCGCCCGACCTATTTCGAGCTGTGCCAGTACGTGATCCTGTCGGAGCTCCCCGGTCGCGACCTCGACGCCCAGGCCCTGCTGGGCGCGCGGTTCGAGGGGCGCGGCGGCTTGGCCGAGCGGATCGCCGCCGTGCGCCGCCGCCTCAAGCGCGCCCACGCCAAGGTGTCGTTCGCGGCCTTCCTGGCGGTCTATCTGCTGTCCTACCTGCGGGCCCTGCCCCAGGCCGACCTGGTCATCGACGTCGACCGGATGGCCCGCGACGCCGACTATGCGCGGAGCATCGAGGCGGCGATCCGCCAGGGCTGCGGCCTGTCGCCGGACTTCTCCGACTGTCGCACGCCCGAGCGCCACGAGCTGTCGATCGTCCCGTTCCGGGCAATGGCGCGAGGGGTGGTCGAGGCCCTGGACCTGCGCCAGGCCATCGCCAGCCGCGAGGCGCTGCAGCTCTATGGCAAGCTGGCCAACACCTTCGCGATCATGCCGGCCGAGACGTCCGCCGCCGGCGATCGTCTTGTGGTGCTGGTCAAGGGCTGGGTGGGTCGCCTGGCCGGTCGCCGCCAAGCCTTCGAGACCGCTCGCCGCTAGGCGGCGGCTTCCTGAGCGTCCTGGCCGCGCGTGAAGAGGCCGGGCTGGCCGGTCGGCCGCAGCAGGCCCTCGGCCTCGCCGGTCAACTGGTCGTCTGGGCCCAGCACCAGCACGCCGTCGTCGGGCAGCAGGGCCGTCAGGTTCTGAATGATGCGACCGTGCAGCGACGGCTCCAGGCCGTCCAGCACATGGCGCAGCAGGATCACGTCGAAGCGACCCAGGCTGGAGAGGTCGCTGAGCAGGTTGAGCCGCTTCCAGCGCACCGCCTGGCGGATGCGCGGGCTGATCTCCCAGGTGTCGTCCTGGTTGGCGAAGTGCTTGATCAGCTGGGTGATCGGCAGGCCGCGCTGGATCTCGAACTGGGTGTAGAGACCACTCTGGGCCTTCTCCAGGCAGCGCTCGGAAATGTCGGAGCCGAAGAACTCGAACTTGGCGCCCGGCTCGACGTCGCGGCTGTCGCCCGCCGCCATGGCCAGGGAATAGACCTCCTGGCCGGTCGAGCAGGCGGCGCTCCACAGTCGGATCGGCTGGTCGCGGCGCGCGCGCGACAGGGCCGGCAGCACCTCGTCGCGGAGATGGGCGAACACCTCGCGCTCGCGGAAGAAGCGGGTCTCGTTGAAGGTCAGGGCCTCGACGACCGCCCAGATCAGGCGCTCCTCGCGCTTGGCCCGCAGGGTGGCGATCAGGGCGTCGATGGAGTCGAAGCCCTCGCGGCGGGCCAGGGGCCCAAGACGGCTTTCCACGACATAGGTCTTGTCGACATCGACCAGCAGGCCGGCGCGCGTACGGCCCAGGGCGGCCAGCAGCTCCATGTCCTCGGGGGTCACAGCAGGCCCGCCTCGGCGAACTTCGCCGCGATGATCTCGCCGTCGAACGGCTTCATGATGTATTCGTTGGCGCCGGCCTCGAGGGCGGCGCGGATGTGGTTGACATCGTTCTCGACGGTGCAGAACACCACGGTCGGCGCATCGCCGCCCGGTTCGGTGCGCAGCTGGCGCAGGAACTCGATGCCGTTCATCACGGGCATGTTCCAGTCGAGCAGCACGGCGTCAGGCATGGCCGCGCGACACCACGCCAGAGCCTCCATGCCATCGGCGGCCTCGGCGATCTCGAAGCCGATGTCCTCCAGGACTCGGCGGGCGACCTTGCGGATCACCCTGCTGTCGTCGACCACCAGACAGGTCTTCACGGCATGCTCCAATCTCGACCGCCATGCTGGCGCGGCGAGGTTAAGGAGCCGTGAGTCTTAAGGATGAACCCGAGATTTTCCGGTGCGACCTTTAAGCCGGGACCCAGCAGGCCAGGCTGATGCGGTCCTCGGCCACCTCGACGGCGACCTGGCCGCCGGCGGCGCGGACCAGCGCGTGCAGATAGGCCGCCTGCACCCACGGACCGCCCAGGCCCTCGGCCAGCGGCTCGCCCTTCAGCCCGGCCAGCACCTCGGGGCGCAGGCGCGCGCGGGGGCCCACCGAGTCGGCGGTGATCAGGAAGCGGCCCTCGGCGCTGACGCCCTTCAGGGTGGCCACGCCGCCGGCCGGCAGGGCGCTGGCCGCCAGCTGGGCGATGTTGAGCAGGGCGCGGGTGGCGGGCTTGTTGATCACGGTGGGCTCGATCGCCCACACCATGGTCGGGCGCACGTGGTCGAACACGCCCTGGGCCAGCTTTTCCAGCTCGCGGGAGTCGAAGTTCTCGGCCGAGGCCGAGGCGCCGAAGGCCACGCGGGTGAACTGCAGCATGTCGGCCAGCTTGCGCGCCGACGAGGCGATCAGGCTCATGGCGTCTTCGCGCATGTCCTGGGCGGCCGGGTCCTCCAGCAGGTCCAGCCCCGAGACGATGGCGCTGGCCGGGCTGATGAAGTCGTGACACAGGCGCGCGGCCAGCATCGCGGCGAAGTCGGGGCCATTGACGTCGACCGTCGCGGGCGCGGCGGTCGGGATGGTCTCGGAAGCGGTCGTGTCGGTCATGGGCGCGGACTCTGGCGTGATTTGAGGCTTTGGCAAACTGGCCGTCGGCTCTATCAGGGGCGCGTTATGGATCCGTTTCTCGAACCGGGCGTCCTCGTGCGCCACCCTGACCAGCCCGACTGGGGCCTGGGACAGGTGCAATCCGTGATCGGACACCGCGTCACCGTCAACTTCGAAGACGCCGGCAAGCAGATGATCGACGCCCACCGGGTGACCCTGATCTTCGTCGGCGACGATCCCAGAGGATCCTCATGAGCGCTTCCGACACGCCGCTCAGCGCCATGGCGCTGGCTGACTGGGGCCGGACCCTGGCCGAGATCTGCGAGGAGGCCGCCACGGTCATCCTGCCGTTCTGGCGCACCGAGCTGAACGTCACCCAGAAGGCCGACAGCAGCCCGGTGACCGAGGCCGACCAGGCCGGCGAGCGCCTGATCCTGGCCCGCCTGGCCGAACTGTTCCCCGAGGTGCCGGCGATCTCCGAAGAGCACGCCAGCGAGTTCGGCACGCCCGACGCCATCGGCCCGCGCTTCTTCCTGGTCGACCCGGTCGACGGCACCAAGGCCTTCGTGCGCGGCGATCCCAACTTCACGGTCAATATCGGCCTGATCGAGAACGGCGTCCCCGCCGCCGGCGCGATCGTCGCCCCGGCCACCGGCGAGGCCTGGTTCACCACCTCGGACGGCGTGCTCAAGCGCCTGCAGCCGGGCGGCGTCGAGACGAAAGCCCAGGTCCGCGCCTGGCCTCAAGGCGAGGCCGTGGCCCTGGTCAGCCACACCATGAAGGAAGAGCGCGCCCTGGAGCTGGCGGCCGAATACGGCTTCGACCTGCGCACGCCGATGGATAGCTCGATCAAGATGTGCCGCATCGCGGAGGGCTCGGCCGACATCTATCCGCGCCACGGCCCGACCATGGAGTGGGACACCGCGGCCGGTCACGCGATCCTGGTGGCGGCCGGCGGCAAGTTCACCGCGCCGGACGGCGGGGCGTTCCTCTACGGCAAGGCCGACGAGGGGTTCAGGAACGGCTGGTTCGTGGCGCGGGGGGCTTAGTCACTCGCCCCCTCCGCGCCTGCGGCGCTCCTCCCCCATAGGGGGAAGATCGATCTGCCCCCTATGGGGGCGGACGACCTGCGAAGCAGGTCAGGTGGGGGCCAGTGGCTCCTCCCCCGGCGTCGTCAGGATCGTCCCCACCGACGCCGCAACGATCGCGGCGATGGCCAGCCATTGCAGCGGCCTCAGCATCTCGCCCAGCATCACCAGGCCCGCCAGCGCCCCGACCGCCGGCTCGGCGCTGAGCAGCACGCCAAAACTTCGTTTTGGGATGCCCTTCAGCGCGACCATCTCCAGTGAATAGGGGATGGCGCTGGACAGCACCGCCACCACCAGGCCTAGCGCCAAGAGCTTAGGCTGGAACAGGTTGGCCTTGGCGGTGAACAAGCCGATCGGGACCAGGATCAGGGCGGCGGTGGTCATGCCCCAGGCCACGGTGCGGCCGGCGTGCAGGTGGCCGGTGCGCTTGCCCAGAATGATGTAGAGCGCCCACAGCACCGCCGCCATGGCCGCGAAACCCACCCCGACCGGGTCCAGCGCGCCCGCGCCGGGCTTCAGCGGCAGCAGCAGGCCAAGGCCCAGCACCGCCAGGGCGATCCAGACGAAGTGGATCAGCTTGCGCGAATGGATCAGGGCCAGGGCCAGCGGCCCGGTGAACTCGATGGCGATGGCCAGGCCCAGGGGAATGGTGCGCAGGGCCATATAGAAGCTCAGGTTCATCAACCCCATCACCGCGCCGTACATCGCCACGGCCTTGAGGTCGGCGCCCTTCAGCGGATGCCGCCAGGGGCGCCAGACGATCAGCAGCACCAGGGCCGAGAACCCGACGCGATAGGCGCTGGTCCCTTGCGCGCCGACGATCGGGAACAGGCTCTTGGCGAACGATGTGCCGATGCACAGCGTCACGATCGCGGCCAGGAGCGCGGCGTAGGGGATCAGGGATTTTCGCGGGGCGGCCATACGGCCCGTTCTTATGGAACCCGCTGCTAGAGTTCCAGTGTTGGCGGACTCGCCCCCTCCGCGCTGCGCGCTCCTCCCCCATAGGGGGAAGATGATCCTATCCGCCCCCTATGGGGGCGGACGGCTGCGCAGCAGCCCGGTGGGGGCAAGTCGCCTGAAGGCTCTACTTCTTCACCCAGCCGCCCTCGAGCGGCTTCCAGTACTGACCCGGCGCCACGCGGGCGTAGAGCTGCTTGGCCGTCGCCTGGCCGGCGGCTTCGGCGGTCACGCCGGTCTTGGCGGCGATGTCCTTGTAGACGGCCGCGCGGCCGGTGTTGATCTCGGCGACCGAGGCGCGCAGGCCGGCGTCGCCGCCGGACACGATGCCCAGGAAGCCGTCGGCTTGCTCGCCGACCACGCCGGCGGCCTTGGCGGCGTCGACCGCGGCCTTGGCGGCGGCCGATTGGGCGGCGGCCACGCCCGCGCCGGCGGCGGCGAGCGAGAGGCCGATGGCCAGGACCGTCATCGTCTTGCGGATCATGTCGGTTCCTTTCCTAGAACAGGTTCGGGTTTTGCTGGATCAGCGTCTGAACTTCCTTGTCCAGCCGCACCCGGACGTCGGCGTCCAGCTTGGCGTAGATGTTGATCGGGTCGACCTTCACGCGGATCGTCGGCGTACAGGCTCCGAGCGCCCCCATCGCGATCAGGGCGGTCAACAGGGCGCGCTTTCTCATGCGTGTGTCTCCAGTTCGGGTTGGATCTTGGCCGGTCACGGCTGAACCGGGGCTGAACGCGAAACGTCGGCGTTATAGGCGTTGCGCCACGCTTCCATAAGCTCGTCGAAGTTCAGCGAGGTGTCGAGGGTCAGGTCGACCGGCGTCTTGGCCGGCAGGGCGATGCGCTTGTTGAACGCCGAGCCGCGGATCAGGTCCAGCAGGCCGATGCGGGCCTTCTCGGCCACCTTGGGATCGTGCTCGCCCTTGATGTGGAACAGGATCGCCAGACGCCCCTGGTCGGTGCTGTTGACCCCGGCCTCCAGCGTGTCGAACGACAGGTTCTCCATGGCCTGGTAGGCGAAGTCCTGGATGGCGTTGACCGGGGCGGCGGGCCCGACGGGCTTGGCCGGCGCGCCGGGGCTGTCGCTGTCCTGGCCCTGCACGCCCGCCTGGACGCCGGTCAGGGCCTCGCGCGAGATCGCCAGGCGGCCGGGTTGAATGGCGGCGATCCTGCCGTCCAGGAACTTGAAGCCCTTGGGGCCGAACTCGAACGGCAGGCGGCCGTCGACCACGGCGTCCAGCTGCACCTTCTCGACCAGGGACGAGGCGGCGATCAGCTCGCCCAGGTCCAGGTGCTCGATCACGATGACGCCGCGCATCGGCTTGGTCGGATCCAGCGGCACGTCGATCGGCTCGATCGACACCCGGCCCTTGGCGGCGTTGAAGGCCGCCGACGAGATGTGCAGGGCGTCCGCCCCCAGGCTGAAGGCCGAAACGAAGCCCTCCAGTGGCACCAGGCTGTCGACGCGGGTGATCTTCAGGGTCTGGTCGGGCGCGCTGACCAACGGGGCCAGGCTGGTGAAGTCGATGCTGCCGTCCAGGGTGGCCACGAAGCCGATCGGGCTGGTGAAGTCGATCTTGTCGGCGACCAGCCGCCCCTTGCTGGTCATGCCGTCGGCGTCCCAGACGAACAGGCCCGTGAAGCTGGCCGCGCCCGAGGCGTTCTTGGCGAAGGCGGCCATCGGCGACAGGTCGACCGGCTGCAGGCCGCCGTCCTTGGCGAAGGTCAGCTTGCTGGCGTCCAGCTCGGCCCGGCCGCGCGCCTGGGCAAGATCGTGGCGGATCGTGATCCGGCCCAGCGGCTGGTCCTTGGGCGTGGACGCGTCGATCGTCCCGGCCCAGATCCCGTTCAACAGGGAGAGGCGGCCGGCGGTCTTGATCGGGTTGAAGCGCCGGCTTTGGGCAACGTCGCTCATCACGCCCTGGTCCAGCCGGACCTCGGCGGTCATTCGCGCGCCCGATCCGGCGGCGCTCAGGCTGCCCGCCACATTGCCGATCTTGGCCTCGGCTTCGTCCAGGCCAGATTCGAGGTCGCGGAATTTCGCGGCCGCCGTCCACGCGCCGTCGTTCAGGGTCAGTAGCGGCGCGGCCGCCGGGCACAGGGTCGCCTTGGGTCCGCTCAGCGGGGTCTCGCCGATCAGCAGGCGCTTGGCCGTGAAGGGCGCGCAGTCGGCCAGGGCGAAGCTGGCGCGGCCGCCGGCCATGCGCGCCACGCCCTCGACCTTGCCGCTCAGGCCCTCCAGCGGCGGGATGTCGATGGCCTCGCCGGCCAGGGTCAGGCGGCTGGACAGCGCGCCGTCGGTCAGCCGCCAGTCGCGGGCGTCCAGGCGCAGCGTGGGCAGGCCGCCGCCGTTCAGCCGCGCCGACAAGCCGCCGCGCGCCTTGCCGCCGGCGATGTCGACCAGCGGACCGCCCGGGGCGGCGATCTCGGCGTGCACGCCGTTGGCGGTTTCCAGGCTGACGGGCCTGGGCAGGCTCAGCACCGTGCGGCCATCCTGCACTGAGATGCGGAAGGCCGGGGCGCGCAGGTCGAAGGTCCGCAGGGCCTGGGCGGCGGCCTTGGCGTAGGCGGGATTGGGCAGGGCGCTTGTCAGGCGCTCGGCGTCGGGTCCCGACACGCCGCTGTCGGCGCCGGCCGAGCCGTCCAGGGTCACGCCCAGGCGGGCGAAGGGCCCCGAGACGCGCCCGCGCGCATTGGCGGCCAGGCTGGTCAGGGCCAGGCCGCCGCTGGCCAGCCGGTTGGCGCCCAGCTGCACGGCCACCGGACCGCTGGCGAAGCCGCCCGCCGGGTCGTTGGAGACGATCAGCCCCGCCGACTCGATCCGCATGGACCCGCCGCGCACCGCCGCGCCGCCGGCCAGGGCGCGCTCGGCCTCGACCGAGACATGGCCGCCGACCCGGGCGCCCAGCCTCGCGCCCTGGCGCGACAGGTTCAGCGAGGTCAAATCCAGATCGATCGCCGCCTCGCGGGCGTCCAGGCCCGGGGTGGTCAGCACATCGCCGCGCGCCTTGCCGGTCAGCCGACCGTCGAAGCGGCCGTTGGCCAGGGGGCCGTCCAGCCGGCCGGCCAGGGCGATGTCGGCGGCCAGGCCCTCGCTGCGCGCCGCCCCGGCCCGGGCGGCGTCGGCGGTGAAGGCGGCGCGGATCTCGGCGGGGCCGTCGGCCGACAGCTTGATCAGGTCGGGATAGGCCAGGTCGGCGCTGAGCTCGCCTTGCGCGTCCTCCAGCTCCAGGTCCTCGCGCACCAGGGTTTCCAGGTCGAAGCGGGCCGTGACGGTCAGGCGCTCGCCGCGCTTGCGGGCGGTGACCAGGGCCCCCCGCGCCTCGACCACCAGGTCGCCCGTCGCATAGCGCATCCGCGCCAGCCGGCCATCGAAGCGCAGCAGCTGGCCGTCGTCGAGGCTGGCGTCGCCGGTGATGCGGGCCAAGCCCCCGGGCGTGCGCAGGTCGACGCGGGCGTCCTCGACCAGGATGGCCGGACCGGCGGTCTTCTTTTCCTTGGGCGACTTCAGCGCCTCGTCGATGATCGGCTGCAGCGGACCGAAATTCAGGCCCTTGTCGGTCAGGCTGGCCTTCAGGCGCGGCCGCACCAAGCGCACGGCGCGGGTGTCGATGGCGAAGGGGCCGCCGCTCCACGGCGCTTGCAGGTCGTAGGCCACCTCGATGCGGTCGGCCGCGAAGATCGGGTCGCTCCTGGGCCCCAGCAGCACCGAGCCGGAGAAGCCGCTGGCGTCCAGGTCGTCGACCGTGACCACCGCGTCGATGCCGCGCTCGCTCAGCCAGCTCTGGGCCAGCTCGCGGCTGATCTCGCGCCGGCCGCCATAGACCAGCAGGCCGGTGGCGATGAAGGCCATCATCGACAGCGAGACGGCTTCCAGTCCCGCATCGACCAGCCGGTCGCGGCGACTGGGCTTGGAAGGCTTGGACGCGGGATCGGGAGTCGGGTCGGCCATCAGGTCCTAGGTCTGGATCGAAGCCCCCCGGCTCTTCTCTGTAATGTCTAGTTCGCGACTTTTATCCGCGAAAGCCCAGATCTACCCTCGGAAGCCCAGAACGTCCTGCATGTCGTAGAGACCGGGCGGCTTGCCCGCGACCCAGGCAGCCGCCGCGATGGCCCCGCGCGCGAACAGGCCCCGGTCGGTGGCCGAGTGCGACAGGGTCAGGAGCTCCTCCTCGCCGGCGAAGATCACGCTGTGCTCGCCGATGATCCCGCCGCCGCGCACCACCGAGAAACCGATCGCGCCTTCCTTGCGCGGGCCGGTTACGCCGTCGCGGCCGCGGTCGGCGACCTGGCCCAGGCCCACCCCGCGGCCCTCGGCGGCGGCTTCGCCCAGCATCAGGGCGGTGCCCGAGGGCGCATCGATCTTGCGCTTGTGGTGGGCCTCGTAGACCTCGATGTCCCACTCGGACGCCGGCAGGGCGGCGGCGGCCTGCCTGACCAGGCCCATCAGCATGTTGACGCCCAGCGAGTAGTTGCCCGAGCGCACGATGGCGATCTTCGTCGCCGCTGCGTCGATGCGGGCCAGCTGCTCGATGGAAAAGCCGGTCGAGCCGATCACCAGGGCTGGACCGCCGCGTTCCGCGCAGGCTTCGGCCAGCGCCACCGAGGCCTCGGGCAGGGTGAAGTCGATCACCGCGTCGGCGGCGGCCAGGGCCGCGTCGCGGTCGACCAGGCCCGGACCGTCCGCGCCGGGACGGTCGAAGCGGGCGACCGCCGTGGCCAGGGCGTGGCCGTCCAGGGTCTTGGCCACCGCCTGGCCCATGCGGCCGAGCGCCCCGGCGATGGCGATCTTCACGGGCGTGGACATGGCGGCCTCCGACACGAAACGTGTCGCGCCTGATCGCCCATCCGACCCCTCCGGGTCAATGGCGGCGAGGGCGGCGAGCGCCTTGCGCGCGACCCTCCAGCTTGACGCAACGCCAAGCCCAACAGGCGTTTGCGAGCGATTTTCTCCGCTGGGCGAGGTTGTGGGCTCTCCCAAGCCCCCGTACGGTGAGCGCACATAAGGGCGCTCCGCATTGTCCGGCTCGTCCCATCAACTTGCACGCAGGACGGGGAACGCCGGTTATGAGCGACACCGAAAAGAAGACCTTCACCGACGAAGAAGCGCTGAACTTCCACCGCTATCCCACGCCGGGGAAGATCGGGGTGGTCGCCACCAAGCCGATGGCCACCCAGCGCGACCTGTCGCTGGCCTATTCGCCCGGCGTCGCTGTGCCGGTGCTGGCGATCGCCAAGGACCCCGACCTCGCCTACGAATACACCTCCAAGGGCAACCTGGTGGCGGTGATCTCCAACGGCACCGCGATCCTGGGCCTGGGCGATCTGGGCGCCCTGGCCTCCAAGCCGGTGATGGAAGGCAAGTCCGTCCTCTTCAAGCGCTTCGGCGACGTCGACAGCATCGACATCGAGGTCACCTCGAAAGACGCCGACGAGATCATCACGGTGGTCAAGAACATCGGCGTCACCTTCGGCGGCATCAATCTGGAAGACATCAAGAGCCCCGAATGCTTCCGCATCGAGACCGAGCTGCAGGAGCTGCTCGACATCCCGGTGTTCCATGACGACCAGCACGGCACGGCGATCATCTGCGCCGCCGGCCTGATCAACGCCTGCCACATCACCGGCAAGAACCTGGCCGACGTGCAGGTGGTGCTGAACGGCCCCGGCGCGGCCGGCATCGCCTCGATGGAGCTGATCAAGGCCATGGGCGTGCGCCCCGAGAACGTCATCGCCGTCGACTCCAAGGGCGTGCTCTATCGCGGCCGCACCGACGGCATGAACCAGTGGAAGAGCGCCCACGCGGTCGACACCGACAAGCGCACCCTGGCCGAAGCCGTCGCCGGCGCGGACGTCCTTCTCGGCCTCTCGGCCAAGGGCGCCTTCACGCCCGAGATGATCGCCAGCATGGCGCCCAACCCGGTCATCTTCGCCATGGCCAATCCCGACCCGGAGATCACGCCCGAAGAGGTCCACGCCGTGCGCAAGGACGCCATCATGGGCACCGGCCGCAGCGACTATCCCAACCAGGTCAACAACGTCCTGGGCTTCCCCTACATCTTCCGCGGCGCCCTGGACGTGCGGGCCAAGCGCGTCAATCACGAGATGAAGATCGCCTGCGCCAACGCCCTGGCCATGCTAGCCCGCGAGGACGTGCCCGACGAGGTCGCCGCCGCCTATCACGGCCGCCAGCTGAAGTTCGGCCCCAACTACATCATCCCCTCGGCCTTCGACCCGCGCCTGATCTGGTACGTGCCGCCCTTCGTCGCCCAGGCGGCGATGGACACCGGCGTCGCCCGCCGACCGATCGAGGACATGGACGCCTATCGCGCCAGCCTGGCCCAGCGCCTGGATCCCACCGCCGGCTTCCTGCAGAAAATCGCCGGCTCGGTGCTGGCCAATCCCAAGCGCATCGTCTTCGCCGAGGGCGAGGACCCGTCGGTCATCCGCGCCGCCTACGCCTTCCAGACCGGCGGCTACGGCAAGGCCATCCTGTGCGGCCGCGAGAACCTGGTGCACGAGAACATGCGCGTCGTGGGCCTCGACCCCGACACGGCGGGCCTGGAGATCATCAACGCCCGCCTCAGCGACCGTAATCCCGACTATGTCGACGCGCTCTACGCCCGCCTGCAGCGCCAGGGCTATCTGAAGCGCGACATCCAGCGGCTGATCAACCAGGACCGCAACAGCTTCGCCGCCTCGATGGTCACCCTGGGCGAGGCCGACGGCATGGTCACCGGCGTCACCCGCAGCTTCGACCAGGCGCTGGAGGACGTGCTGCGCGTCGTCGACCCGGCCCCCGGCGGCCGGATCATGGGCATGTCGGTGGTGCTGGCTAAGGGCCGCACGATCTTCGTGGCCGACACCAACGTCACCGAGTTGCCCGAGGCCGAGGAGCTGGTCGAGATCGCCTGCGAAGCCGCCCGCGCCGTCGCCCGCCTGGGCCACAAGCCGCGCGTGGCCTTCATGAGCTATTCCACCTTCGGCAACCCGATGGGCCTGCGCTCGGAAAAGGTGCGCGAGGCCGTCGCCATGCTCGACGAGATGGACGTCGACTTCGAATACGAAGGCGAAATGCCGCCCGAACTGGCCCTCGACCCCGAAAAGCGCGCCAACTACCCGTTCATGCGCCTGACCGACAGCGCCAACATCCTGATCATGCCGGCCATCCACGCCGCCTCGATCTCGACCAAGCTGGTGCAGAGCCTGGGCGGAGCGACGGTGATCGGGCCGGTGCTTCTCGGATTGTCGAAGTCGGTCCAGATCGCGCCGTTGAGCGCGTCGGTGTCGAAGATCCTGAACATGGCGATGATGGCGGCGTATGACGCGCCGGTGGAGGGGTAGGGGTTACTGAAAGTCGTTAAGTGGCGGCAGTGCTTTGTCCAGAAGCCTCCGCCACGCATCGAGTACGTTTTGCAGTACGGAGGAGAGCACGCGCTGATCGCCGTTACGGTCAGTGATAACGACTTGGTCGATGCCGCCGAGCTTGCCTTCTCCCGAACCGTAGTTGCCCGTATCCAGATTGGCAGGCAATCACTGCATCCGCCCCAGCGATACGGGCATTCCTTCTATCTAACACTCGGTGCTTAAACGCATCGGCAACATCTCGAAGGAGCGCGACGTCAAGCGATCGTTCGGTTGTTCTTAAGTGTAAGCACTGAGCAGAAACGGCCTCTCGAACTTCATCTAAACTGGAGAATGCTGGAAGATTTGCATCGCCTTCCTTTAACGCGAAGTCCGCCAGGTGATGCAGTTCTGTCGCTGCGGTGCGGCCACGACGCATACTGTCGAGGCGAGCGGTTGGAACTGCGGAGACATCATTTTGAGCCGCATGGGAGAGAGCGTGCTCAGCGGTCCAGTACTCTCGAAGCGCCGGCAAGACGACGTGTTCAAGATGTTCGTCGAGCGTCGCCATTGGCGTTTAGCCCACCCTAAAACCCTTGGTGGAATTGGAGCTCGGGCTGAGGGTCTCGTCAAGGACGACGCGGAGCGTCGCCGCGACGCGGCCGCCAGAGGCGGTCCTTGACGAGACCCTCAGCCCGAGCAAGCTCGCCTCCATGGGTTCAAGGCGCGGCCTCGCCGTGAGGCGTTCCTTTCACACCCCCTCTCCACCGTCATTCCCGCCCTTGTGGCGGTCCGCCGCAGGTGCGGGAGGGGCGGACCGCTGGCGGTCCGACTGCGCCTCACGTGTCGGCTGAACCAGGGGTTCCCGCCACGGGGGCGGGAATGACGATGCGTGTTGGGTTGGCGGGCGTATTTTTAGCGGGCCGATTTCGCAAGCGGGGTCTCTGCGGTTCACGCACCCCCCTCTCCACCGTCATTCCCGCCCTTGTGGCGGGAACCCCTCTATCCGCCGCAAGTGCGGGAGGGGCGGACCGCTGGCGGTCCGACTGCGCTTCACGTGTCGGCTGAACCAGGGGTTCCCGCCACAAGGGCGGGAATGACGGTGGGTTTAGGTGGGCAGATGACGCTCACACCATCCGCGGAACGGGCGTCCATTCGAACACCGACGCATAGAGATCGTCCCAGCGCGGGTTGTCGCGCTCGATGAGGTTGATCTTCCACTGGCGGGTCCAGCGCTTGATGGAGGTTTCGCGCTGGATCGCCTCTGTCATCAGGTCGTGGGCCTCGTACCAGACAAGGCGTTTCAGGCCGTAGGTCCTGGTGAAGCCCGGTTGCTGGCCTTCGCGGTGCTGAACGATCCGCGAGAGGAACTGGCCCGTGACGCCGGTATAGAGCGTCCCCCGATATCGATCGGCCATCATGTAGACCGCGATCCAGGCGTCGCGCGGAACCATGGCTGTTCTCCGTCGGAATAAGAACAATACAAGAACAATCGTGACGTGTCACCTTGGCGGTGAAGCAGGGCGCGAGCGCGGGGATAGGCGGCGCTCCATCCCGGGCGTTTGCGCGACAGAGCTCCACGATTTCAACACCTTGGAACTTTCTCGCATCGCCCTTTCGGACGCGCTCAAAACAAGCCCCATACTGCTCCTGCCCCAAGGCAAGGGAAGGGACGTCGGCCGGCGACCTGATGGGCCTTGGGGTGTGATCGCGCGGGAACGAGGATGGGGGACGTAAACCCATCCATCGGGGATCGGCCAAGATCCCCGCCCGTCCGAAGGTTCGCTCCGGATCCCTCCGGAATCGGCGTGGCTTGCAGCCCCAGGGCTGGGTCCGTCGCGAGGCAGGGGAAATCCGGGTGGGGCAAAGGGTTGAACCAGACCCGCGCGCCCCGGCCAGAGGGAAAACGGTCACGCGGAGCGTCCGTCTTCGTCGAAACGGTACTCACTACGCACCCATCCGGGCGAGGCCCGGGCGCTCCGCGACCCTTCCCATCCCATCGGCGGTTTTCCGCGCGAGGCCGCCTCGTGCTGTCCGGGCGGCGATGGCTCAGACGCCCGTCGGGGATTTCCCCGAGCGCGGCCTGGGTGTGACCCGTGGTCGCAGGGTTGTGCGATGACTTGCCGGGGTGGCGGCGCTATCGTGTCGCAGGCCCAGCAACGGGCGCCGTGACCGTGCGATCGCCGGCATTCGAGGGTGGTCATGAGGCCGATGGCGAGGGACAGGTCGGAGACGCGGGGTCAGCGCCCGTGATCGACCAACTGACCTTTCTGGCCACCTCGCCCAGCGTGACGACCGCGCTGAAGCACGCGCCGCTGGGCATCGCCATCTTCGACCGCGACATGCGCTATCTGGCGGCCTCGCGGCAGTACCTGACCGACCAGGACCTGCCGGCCGACCTGTCGCTGATCGGTCGCCGCCACTACGAGGTCTTCCCCGAGATTCCCCAGCATTGGCGCGACCTGCACGCCCGGGTGCTGGCCGAGGGGGTCGAGCTGCGGCACGAGGAGGGCGAGCCCTTCACCGACCGCAACGGCAAGGTCGACTGGATCCGCTGGTCGATGGCCCCCTGGCGCACCGACGACGGGGCGATCGGCGGGCTGGTGCTCTATACCGAGGTGGTCACCGCCTCGGTCCGGGCGCGCCAGGAGCTGCAGGCGGCCGAGGCGCGCTATCGCGCCGTGTTCGACCAGGCGTCGATGGGCGTGGCCCGCGTGACCTTCGACGGCCGGTTCCTGGAGATGAACGACCGGTTCTGCGCCATCACCCATTACGACCGCGACGCCCTGCTGGGCATGCGGTTCCGCGATCTGGTGTCGCCCGAGGACTTGGCCGGCGCCATGGGCCACGCCCAGGCCCTGCTGACCGGCGAGATGGAGACCTACACGGTCGAGCGGCGGCTCAAGGCCGGCGGCGACGCCCTGGTCTGGATTCACCTGACCGCCTCACGGGTCCAGCTGGGCGACGAGCCGCCCTATCTGGTCATGATCATCTCCAACATCACGGCCCGCAAGCAGGCCGAGAGCGAGCAGCAGCACTATCAGGGCCAGCTGCGCCTGCTGATCAACGAGCTGAACCATCGGGTGAAGAACACCCTGGCCACCGTGCAGTCGATGGCCGCCCAGACCCTGCGCAACGAGCCCGAGCCGGCGGTGGCGTTCGAGAAGTTCGAGTCGCGGCTGCTGGGCCTGTCGCAGGTCCACGATGTCCTGACCCGCGAGAGCTGGCACGGCGCGGCGCTGCGCGAAGTGGCCCAGCGGGCCCTGGCGCCGTTCACCGAGGTGGCCGACCGCGTGGTGGTCGACGGGCCGTCGGTCTGGCTGCAGCCGGGCGGAGCCCTGACCATGGCGCTGATCTTCCACGAGCTGGCGACCAACGCTCTGAAATACGGCGCGCTCTCCCGCCCCGACGGTCGCGTGACCCTGGACTGGACCTATGACGAGGCCGCCCGCGGCCTGCGGGTGACCTGGACCGAGACCGGCGGCCCGCCCGTTTCGCCGCCCACCCGCCGGGGCTTCGGCTCGCGGCTGATCGAGCGCAGCCTGCGCGGCGAGATGAAGGGCGCGGCGACCATGGACTACCGCCCCGAGGGCCTGGTCTGCGTGATGCAGGTCACGCTGTCGGAACCCGCCGAGGCTGGCGCGATGTCGGCCTAGTCGGGAAACGAGTCGAGATCGGTGGGCTCGGCCAGCGGCCCGCCGTTGCGCTCGGCCCGGAACTGCTGGGCCTTGGCGTAGGCGCTGCGGCGCATCCGCATGATCTGGCCCAGCGGGTGGTGGGCCGAGAGGCCATGCCAGGGCGAAAAGCCCATGCGGTCGTCGACGGCCTCCGACCGCGCCGCGCTCCAGCCCGACTGCGGACCGGCGGTCAGCCGCGCCACCGGGATCCACGGGCTGAGGGCCTCGTCCCAGACGGCGGTCGGGTCCTCGACCGGCATGTCGTCGAGATTGGCGCACAGCTGGGCCCGCAGCAGCCATTCGCCGCCCTTGAGGCCGAAGTGCTTCTGGATCGCCAGCCGCAGCGCGTCCGGATCGGCCCCCAGGTCGACGGTCGCCTCCTCCAGGGCCTTCAGCTCCGCCGAGGCCGGGACCAGCGAATAGCGGGCGATATGGTCGCCATGGCGCAGCGGCAGCTGGCTGAAGAAGGTCTCGCCCAGGATGTGGCGCGGCTGCTGGCCGCCCAGGGCGCTGAGCGTGGCGCTCTGGCCGCCGAACGCCTCGATCAGCTTCTCGACGGTCTGGGCCACGGCCGACAGCGCCACCTTGGCGCCTTCGGCCCGATCGGTGGTCGCCGCCACCAGCTTCAGATTGGCCAGGAAGGCCTTGGCGTTCTTGGCGTTGAAGATCGGACCGTTGACCAGGATCAGGTCCTGGCTGGTTCCGCCTTCCGAGCCCGGCAGACGCTCGCCCTCGACGCCGAGGATCTTCAGCGCCACGCCGCGCGGCGTCGAGACGCTGTCGGGCAGCATGTCGCCGGGAATGGTCGAGAACCGCATCACGGTCGGATAGCGGCCGGGCTTGGCGAACAGGCCCTGGGCCAGGACCGCCGGCAGGCCGGGCAGGATCTCCAGCTGCGCCTTCAGGATGCCGTGGCTCTTGGCGTGGACGGCCCGCAGGGCTCGCCCGCCGTCGGCATAGGTGCGCTCCTGGATCTTGCGCATGGTGGCCACGATCGCCTGGGCGGTCTCGGCCTCGTCGGGTTCGATGGTCTCGACCGACGGGTCATAGCGCTGCGGGCTGACCGGCGGTCCGGGCGCGAAGCTGCGCGCTTCGGCGGCGCCGATCGACGCCAGGTCGTCGGCGCGGAGGCCTTCAGGCAAGTGAGGATCCAGGGTCGGCATGGGAACGTCCTTGTCTGAGGGCTGTGAAGGGAACACCCCGTGCGGACGCCTGTTCCGGGCCCGGCCCCCTTGCGCTGGACGTTCCCCGCACGTAACTCCCCGCCCATGACCCAGGCCAAGGCCAAGATCTGCGGGCTCTCGACCCCCGAGACGGTGAAGACCGCCTTCGACGGCGGCGCGGCCTATCTGGGCTTCGTGTTCTTCGACAAGAGCCCGCGCAACCTGACGCCCGAAGCCGCCGGGCGGCTGGCCGATCCGATCCGGGGCCGGGGCGTCAAGACCGTGGCGGTCACCGTCGATCCCGACGACGCCCTGGTCGACCGGCTGATGGCCACGCTCAAGCCCGATCTGATCCAGGTGCACGGCAAGGAAACCCCGGCCCGGGTCCGCGAGATCGCCGCCCGTTCCGGCGCCGGCGTGATCAAGGCCTTCTCGGTTTCCTCGCCCTCCGACGTCGACCAGGCCCGCGCCTTCGAGACCGTGGCCGAGCAGTTCCTGTTCGATGCCCGGCCTGTGGAAGGTTCGGTCCTGCCCGGCGGCACTGGCGCGCGGTTCGACTGGACCCTGCTGGAAGGCCGCAGATTTTCGCGCCCCCACTTCCTGGCCGGCGGCCTGGATCCCTGGAACGTGGCGGACGCGATCCGGGTCTCCGGAGCCCCGCTGGTGGACGTTTCTTCTGGCGTGGAGCGCGGTCCCGGCCTAAAGGACCCGGCTCTGATCACGGCGTTCCTCGACGCCGTCAAACGCGTGTAGCTCTGCCCAGCCTTTGGATGATCTCGTGAACGCCCCCTCAAAGCCCAACGACTACTCCGCCTATCCCGACGCCAACGGTCGGTTCGGCGACTTCGGCGGTCGCTATGTGGCCGAGACCCTGATGCCGCTGGTGCTGGAGCTGGGCGACGCCTATGCCGCCGCCAAGGCTGACCCGGCGTTCCAGACGCAGCTGACCAGCTACAACACCCATTATGCCGGCCGGCCCAGCCCGCTCTATTTCGCCGAGCGTCTGACCGAGCACTTCGGCGGGGCCAAGATCTATTTCAAGCGCGACGAGCTGAACCACACCGGCTCGCACAAGATCAACAATGCGCTCGGCCAGATCCTGCTGGCCATGCGCATGGGCAAGACCCGGATCATCGCCGAGACCGGCGCCGGCCAGCACGGCGTGGCCACCGCCACCGTCTGCGCCCGCTTCGGCCTGCCGTGCGTCGTCTATATGGGCGCCACCGACGTCGAACGTCAGAAGCCCAATGTCTTCCGCATGAATCTCCTCGGGGCCGAAGTGCGCCCGGTGACCTCGGGCACCGGCACCCTGAAGGACGCCATGAACGAGGCGATGCGCGATTGGGTCACCAACGTGCACGACACCTACTACCTGATCGGCACGGCCGCCGGCCCGCACCCCTATCCGGTGATGGTCCGCGACTTCCAGAGCGTGATCGGGACCGAAGCCCGCCAGCAGATCCTCGAAGCCGAGGGCCGTCTGCCCGACGCGGTGGTCGCCTGCATCGGCGGCGGCTCCAACGCCATCGGCCTGTTCCATCCGTTCCTGGCCGACGAGGGCGTGCGCCTGATCGGCGTCGAGGCGGCCGGCCACGGCGTCTCCACCGACAAGCACGCCGCCTCCTTGACCGGTGGCCGCCCCGGCGTGCTGCACGGCAACCGCACCTATCTGCTGCAGGACGACGACGGCCAGATCATCGACGCCCACTCGATCTCGGCCGGGCTCGACTATCCGGGCATCGGCCCCGAGCACTCGTTCCTGCACGAGATCGGCCGCGCCGAATATGTCTCGACCACGGACGACGAGGCCCTGGCGGCCTTCCAGCTGTGCTCGACCCTCGAAGGCATCATCCCGGCGCTGGAGCCGGCCCACGCCCTGGCCCGCGTCGGCGAGATCGCCCAGGAGCTGGGCAAGGGCAAGATCGTGGTGATGAATCTCTGCGGTCGCGGCGACAAGGACATCTTTACGGTGGCCGAAGCGCTTGGGCGCAAGATCTAGGACCTGACCAGCGTGACCAAAGACCGTATCGACCGTCGCTTCGCGGCGCTGAAGGCCGAGAACCGCGCCGGTTTCGTGACCTACATCATGGCCGGCGATCCCGACGCCGCCGCCACGCTCCGCGTGCTCAAGGGCCTGCCGGGCGCCGGCGCCGACCTGATCGAGCTGGGCTTTCCCTTCTCCGATCCGATGGCGGAGGGGCCGACCATCCAGCGCGCCGCTCAGCGCGGCCTGAAGTCCGGCATGACCCTACAGGGCACGCTGGACCTGGTCGCCGCCTTCCGCGAAGGCGATCAAGAGACCCCGATCATCCTGATGGGCTATCTCAACCCGGTGCTGAACCGGGGCTTCGAGAGCTTCGCCGCCGCCGCCGCCAAGGCCGGCGTCGATGGCCTGATCATCGTCGATTGCCCCCCGGAAGAAGCCGACCCGCTGTCGGATGCTCTGGAGGCTGAAGGCGTCGCCCTGATCCGCCTGGCCGCGCCCACCACCGACGACAAGCGCCTGCCGGCCGTGATCCGGCGCACCTCGGGCTTCGTCTATTACGTCTCGGTCGCCGGGGTGACCGGCGTGAAGTCGGCCGACGCGGGCGACGTGGCCCCGGCCGTCACTCGCCTGCGCAAGGCCTCTGGCCTGCCGGTCGCAGTCGGTTTCGGCATCCGGACGCCAGAGCAAGCCGCCGCCGTGGCCCGCGTCGCCGACGCCGCCGTGGTCGGCTCGGCGCTTGTGGATGAAATTGAATCCGCCGCCCAGTTGAACGAAAACGTGACCGAGAAGGTTCTTCTCAAGGCGTCGCAGCTGGCTAAGGCTGTGCGATCGGCGCGAGTCGGGAACGAAGTGAGGCTCTAAGGCTATGGCTATGGCTGAACCCCAGGACCCGAAAAAGGGCGACAAATCAAAGACCTCGGCTGACGGCCGACGCGGCGGCGGATGGCTTTCGCGCATCGCCCCCGGCGTGCGCGGCGCCTTCGCCAAGCGCGAGACTCCGGAGAATCTCTGGGTCAAATGTCCCGATACGGGCGAAATGATCTTCCGCTCCGACCTGGAAGCCGCCCTGTGGGTAACTCCGGCCGGACGCCATATGCGCATCGGTCCCGAAGCGCGTTTCAAGTTCACCTTCGATGACGGTCAGTTCGAGTCGCTGCCGACGCCGGCCGTGCCGGAAGACCCGCTGCACTTCTCCGACGGCAAGCCCTACAAGGACCGCCTGGCCGCCGCCCGCAAGGCCACCGGCGAGCCTGACGCCATGGCCATCGGCCACGGCAAGGTCGGCGGCGTCGAGGCCATCGTGCTGGTCCAGGACTTCGCCTTCATGGGCGGTTCGCTGGGCATGGCCGCCGGCGAGGGCTTCGTGGCCGCCGCCAAGGCCGCGCTCGACCGCGAAATCCCGCTGATCGTCTTCACCGCCGCCGGTGGCGCGCGGATGCAGGAAGGGGCGCTGTCCCTGATGCAGATGGCTCGTACGACGCTGGCGATCAACGAACTGAAGGACGCGGCCTTGCCCTATGTCGTGGTCCTCACCGACCCCACCACCGGCGGCGTCACCGCCTCCTACGCCATGCTGGGCGACGTCCACCTGGCCGAGCCGGGCGCCCTGATCGGCTTCGCCGGCCCGCGCGTCATCGAGCAGACCATCCGCGAGACTCTGCCGCCAGGCTTCCAGCGGTCGGAATATCTCGTTGAAAAGGGCATGGTCGACCGCGTCACGCCGCGCAAGGAGCTGCCCGCCGTGCTGGGCTCGATCCTCGGCACCCTGATGATGGGCCGCGTCCGCAAGGCCGCGTGAGCGAACACCTCCGCGCCCACGACGCCGCCCTCGAGCGGCTGAAGGCTCTGCACCCCAAGCTGATCGACCTGTCGCTCGATCGCATGCGGCGGCTGTGCGACGCGCTGGGCGATCCGCAGGACCGCCTGCCGCCGGTGATCCACGTGGCCGGCACCAACGGCAAGGGCTCGACGGTCGCCTATCTGCGGGCCATGGCCGAAGCCGCCGGGCTGAAGGTCCACGTCTTCACCTCGCCGCACCTGGTCCGCTTCGCCGAGCGCATCCGCCTGGCCGGGACCCTGATCACCGACGAGCATCTGGCCGACGTGCTGGACCGGGTCGAGCAGGCCAACGCCGGTGAGGCCATCACCTTCTTCGAGATCACCACGGCCGCGGCCTTCGTCGCCTTCGCCGAGGTCCCGGCCGATCTCTGCATCGTCGAGGTCGGGCTGGGCGGCGTGCTGGACGCCACCAACGTCATCGAGACGCCCGCCGTCAGCGTCATCGCCCCGGTCGACATCGACCATCGCGAGTTCCTGGGCGACACCATCGGCGAGATCGCCTTCGAAAAGGCCGGCATCATCAAGCCCGGCGCGCCGGCCGTGTCCGCCCGCCAGCAGGCCGAGGCCGAGGACGTGCTCGAGTCCACCGCCGCCTTGGCCGGGGTCGAGCTGACCCTGATGGGCCGCGAGTTCGACGCCTGGAACGAGCGCGGCCGCCTTCTGGTGCAGATGCAGGACCGTCTGCTGGACCTGCCCGCGCCGTCCCTGCCGGGCGAGCACCAGTTCGCCAACGCCGGTCTCGCGGTCGCCGCTCTGCTGGCCCTCGCCGATCCGCGCATCGACGAGGCCGCCATGGCCGCCGGGATCGCCGGCGCGGTCTGGCCGGCCCGCTTCCAGCGCCTGACCGCCGGTCCCCTGGCCGAACGGGCCAAGACGGCGGGCGCCGATCTGTGGCTGGACGGCGGCCACAATCCCCACGCCGGCGCCGCCGTGGCCCGGGCCCTCGGCGACCTGGCGGCCCGCGACGGCCGCCCCGTGGCCCTGATCTCCGGTCTGCTGGCCAACAAGGACGCCACCGGCTTCTTCCGCCCGTTCGCGCTGCTCAAGGCACAGGTCTTCACCGTAGCTTTCGAAGGTCACTCCGCGGCCAGCGCCGCCCAGACCGCCGCCGCCGCCGAACTGGCCGGCCTGCGGGCCCATGCCTGCGACGGCGTCGAGGACGCCCTGGCCAAGGCTCTGGCCCTGACGCCGACCCCGCACGTTCTGATCTGCGGTTCGCTCTACCTGGCCGGCGAGGTGCTGGCGATGAGCCTCGAGACCTGGCCTCAATAGAGATTGTCATCCCGGCCAAGCGAAGCGCCGAGCCGGGACCACGGCAGGCGCGGCGCTTCCGGTGGTCCCGGATCGACCCTTCGGGCCGTCCGGGATGACAGAATAAGGGAGGCGCTCCGTCGGGCTTGGGCGTACACCTGCCCCACGCCGATAGGGCGGCTCGGCCCGCTGGACATCCTCGGCAGGCGCGCCCGTCCTGGCAGGAACCGCCAATGGCCAAGGGTCAGAAGAAGTCCAACAAGGAAGTCCGCAAACCGAAGGCCGACAAGAAGGCCGCGCCGGAGTCGGTCTCGCCGTTCATCGTCACGTCGGCCAAGAAGTAGCCAGACACCAAACCGCCCACCCCGCGTCGGCGGAGTGGGCGGCTGGATCTCATCAAAAGCCTAAAGGGCTCAGGCGGGCTGGACGCCGGCCTCGTTGAGCCATTCCAGGATCTTCTGCTTGGGCATGGCGCCGACCTTCATCGAGGTCATCTGGCCGCCGCGGAACAGCATCATGGTCGGGATGCCGCGCACGCCGTAGCGCGACGGGGTCGTGGGGCTGTCCTCGATATTGACCTTGGCCACGGTCACGTGATCGGCGAGCTCCTCGGAGATCTGCTCCAGGGCCGGAGCGATCTGCTTACAGGGACCGCACCATTCGGCCCAGAAGTCGACGAGCACGGGGCCGTCGGCCTGCAGCACGTCGCGTTCGAAGGATTCGTCGGTCACCGTCACGGTGCTCATGTCGTTTGCTCCATCAGGGCGCCGTCTGACCGGCGCGGAATAAGAAAAGCCCGCGAGTCGTCGCGAGCGCTTGAAGAAGATGTAGGCGCCGGGGACGTTCCCGGCAACGCCCTAGCCGATCCGCCGCAGCGCGTCGGACATCACCTTTTCTGGAACCGGCATCAGTTTGGGACCGTCCGTCCACACCAGGGCCGCCTCGACCGGACGGTCGGGGAACACCTCGCGCAGCACCGCCACATAGACCGCCATCTGGGCCAGATAGGCCTGGTCGGCGTTCTCGATGCTGGCCGGCGCCGGGCGGTTGGTCTTGTAATCGACGACCAGCACGCGCTCGGCCGTCACCACCAGCCGGTCGACCCGGCCCGAGATCGCCAGGCCTTTGGGCAGCAGCGGGCTGGTCCCGGCCAGCGCCACCTCGGCCCGCGAGCCAGGGCCGAACACGGCGGCGAAGCGGTCGTCCTCGAGCACCCCGAACGCGGCCGCCGCCATCTCAATGCGCTGGTCGTCGGAGAGATCGCGCTCGGCGGCCAGCAGGCGAACGCCCGCCACGCGGCGCTCGGCCGGGGCGACGTCGGGCAGGATCTGCAGCAGCCGGTGAATGATCTCGCCGCGCCGATAGCGACCCAAGCCCTCCACCTTGGCCAGGGGCGACGGCGCCGGAGCGCGGCTGTCGGCCTCGTCCTCGATCCGCGACGGGGCGGCGTAGCGAGCGGTGGCCGGTTCGGGCTTGGCGGGACCGGTGGCCCAGGCGGGCAGGGGCGCGGCAGCGACCAGCGCTTCGGCCTCGCGCGGCAGGGTCTTGGGATCAGGTCCGTAGCGCAGGATCGGCGCGTCCGGATCGTCGATCTCGCGGACGTCGGGGGCGATGTCGGCATGGGCGAAGGCTGCCTTGGCCGCCGCGTACCAGCCGCCGACGTTCTCGTCCTTGGTGCGGGCGTCGATGCGACCGCACAGCACCAGCCGGTCCCGCGCTCGCGTCAGGGCCACGTAATAGAGCCGCAGGGCCTCCTCGGCCTCTTTCTTGTCGCGCAGCTCGCGGGCGGCGGTCGAGGCGGCGCAGTCCGAAGACTTTCCGGTCGACCACAGCACCCCGCCATCCTCGGTGGCCAGCAACGGCGAGCCGCCCGCACCGCGCTTCACCGTGGTCTCGGGCAGGAAGACGATCGGCGCCTCCAGCCCCTTGGAGCCGTGAGCGGTCATCACCCGCACCTCGCGGCGGGCGCCTTCCATCTCGCGCTTGACGATGATGTCCAGCGCAGCGAAGTCGGCGACCAGGGCCTCCAGGTCACGGATGTTGCGCTGCTCGGCGTCCATCACCTGGGCCAGGAACTCGTCCAGCGCCTCATCGGCCTCGCCGCCCAGGCGGGTCAGCACCTTGGCGCGGTTGGACACGCCGGCGCCGTCGACCTTGCCCAGCAGGGTGGCGAAGAACTCGAACGGCTGGCGCTTGCAGCCCTCGACCAGCGCCCAGCTCAACAGGTCGCGGGCGGCCGTCCAGCGCGGATCCTCGTCGGCGCGCGCCGACAGCACCGACCACAGCGTCGCCTTGCGACCCTTGGCCAGGGCGTAGACGTCCTCGTCGGTCAACGCGCAGAACGGGCTCTTCAGCAGGGCCGCCAGGGTCAGGTCATCGTCGGGGAACAGCACGAACCGGCCCAAGGCCAGCAGGTCGTCGAAGGCGATATGGGCCGACAGCGACAGGCGGTCGGCGCCGGCCACCGGCACGTTCCGCCGCTTCAGGGCGCGGATGATCTCCTCGAACAACACCTTGCGGCGGCGGACGAGAATGAGGATGTCGCCGGCGTGGGCGGCGCGGCGCTGCTTCGTCTCCTTGTCGTGGACCTCGTCGCCGCGATCGAGAATGCCCTTGATCTCGGCGGCGATGGCCTCGGCCAGGCGGCGGTTGGCGCTGTGCTCGGTCTCGGCGTCCAGCGGCGCCTCCCAGGCGTCGCGCTCCTCGCCGGGGCGCTCGCGGGTCAGCGGCCACAGGTCGACGCAGCCGGGACCGTCGGTGCGGAAGGGTTGGTGACGCACCACGTCCTCGCCGGCCGGCGGGGGCACGCCCTCGCGGGTGGCGGGATCGGAGAACAGGGCGTCGACGAAGCTCAAGACCTCGCGGGTTGAGCGGTACGAGACGGTCAGCGGCACGCCCATGCCCACCCGGCCGACGGCCTCGATCTGGGCGATGTAGCCTTGGGTCTCGATCAGCAGCCGCTGCGGATCGGCGCCCTGGAACGAGTAGATCGACTGCTTCTCGTCGCCGACCACGAACAGGGTCCGCTCGTCGCGGGTCTTGCGCCAACCGCCCGCGCCGGCTCCGGCGAAGAAGTCGGCGGTCAGGGCCCGCAAGATCGCCCACTGGTCAGGCGCTGTGTCCTGGGCCTCGTCGAGCAGGATGTGATCGACCCCGCCGTCCAGTTTGTAGAGCACCCAGGCCGCGTCGACCTTCTCGGTCAGCAGCACCTTGGCGTGGTCGATCAGGTCGGTGAAGTCCAGCGCGCCGCGTGACGCCTTCTCGTTGGCGTGGGCCAGGATATACAGCGCCGCCAGCCGCAGGGCCCCGGCCGTGTCATGCGCCACGCCGGCGGCGCGAACCTGCTGGCGGACGAAGGACAACCGGTCGGTTTCCTCCAGCAGCGCCTCGCGCAAATCCTCCCGCGCCTTGAAGGTCGTGGTGGTCTGCAGGTGCTTGCGAGGGTCTTCCTTGTCGGTGAACAGGGCGCAGAGGGCGTCGTCGAAATCCCGTGTGGCGAGGGTGACGCGCAGACGAGCGGCGTGCTCGGTGTCGCGGGCCTTGCCGCTGGATTCCAAGAGGCTGGCGCAGGCTTCCCAGAGATCGGGATCCATCTCGTCCATCGCCTCGGCGGCGACCGCTTGGGGATCTGTCGGCTCGTCGAACCCACAGACCCGCCAGACGTCCTCGATCGCGCCGGAGAGGCCGCCGTGCCGCGCCAGATAGTCGGCGATCGCCCCGCGCCGGATCTCGAACGTGCCGAACATCGACTCGAAGGCCGCGAAGTCCAAGGCCACCGAGAACCGCGCATAGGCCACGGCATAGGCGTCGTCGTGGGTGTCGACATAGGCCGCCACCGTGCGGCGGGCCGCGCGGGCCACGGCGGCGCCGGCCGAGTCGTCCATGACCACGAAGCCCGGCGACACCCCGGCCTCCAGCGGGAAGCGCCGCAACAGCTTTTCGCAGAAGGCGTGGATGGTCTGGATCTTCAGGCCGCCGGGGGTTTCCAGGGCCTGGGCGAACAGCGCGCGGGCTTCAGAAAGCTTTTTGGCGTCAAAGACCGCGTCAGGCTCGCCCACCAGGTCCGAGAGCTCCTTGCGCAAGTCCGCGTCCGCCGTGACCGACCACTTGCCGAGGCGCTGGAACAGGCGGCTCTGCATCTCGGCCGCCGCGGCCTTGGTGTAGGTCACGCAAAGGACGGCTTCGGGTTTAGTCCTGTTCAGCAGCAGGCGCGCCACCCGGTCGATCAGGGTCTTGGTCTTGCCTGAGCCGGCGTTGGCGGTGACGAAGGCGCTGATCGCCGGATCGGCGGCGACGCGCTGGGGATCGAGGGCGGTCATTCGCCCTCCCCATCGTCGCCGCTGGTGGACCACTCGAACACCCGCGCCAGGTGGGCGTAGTCACCCGGGTGGTCCTTCACGAACTGCGGGGCGGTGCGTGAGCGATAGGGCTGGGCCGGGTCGTCGTAGCGGGTGATCAGGGTGCGCAGACCGTCCAGAGCCTGGAAGGCGGCGTGTTCGCTGTCGGCGGCCGTGACCCGCACTTCCTCGAGGCCCGCCGGCTTGCGGCCCGTGACGCGGACATAGGTCAGGTCGCCGGGCTTACGGCCCGGCAGATCCGGGAAGCCGCCGTTCAGCAGGATCGCCGCCGTCAGGGTCAGCTGCGGCGAGAAGCCGGACTCGACCTGCTTCTTGCTCGGCGCGGCGCCGGTCTTGTAGTCGAGGATATGGGCTAGGCCGTCGGCGGTGGGCTCCAGCCGATCAGCCTTGGCGGTCAGGGTGAAGTCTTGGCCGTTGATCGGGAAGGTCAGTCGGCCTTCGGCCTCGACGATGATCCGCTCGGCCCGGGCGCGGCGGTCGCGCTCCCAGTCGGCGACCCAGGCGGCGGCCTCCCGGGCCAGGGCACGCTCGCGGGCCAGAGCCGTCGGCGGCATGCCGGCCGAGACCAGCTCGCTCATGTAGAGCGCCTCGAAGATGGCGGCGGCGTTGGCCGGCACCGGACCCGAATGGTCCAGAGAGAACTTCTCGAACGCCGCGTGAATGGCGGTGCCGCGCGCCCTCGCCTCGACCGGTTCGTCGGGGCGTTCCAGCGGATAGAGCTTGAGGATGTCGCGCGCCCAGACGGCGTAGGGGTCGCGGGTCAGGGCTTCGACGCGGGTCACGGCCATGCGGCGCGGGCGGTCGGCGACCGGCGGGGTCGGGGCCGGGCGGGCGTAGGGCGCGTAGGTCCCCGGCGCGTCGAGGGCGCGGGCCCAGTCCAGGGCGTCCTGGCGTTGCGGCAGCTTCAGGTCCGCGCCGCCGGCCAGGGTCTTCAGCCGCCACAGCCAGCGGGACTCGACGGCGGGCGCGCCGCCGCGTCGCTCGCAATGGACCAGGATGACGTCGGGCGCGCTGGCGGCCTGGGCGAAGTCGTGGGCGGTCAGGCCGACCCGGCGCTCGGGCGGCGGCAGGCCCAGCTTCTCGCGCATCGGACGCGACAGGAACGGGTCGATCGGCGCGCCCTGCGGCCAGATCCCTTCCTCCAGCCCCGCCAACACCAGCCGGTCGGCGCGCACCAGACGGGCCTCAATGGCCCCCAGGATCCGCAGGCGGGGATGAGTGGCGCCGCCGACCCGCAAGGTCTCCTCGTTGACCAGGCGGTTGAGGATGTCGGCGAAGGCCTGCGGCTTGGCGTCGGGCAAAACGACGCCGTCCTCGATCAGGGCCGAGAGCAGGGAACCCAGGCACTCGCCGGCCTGGCCGATCCACAGGCGGTCCGGGCCGGTCAGGGCCTCCAGCGCTTCGGTCAGGGCCAACGCCGCTTTCGACGGCGGGGCCAGTTCGTCGACATAGGGCGCGCCGGCGTGGGCGACGGCGGCCAGCAGGCGCTGGGCGAGGGTGCGGGCGTTTGGGTGCTCGTCCAGCCGCTTGAGCAGAGCGTCCGCCGAACGCGGCGCGGGGCCGCGCAGGCCCTTCAGCTCCAGCGTCGTCGCGGCCGAGAGGTCATCGTCGACATGCACCAACGGATGCTTGGCCAGGGCCAGCAGGCGCACGGGGTCCAGCGGATCGGCGACCAGGCCGGCGAGGTGCTGGGCCAGGATCGCGGCCGGGCTGGCGGCCAGGGGCGCGCCGGCCGAGCTGTCGGGGATCACGCCCCAGCGCAGCAGGCGGGCATTGACCCGGCGGGCCAGGGTCTGGTCGGGCGTGACCAGGGCGGCGGTGCGGTTGGGATCTTCCAGGGCCTCGCGCAGCAGCAAGGCGCAGGCGCTGGCGGCTTCTTCCTCCGTGCGGGCCGATATCAGCGACAGGCCTTTCAGCCCTTCGGCGACCGGGTCGAGCTCGGGGGCCTCGGCGCGCAGGCTGTCGATCTGGGCCAGCCAGTCGGCGGTGGCCTCGGCTGGGCGCAGGGCCTCGTTGACGATCCGCCGGCGCCAGCGGCCCCGGCTGTCGGCGGAGGGGAACCAGGGACGGACATCGGCGCGGGTGATCCCGGCGCGGTCCAGCAGGCGGCGCATGGCGCCCTGCGGATGCTGCTCGCCGACCTTGTCCCAAGCGCTTTCGGCCAGGTCTTCGTCGAGGCCCGGCAGCACGACCGCGCCCAATGGGGCGGCGGCGACCACGCGCAGCAGGTCGGCGGTGGCCGGCGCCGTGCCGGTCGAGCCGGCGGCGACCAGCACCTCGCTCGGCGGATGCTCTTTCCAGCGCTCGGCCAGGGCGCGCAGCAGCAGCACGCGGCGGTCGGCGACGTCGATCAGGCCCAGTTCTTCCAGCCGCTTGGGCCAGGCGGCCAGCACGGCTTTCAGGAACCGCGCGGAAACCTGCCAGTGCTGGGCCAGGTCGCCGTCGGCGAGGCCGTCGAGCTTGCCGTCGGTGTCGATTTCCTCGATTCGGCAGCTGTCGAAGAAGTCCGACAACGCCTTGGCCATCTCCAGCGCTTGCGAGGCGCCGGGGGTGAAGGTCAGGAGGTCGGCATGGTCGACCACGATCCGCGCCAGCTCGAACCGCCGGCGGCGTGAGGCGATGGCCGGCGGCAGGTCCAGGGCCAGGTCGCCCGGCTCGAACGGCGGCTCGCCCTCGTCCAGGTCGCCCAGGGGGCGGATCTGCGGCAGCAGCAGGGCCTTGCCGTCGCTGGCGGCCAGCAGGGCGTCGGCCACGGCGCGGGCCCCGCGACGCGTCGGGGTCAGCAGGGTGGCGCGGGGCAGGGCCTCGGGACCCATATGCGCCAGCGCCGCCAGGAAACCCCGGGCCAGATCGTCCACGAACGGACGGTGGGCCGGGATCGAGAACCAGCGCGGCCCGTCTCGGTCGAAGGGGCCGCCGAAGGTCATTTCAGCTTGGCCTCGGCGAGGTCGCGCGCGCCGGGGTCGCCGACATGCATCCACAAGCCCTCGGGCGAGACGCCGTGCACACGGTGGTTGGCGGCCAGGCCCTTCCAGATCGGCAGCAGCGAGAACGGACCCTCGGGACCGTCCGCCGTGATGGCCGGCTTGCAGATGTGGACGCCGACATAGACCAGCGGCGCGGGCTCGCCGGGATTCTTGAAGCGCACCACGCCGTCGTTCAGGAACACGTCGCCGCTGTCATGGAAGCCCAGCGAACCGGCGGTCGAGGCCAGCATCAGGCAGACGTCCATCCGCTCCGGATCCCAGGCCGCCGCGACGGCGTCGAGGGCGGGGGCGCCGCTCTCGATCCAGACGGAGTCGATATTGGCCACCCAGACCGGGCCATCGCCCAGCAGCGGCAGGGCCTGCTTGACGCCGCCGCCGGTCTCCAGCGCCTGCGGGCGCTCGTCGGAGATGACGATGCGGGGCGCGAGGCCTCGGGCCTGACGGGCGGCCAGATGGGCTTCGACCAGGTCGGCGAAGTAGTGGACATTGACCACGGCGGTCTCGACCCCGGCCTCGACCAGGCGGTCCAGCATGTGGTCGATCAGGGCCCGGCCGCCAACCTCGACTAGGGCCTTGGGCCGGTCGTCGGTGAGCGGGCGCATGCGGGTGCCCAGGCCCGCGGCCAACACCATTGCGATCTTGGGAGCGTTCATCGGCGAGCCTCCGCCGGGACGTGGGCGTCGAACCAGGCCTTGAGGTTCTTCAGCGCCGGATCGGCGAAGCAGGCGTCCAGATAGGTCCACAGCCGAGGAATGAAGTCGGCGTAGCGGGGCTTGCCGTCGCGGGTCACCAGGCGGGCGAAGATGCCAAGGATCCGGATGATGTTGAGCGCCCCCAGCGCGTGGTAGTCGGCCAGGAAGGCGGTGCGGTCCAGCTCGGGGCGGGCGGCCAGATAGCGATCGAGGCTGGCGGCTTCGCGCTGCGGCGACACCGTGCGGCGGGCGTCGTGCAGCAGCATCGACAGGTCCCAGGCCGGATGGGCCAGGACGGCGTCCTGGAAGTCGAGAAGGCCGACCTTGGCCGCGCCGTCGCGCGCCGGCAGCCAGATCAGGTTCTCGGCGTGATAGTCGCGATGGCAGAACACCCTGGCGTTCGCCTCGCCCTTGGCGCGGATCGGCGCCCAGATGGCTTCCCAGTCCGCGAGCGCCGCATCGTCGAAGGCGACGTCGCGGAACTTGGGCTGCCACTCGGTGAAGATGTCGTGGGCGGTCTTCAGGGCCAGGTCGTCATAGGTCAGCAGCGGCCAGGTCGAACCGTCGAAGTCCAGCACGCTCGGGGTCGGGGCGGCGTGCAGGGCCAGCAGGCCGTCGATGGCGGCGTCATAGAGTGGGCCCTCGTCGGTCCCGGTCTCGATCAGGCGGGCATAAAGGTCGTCGCCGAGGTCCTCCAACACGGCCAGGCCGGCGCCCGGATCGGCGGCCAGCACCTTGGGCGCCGACAGGCCCTGGGCGTTCAGCCAGCCGGCGCAGGCGATGAAGGCGTCCACCCGGCCGGCGGCCAGGCGGGCCAGGGCGTTGTAGCCGAGGGCGGCGCGTTCGGCCGGCGTCGCTTCGGGCGGGCAGGGCGCGGTCTCGACCGAGGGCGGCTGGTCCATGAATATGAAGCTGACGCCGCCCTCGCGATGCAGGCGCTCGTAGCTGCGGGTCGAGGCGTCGCCGCCCAGGCTCTCGCGGCGGACGTCGCCATAGCCGTGGGCCGACAGGAACGCGGCCTTGGCCGTCTCGCGCTCAGAACTCAAGGGTGCGTCCTTCAAACTCGCCATGCCGGGTGATCGTGACGCGTCGCGCGTCGCCGTCGAGGGCGATGTCTATATCGAGCCGAGTCGGCGGCAAACGCCCTTCCAATTTCTGCGGCCACTCGATCAGCGCCACGCCCCCCTCCAGGGCCTCGTCCAGGCCGATCTCATAGGCTTCGTCGGGATCGCTTAGGCGGTAGAGGTCGAAATGGGCCAAGGGGAATGCGGCGGTCTCGTAGAACTGCACCAGGGTGAAGGTCGGGCTGGGGACCTCCTCGTCGGGCGTGGTCAGGGCGCGGATCAGGGCGCGGGCCAGGGTCGACTTGCCGGCGCCCAGCGGCCCTGTCAGGCACAGGGCGTCGCCGGGCTGCAGGGCGCAGGCCAGGGCGCGGCCCAGGTCCTGGGTGGCGGCCTCGTTTTCGAGGCGGATGGCGTTCAAGTCAGCGATCCCTCGGGCTGGTCGGGGAGAACGCGCTCCACATAGCGTTTCAAGACGTCCGTGGCTTCCCCCGTGTCGGCGGGCAGGCTCGCCGGATCGACGGGCCGGCCGACGATCAGATCGAACCGGCGGCCGGTCTTGTTCAGCAGCTCATGGAAGAGGGTGATGTCACGCAGCTCTCGCGAGCGCTTGTCGAACAGGTGGAACAGGGTCGACCACGGGCCGGCGACATGGATCGGGACGATGGTCGCGTCGTACTTGCGGGCGATGGAGACGGCGGAGGTCGCCCAGGGCGGATCGGTCAGCCGGCCCTCGGCGTCGCGCGTCGCCAGGCGTCCGGCCGGGAACACCATCAGCGCGCGATCGGCCTCCACGGCCTCGCGGGTCATCTGCAAGGTCAGCCGCATGCGCTCGCGGCTGCGCTTGGCCTCCACCCATTCGACCGGGATCAGCACCTCGTCGAAGCGCGGACAGACCCGATGGGCGTCGGCGTTGGCGTAGAAGACGAGATCGGGCCGCCTGGCCTTGAGGGCGTCATAGACCGCCACACCGTCGGCGATGCCGGTCGGGTGGTTGGCGACGATCACCACGCGGCCCGCCGGGGGCAGGTTCTCCAGGCCGCGAACCGAAACCTTCAGGGCCAGCAGGGCCGAGACGTGCTCCAGCGCCGCGCGGCCGCCCCTGTCGGCGATGGCGTCGACCATGGCGCGGGCCTTGGCGTAGCCCAGTAGGGCATGCAGCGGCGGGCGGACCAGCGGCCACAGCGCCGCGCCGGTCAGCCGGGGCGCGCGCTCGGCGATCAGGGTGTCGACGATGTGCGGCGCGGGGCCGAGCTCGGAGACCTTGAGCATCCGACGAGCTTAGGAGGCGTTGTGATCCGTGTCAGGAAATTTGACGGGCGCGTCGCGGCGGCCGAGCCTAGGGTCCGCGTCGCCAAGGGAGCGCTGGAATGAAAAAGTTCGTGCGGGGGCTGATCGCCCTGCTGGTCCTGGTCGCGATCGGGGCCGGCGTCTACGGCTATTGGAACCTTGAGCTGCGCTGGCGGCCCAAGACCATCACCAAGCACCAGGCCGAGATCGCCAAGATCCTGCAGGAGTCCGGCTGGGTGTCGCCGAACCTGCCGGGGCCCAAGTTCTACATGGTCAGCTTCCGCACCTGCCCCGACTGCGTGCGGTTCAAGGCCGAGGAGTTTCCGAAGCTGCATGAAGCGGGCGTCGACACCCGGGTGATCGAGGTGGCCCGGGCCGAGAAGAACGGCGTGCCGAAGTCGACGGGCCACGGTGGCCGAGCTGTGGGTCAACCGCAGCTGGGCCCTGGCCGAGCGCTGGGACGCCACCCCGGTCGAAGCCTGGACCGCGCCGGGCATCAAGCCGGCCGACGGCGACATCGCCCGCACGGCGGTGGTCGAGGCCGGCCGCGCCAATGTCGAAAAGCTGATCCCGCTGCTGAAGGACAATGGCGTCAAGTTCGCCTGGCCGCTGATGGTCTGGTGGACCAAGGACGGCCAGATGCGGGCCTGCGCCTGCGAACGGCGCGAGACCTATCGCTTCGTGCGCAAGGAGCTGGGGGCGAGCTGAAACCCGCCCCCTTGAGGCTTCCTAGAAGTCCTGAGCGGTCGGACGGACGGCGATCTCGCTGACGTCGACATCGGCCGGCTGCTCGACGGCGTAGGCGATGGCGCGGGCGATGGCGTCCGAGCCGATGGCGATCTCGTAGAACGCGTCCAGGTTCTTCAGGGACTCGGCGTCCGAGCTGCCGTGCTTGAGTTCGGTGTTTACGCCGCCGGGCGAGATCACCGTCACTCGGATCTTGGAGCCCACCTCGTGCCGGAGGCCTTCCGAAATGGCGTGCACGGCGAACTTGGTGCCGCTGTAGACCGTGCCGCCCGGGCTGAAGACCTTGCGGCCGGCGATCGACGAGATGTTGACGAACTGGCCCGAGCCCTGCGCCTCGAAGACCGGCAGGGCGGCGGCGACGCCGTACAGCAGGCCCTTGATGTTGATGTCGATCATCCGGTCCCACTCGTCGGTGGCGCCCGCCGATATCGGGGCGATGGCCATCAGGCCGGCGTTGTTGACCATCACGTCCACGCGGCCGAAGGCCTCGACGCCAGCGGCGATCAGGGCCTCGACCTCGAGCTTGACGGTGACGTCGGTCTGGCGGGCGACGGCTTGGCCGCCGGCGGCGCGGATCTCGGCGACCAGAGCCTCGAGGCGGTCGAGGCGGCGCGCGCCCAGCACCAGCTTGGCGCCCTTGGCGGCGAGATGGCGAGCGGTGGCTTCGCCCAGGCCGCTGCTGGCGCCGGTGATGACCACGACCTTGTTTTCGATATTGGCGGACATCTGGAAATCTCCTGTCGTTGCCGGGCCTGTCCCGGTGACAAGGAGATGCGCTTTTGAAGCGTCAGTGATAATCCTTGATAGTCTCAACAGACTTTCAAGCAGGATTTGATAATTGCAACGCGACCTGATGGACGGCGTCGTCGCCTTCGCAGCGGTGGCGCGGCGACGCAGTTTCACCGTGGCGGCCGGCGACCTTGGCGTGACCGCGGCCTCCGTCAGCCACACGATCAAGCAGTTGGAAGCCCGTCTGGGCGTGACCCTGCTGGCCCGCACCACCCGTGAGGTGGGTCTGACCGAAGCCGGCCGCCGCTTCCTCGACGGCGTCAAGCCGGCCGTCGAGGGCGTCATGGCCGCCACCGCCTCGGCGCGGTCGTTGGGGGAAGGGCCGGCGGGCGTGGTGCGGGTGACCCTGTCGCGCGGCGCCATGACCATGGTGCTGTCCCCGGTGGTGGCCGAGTTCTCGCGCGCCTATCCCGACGTGAAGCTGGAAGTGGTGGTCGACGACGTCTCGGTCAGCATCATCGAGGACGGCTTCGACGTCGGCGTGCGCCTGGGCGAGATGATCGCGCCAGACATGGTCACCGTGCGGGTCTCCAAGCCGTTCCGGTTCTGCGTGTTCGCCGCCCCGGCGCTGCTGGATCGCATCGGGCGGCCGGGCCATCCCCATGATCTGAAGGACTTTCCCTGCCTCAACATCCACCAGATCACGCGCCGTCGGAACTATCGCTGGGAGTTCGCCGAGAACGGCCAGGAATTCGACGTCGCGGTCGACGGGCCGCTGAGCATCAACGATTTCGACCTGCTGCGGCAGGCGGCGATCGACGGCATGGGCCTGGCCTACGGTCCGGAGACCCAGGTGGCCGAACATGTCGCGACCGGACGGCTGGAGCGGGTGCTGGACGACTACCTGGCCGGCGAGACCAGCTGGCGACTCTACTATCCCAGCCGCCTGGGCGCGTCGGCCCCGCTGCGGGCCTTCGTCGACTTCATGAGCCGCCGGCTTCGGGCGGCGGAGCGCGGCGGTTGACGTTGCGGCCTCTTTCCCTCCCAGCCGTACCGCGCTAACCGCAATCCCGATGCCGACTTCACTCCGCACCGCCTATCGCGAGCGCCTGGCCCAGGGCGAGATCCGTCCCGACGCCGCCCAGGCCGCCGCCGTCGACGCCCTGTCACGGCTGGAGGCCGACCTGGACTCGGCCGGCGAGCCCGGTTTCTCGCTGTTCGGCCGCAAGCCCAAGAGCCAGCGCGGCGTCTATCTCTGGGGACCGGTCGGGCGCGGCAAGTCCATGCTGATGGACCTGTTCTTCGAGTCCGCTCCCGTCGCCCGCAAGCGCCGCATCCACTTCCACGCCTTCATGGCCGAGGTCCACGCCCACATCGACGCCTGGCGCAAGGGCGACGCAGCCGAGCGCAAGGCGCGCTTCGGCCAGCACAAGGGCGACGACCCGATCGTCCCGACCGCCGACCTGATCGCCGGCCAGGCCCGGCTGCTGTGCTTCGACGAGCTGCAGGTCACCGACATCGCCGACGCCATGATCCTGGGGCGCCTCTTCGAAGCGCTGTTCGCCCAGGGCGTCACGCTGGTGGCCACCAGCAACCGGCCTCCGGACGACCTCTACAAGGACGGCCTGAACCGCCAGCTGTTCGTGCCCTTCATCGAGATGCTGAAGACCGCCCTGGACGTCGTGGCCGTGCGCGGGCCGGTGGACTTCCGCCTTGACCGCCTGCGCGCCGCCCGCACCTGGCTGTCGCCCAACGACAAGGCCCGCCAGGCCGAGTTCGAGCATCTGTGGGCCGACATGCTGGACGGCGCGCCCGAGACCGGCGCGACGCTGGAGGTGCTGGGCCGCAAGATGCGCCTGCCGCGCGTGGCCGGCGGCCTGCTGCGCTCGTCCTTCGCCAGCCTGTGCCAGCAGGCCCTGGGCCCGCAGGACTACCTGGCCATCGCCGAACGCTTCCACACCATCTTCCTGGAAGACGTCCCGCGCCTGACGCCCGAGCGGCGCGACGCGGCCAAGCGGTTCAACACCCTGATCGACGCGCTCTATGAGGCCGACGCCAAGCTGGTGGCCCTGGCCGACGCCGAGCCCGAGGCGCTGTATCCTGCCGGTGACGGCTCGTTCGAGTTCGAGCGCACGGTCTCGCGCCTGCAGGAGATGCGATCCGCCGATTATGTCGCCCGCGTACGGGACTAGGAGCCGCCATGAGCGTTCAAGACCGCGTCCGCGTGCGCGAGACCAAGCTGCTGTCGGACAACTGGTACGTCCTGAAGACGACGACCTTCGACTGGAAGCGTCGGGACGGGACCTGGCAGACGCAAGCCCGCGAGCACTACGACCGCGGCAACGGGGCGGTGCTGCTGCCCTACAATCTGGAACGGCGCACCGTCCTGCTGGTGCGGCAGTTCCGCTATCCGGCTTTCGTCAACGGCTATGACGACCTGCTGATCGAGGCGGCCGCCGGCCTGCTGGACGACGCCGAGCCGGAAGTGCGCATCCGCGCCGAGGTCGAGGAGGAGCTGGGCTATCGCCTCGGCGAGGTCCGCAAGGTCTTCGAGGCCTTCATGAGCCCCGGCTCGGTGACCGAGATTCTGCACTTCTTCGTGGCCGAATACGACGCGGCCATGCGCATCGGCGACGGCGGCGGCCATCCCGACGAGGGCGAAGACATCGAGGTCGTGGAGCCCACCATCGACGAGGCCCTGGCCATGATCGCCGACGGCCGCATCCGCGACGCCAAGACCATCATGCTGTTGCAGCACCTGGCGCTGAACGTGCTGCGCTTAGGGAGCAATCGAACGCACATCGCCCCCTAATTTCCCTCCGCCATTCCCGCCACAGGGGCGGGAATGGCGGAGCTTTAAAGAGGCGGGCGTCTCATATCGTGAAGCGAAACCCTGACCGACCTTAAGGCTCCCGCGCCAAAGGCACGGTGAAGCGGCAGGCCAGGCCGGTGTCTGCGTAGTCGACCGCGATCCGGCCCTGAAGTTCGCCGGTGATGCTGCGCTCGATCAGCCGTGAGCCGAAGCCGCGCTTGGCGGGCGGAGAGGCCGGAGGTCCGCCGCTTTCGCGCCATTCCAGGGTCAGGTCGTCGGCGTCGTCGACCGCCCAGGTCACCCGCAGGCGCCCGCCGCCCGACAGGGCGCCGTACTTGGCGGCGTTGGTGGCCAGTTCGTGGAACACCATGCCCAGCGCGAGGGCCAGGCGCGCCGACAGCTGGACGTCGGGGCCCTGGATCAGCACCCGCTCGGAGCCATAGGGGCTCAGCTCCTGCCACAGGATCTGGCGCAGGCCTGCGCCGGTCCAGTGGCTGTCGGTCAGGGCGTTGTGGGTCTTGGACAGGGCCAGCAGCCGCGACTCGAAGGCCTCGGCGAACCGCTCCGGCGTCGTCGCGCTGCGCAGGGTCTGCTGGGCGATGGCCTGGACAGTGGCCAGGGTGTTCTTCACGCGGTGGTTCAGCTCGTCGACCAGCAGGCGCTGGCGCTCCTGGGCCCGCACCCGGTCGCTGACGTCGGCGCCCTCGACGAAGACGCCGGACACCTCGCCGTCGTCCTCGATGATCGGCTGATAGATGAAGTCGAGATAGCGCTCCTCGGGCGCGCCGCCGGGATCGCGTTGCAGCACGACCTTGATCTGGCGGCCGACGAAGGCCTCGCCGGTGGTGCGCACGGTGTCCAGCAGCGCCACGAACCCCTGCTCCACCACCTCGGGCAGGGCATGGCCCAGCGGCAGGCCGACCACGTCGCGATGGCCGATCAGCTGCAGATAGGCGTTGTTGACCAGCTCCAGCACGTGGTCCGGGCCGCGCAGAACCGCCATGAAGCTGGGGGCCTGCATGAACAGCTGGCGCAGTTGCAGGCTCTGGGCCTGGACGGTCTCGGCCCGCCGCAGGACGTCATCGCCCAGCATGGCCGCCGCCACGGGCGCGCGCCCGCCGAAGGCCACGTCCTTGAGCCGCTGGATCTCGGTCACGTCCTGGGTGTGCTGGAGAATATAGAGGGTCTCGCCGTTCTCGCCGGCGATCGGCGTGTGGGTGGCGCTCCAGATCCGGTCCTCGAACCCTCCGCCCAGATGGGCGGGGCGCTGGATGGCGTACTGGATCAGCGGCAGCATATCGACCTGGCCGCTGTCGCGGGCCCGGATCAGCGAGCCTTCCAGGATCCTCCGGCTTTCCCCGTCGGACGGAAAGGCCTCGAACATGTCCAGGCCTTCCAGCTCCGACCAGGCGCGGGCGACGGTGGCGAGATAGGCGCGATTGGCGGCGACGAAGCGAAACTCGCGGTCCAGCATCATGTACGGACTCGGGATCCGGTCGAACACAGTCTGGAAATCGATCGGATCACGCATCAAGGCGCGCCTCCCCCGCGCGTCACTGGCATCACAATGCCAGCTTGGCTTTATAGGTTCCAATCCCGTCAACCCGTGCGACCGTGAGAACGTTTCTCAACAAGGGCGGTTTCGTTGACACCCCCGCCGTCACGCTTAAAAGCATCCCGCAACGCACAAAGGCTACTGGGGTTGGACCTCTCATGACCGACACGAGCCGGGGGCTGCCTGAGCGCCCGATGTCGCCGCACCTGCAGGTGTGGCGTTGGCATATCACCATGGCCTGCTCGATCCTGCACCGCGGCTGCGTGGTCGGCCTTTATGTCGGCGCGGTGATCCTGGCCGGCTGGGCGCTGTCCCTGGCCCTCGGCCCGGACGCCTACGCGCTCTATGCGGGCCTGCTGGGCTCGCTGATCGGCAAGCTGGTCCTGCTGGGCCTGACCTTCGCCGTGTTCTTCAACATCGCCTACACGATCCGCCAGGCCTTCTGGGACGCCGGCGTCGGCTTCGCGCCGAAGACCGCCGACCTGACGGGCGCGACCGCGATCGCCTTCGCGGTGGTCGCCACCATCGTCACCTGGGTGATCGCCGCCGCCACGGGAGCGCTCTGATCATGGCCGAGACCCACTCCGAACGTTTCCGCACCCCGCTGTCGCGGGCTCGCGGCATGGGCGCCGCTCGCCACGGCGTCAGCCACTTCATCACCGAGCGCGTTTCGGGCCTGGCCCTGATCCCGCTGTCCCTGTGGGGCGTGTTCGCCGGCCTGAAGCTAGCGGCCGGCGACTTCGAGGGCGCGGCCGTGTGGCTTTCCAGCCCGATCAACGCCGTGCTGCTGGCCCTGTTGCTGGTGACCGCCCTGGTCCACCTGCAGGGCGCGATCCAGGTCGTGATCGAGGACTACATCCACAAGTTCACGACCAAGAGCGCTCTGGTCATCCTGAACGTTTTCGTCTGCGTGCTCAGCGGCGCCCTGGGGGTCTTCTCGATCCTGAAGGTCGCCCTCACCGGAGCCTTCTGATGTCGGCCTACAAGTTCATCGATCACAAGTTCGACGTCGTCGTCGTCGGCGCCGGCGGCTCGGGCCTCCGCGCCGCGCTCGGCTGCGCCCAGGCCGGTCTGAAGACTGCCTGCGTCACCAAGGTGTTCCCGACCCGCTCGCACACCGTCGCGGCGCAAGGCGGCATCTCGGCCTCGCTCGGCAACATGGGCCAGGATGACTGGCGCTGGCACATGTACGACACCGTCAAGGGGTCGGACTGGCTGGGCGACCAGGACGCCATCGAATATCTGACGCGTAACGCGCCGGCCGCCGTCTATGAGCTCGAGCACTGGGGCGTGCCCTTCTCGCGCACGGCCGAGGGCAAGATCTATCAGCGCGCCTTCGGCGGCATGACCAAGAACTACGGCGAAGGCCCGATCCAGCGCACCTGCGCGGCGGCCGACCGCACCGGTCACGCCATGCTGCACACGATGTACGGCCAGTCCCTGGCCCACGACACCGAGTTCTTCATCGAGTACTTCGCCCTCGACCTGATCATGGACGAAGGCGGCGTGTGCCGGGGCGTCACCGCCTGGAAGCTCGACGACGGCACCCTGCACCGCTTCCAGGCCCAGATGGTGATCCTGGCCACCGGCGGTTACGGCCGCGCCTACTTCTCGGCCACCTCGGCCCACACCTGCACGGGCGACGGCAACGCCATGGCGCTGCGCGCCGGCCTGCCGCTGCAGGACATGGAGTTCGTGCAGTTCCACCCCACCGGCATCTACGGCGCCGGCTGCCTGATCACCGAAGGCGCCCGCGGCGAGGGCGGCTATCTGACCAACTCGGAGGGCGAGCGCTTCATGGAGCGCTATGCGCCGTCCGTGAAGGACCTGGCCCCGCGCGACATGGTCAGCCGGGCCATGACCATCGAGATCCGCGAAGGCCGCGGCGTGGGCCCCAACAAGGACCACATCTTCCTGCACCTGGATCACCTGGATCCGAAGATCCTGCACGAGCGCCTGCCCGGCATCTCCGAGACCGCCAAGGTCTTCGCCGGCGTCGACGTGACCAAGGCCCCGATCCCGGTTCTGCCGACCGTCCACTACAACATGGGCGGCATCCCCACGAACTTCTACGGCGAAGTCGTCACCAAGGTGGACGGCAACCCCGACCAGGTGATCCCCGGCCTGATGGCCGTGGGCGAGGCCGCCTGCGTTTCGGTGCACGGCGCCAACCGCCTGGGCTCGAACTCCCTGATCGACCTGGTGGTGTTCGGCCGCGCGGCCGCGCTGCGCTGCGCCGAGATCCTCAAGCCCGGCGCCAAGCAACCGGAACTGAAGGACAGCCAGACCCAGCCGCATCTGGATCGCTTCGACGGCTTCCGCAACGCCAACGGCACGCAGACGACCGCGAGCCTGCGTCTGGAAATGCAGAAGGCCATGCAGGAAGACGCCGCCGTGTTCCGCACCGGCGAAAGCCTGGAAAGCGGCGTTCGTCGTCTGGACGCGGTGTGGGCCAAGAAGGCCGACATCAAGGTCTCCGACCGGGGTCTGGTGTGGAACACCGACCTGATGGAAACCCTCGAGTTCGACAACCTGATCGGCCAGGCGGTCGTCACGGTGAACGGCGCGGTCAACCGCACCGAAAGCCGCGGCGCCCACGCCCGGGAAGACTTCGGCGATCGCAACGACGGCGAGTGGATGAAGCACACCCTGGCCTGGCTCGACGTCGGCACCGGCAAGGTGAAGATCGATTACCGCCCGGTCCACAGCTACACGATGTCGGACGACATCGCCTACATCCCGCCCAAAGCACGGGTTTATTGAGGGTCCTATGGTCGAGCTTACGCTTCCCAAGAACTCCCAGGTCAAGGCCGGCAAGCACTGGCCGGCGCCCGCGGGGGCCAAGAAGGTCAAGACCTTCAAGATCTATCGCTACGATCCCGAGGCGGGCGGCAATCCGCGCTGGGACACCTACGACGTCGACATGGACGCCGTGGGCCCGATGGTCCTGGACGCCTTGCTCTATATCAAGAACACCATCGACCCGACGCTGGCCTTCCGCCGGTCGTGCCGGGAAGGGGTGTGCGGCTCGTGCTCGATGAACATCGGCGGCCGCAACACCCTGGCCTGCACCCACGGCTGGGCCGAAGTGCCCGGCAAGGCCGTGCAGATCGCCCCGCTGCCGCACGCGCCGGTGGTCAAGGACCTGATCCCGGACCTGACGCTGTTCTACGCGCAGTACGCCTCGGTCGAGCCCTGGCTGCACACCGACACCCCCGAGCCGCAGACCGAGTGGAAGCAGAGCCCGGAAGACCGTCTGAAGCTGGACGGCCTCTATGAGTGCATCCTCTGCGCCTGCTGCTCGACCTCGTGCCCCAGCTACTGGTGGAACGGCGACAAGTATCTGGGCCCGGCGGCCCTGCTGCACGCCTATCGCTGGCTGATCGACAGCCGCGACGAAGCGACCGGCGACCGCCTCGACCAGCTCGAGGATCCGTTCAAGCTCTATCGCTGCCACACGATCATGAACTGCGCCCAGGTTTGCCCCAAGGGCCTGAACCCGGCCAAGGCGATCGCCGAGATCAAGAAGATGATGGTCGAGCGCGTCGTCTGACGCACCGGCTTCCGATCAAGGCCCTCACTCCCGTTTGATCGGTGGGCGAGGGCCTTAGAACTAAGACGTGTGGCGTACGCTCAAAACGCCGTATCCGTTCGATGACGGTGACCGCGCTCAAGGTGCTTGCCAAAAGGTGACGCCGCCGTCATTTTTGACGAAAGGGAGGGCGCGTCCTTGAACGCAGTCGAGCCGGGCGATCTGAACGCGCGCGTTGTCATTGTCGGAGCCGGTCACGCCGGCGGGTCGGCGGCCGCGTTCCTGCGTCAGTACGGCCATACGGGTCCGATCACCCTCATCGGCGACGAGCCGCTCCTGCCCTATCAACGCCCGCCGCTGTCCAAGGCTTGGCTGAAGGGCGAGGCCGACGCCGAGTCGCTCTCCCTCAAGCCCGCCGAGTGGTATGAAGAGGCCAACGTGTCCTTGCGCCTCGGCGGCGTGGTCACGCGCATCGATCGCGCCGACCAGACCGTCACCCTGGCCTCGGGCGAGATCCTTCCGTACGGCTATCTGATCCTGGCCACCGGCGCCCGCGCGCGGATGCTGCCGATCCCCGGCGCCGACCTGAAGGGCGTCCTGGCCCTGCGCACCGCCGCCGACGCCGAGCTGCTGAAGAACGCGCTGGGCCCCGACAAGCGCTTGGCCGTGGTCGGCGGCGGCTATGTCGGCCTGGAGGCGGCGGCCTCGGCCCGGGCTCTGGGCGCCCACGCCATGATCATCGAGCGCGAGGAGCGGGTGCTGGCCCGGGTCGCCTGCCACGCGCTGTCATCCTTCTTCCAGGACTATCACCGCGCCAAGGGCGTCGCCTTCGAACTCAACGCCGGGGTCGAGGCCTTCGAGGGCCGGGACGGCCGTGTCACGGGCGTGAAGTTCTCCGACGGCCGGGTTGTCGCCTGCGACGTCGTCCTCGTGGGCGTCGGCGCCATTCCCAATGACGAACTGGCCAAGGACGCGGGCCTGGAATGCGTCAACGGCGTGGTCGTGGATCTGGAGGCGCGCACAAGCGATCCGAAGATCTTCGCGATCGGCGACGTCAGCCATCGGCCGCTGCCGCTCTATGAGCGCCAGTTCCGCCTGGAAAGCGTGCCCAATGCGCTGGAGCAGGCCAAGCAGGCCGCCGCCGCCATCGTCGGCCGCGCCGGACCCGTTCCGGAAGTGCCGTGGTTCTGGTCGGATCAGTATGACCTGAAGCTCCAGATCGCCGGCCTGCCGTTCGACGCCGACCACATCGTGGTGCGCGGCGATGTCGCCGCCGCCAGGTTCGCCGTCTTCCATATGAAGGGCGACCTGATCCAGGCGGTGGAGGCGGTCAACGCGCCGCCCGAATTCATGGCGGGCAAGCAATTGATCGCCAAGCGTACGCCGGTGTCGGTGGGCAAGCTCACCGATACGACGATATCCATGAAGGACGTGGCGGCCTGAAGCCGCCCAAAGGGGAACTGATGGCCAAGATCACCTATATCGAGCACGACGGCGCCGAACACGTCATCGACGTGAAGCCGGGCCTGACGGTCATGGAAGGCGCGGTGAAGAACAACGTGCCGGGCATCGACGCCGATTGCGGCGGCGCATGCGCCTGCGCCACCTGCCACGTCTATGTGGACGACGCCTGGCTCGACAAGACCGGCGAGAAGTCCGCCATGGAGGAGTCGATGCTGGACTTCGCTGAGAACGTCGAGCCCAACAGCCGCCTGTCGTGCCAGATCAAGGTGTCGGACACCCTCGACGGCCTGGTCGTGCGGCTGCCGGAAAGCCAGCACTAAGGACGGCGTTAACGACGCCGTCCAAAAAGCGTCGTTATATCGTCACGCGGGGGTTGCCATGTCGGATGGCGAGGCCTAAATCCGCCCCTCGCTCGGAAACGCATCGCGCCCGGACGAAGTTGGTTCCCGAAAGGGCGCTTGCTTAGTCCGAATTGCTTCGCTAGTTTCCGCGCCTCAATCGACTCGGTGATGCACCATTCAGAGGGCGGCCTCGGCGGCCCTGGTTCATCCTTTTGCCTTTTCACTCCCCGGTTTCCGGGTTTTGAAATCGCCGAAAAGAGTTGGTTGACTTCGGAATGGAGCTTCTCTAGAAGCGCCGCTCCGGCATCGCCGCCAAGTGTTCGCAAGAATTCAGCGGCGCGATGTTAAGTCTAGTCAGTTGTTTCTAAGAAGATTTCTTCAAAGAAAATGGTTGACTGGATTTGGTAGCTTCTTTAGAAGCTGCCGGCTCTGCTGGATCGGTTGAAAAACTGGCTCGGCGGCGAAAGTCGGAAAGTTTTGAAAAAAACGATTTGACACGGAATTCGAGGTTGGATAGATAGCCGCCTCCGCCGACATCG